>JBKOYV010000464.1:0-21781 GCA_046725585.1 Gemmatimonadota bacterium | reverse complement strand
GCCGACGGTATTGGCGATGCGTCGCGTTCATTTCACGTGCCGATCACCGGCGGCAACCTCACGAGGGCCACGGAGCTCTCACTCACCGTGACGGTCCTTGGCTCCGCCGCACGTCCGCTCGGCCGCGACGGTGCACGCATTGGCGACGTCGTCTACGTGACCGGCGCGCTCGGAGGTCCTGGCTGCGCGCTCGCAGCGTGGGTTGCGGGCCGCTCGCCGAGTCGTGAACACCGCGCGCGCTTCGCGCGACCCTCGCCGCGCATCGGCGAGGCGCTCTGGCTGGCCGCACACGGCGCGACGGCTGCGATCGACGTCTCTGACGGGCTGCTGGCCGACGCCGGCCACCTCGCCGCTGCGAGCACCGTCGATGTGTGTATCGAGCTCGACGCGATTCCCGTCGTGAGCGGAGCCTCGCCGCTCGACGCAGCGAAGAGCGGTGAAGAGTACGAGCTCGTCGTGACGGCGAGCGCGCCGGTCGACGAACACGCGTTCGCGCGGGAGTTCGGCGTACCGCTCACACGCCTTGGCGTGGTCACGGCGCCGCGCGAAAGCGCTCCACAGGCAAGGCTCCGGTCGCACGGAAGGTTCGTTGACCTGCCAGCGGGTCACGATCACTTTTCACCCTGATGCGCACCATCCTCGTCTTCCTCACGCTGATCATCATGACGCCGGTCTTCGGGCTGATGGTGATCGTCGCCGCGCTCGTCGGCGTGAAGGACGCGGAGGGGAGCATCTACGACAACGCGCCGCGGTGGTGGGCCAGGTGTCTCGTCCGCGCCGCCGGCATTCGCGTCCGGTTGCATAACGATGAGCGCATGCGGACGGGCGCCCCGCGGATCTACGTGAGCAATCACGTCAGCTGGTTCGACGTGCTCACGCTGGCGGCCGTGCTGCCTCGCTACAAGTTCGTCGGGAAGGCGGAGCTCTTTCGCATTCCGCTCTTCGGTCGCGCGGCACGCGCAGCGGGGATGATCGCGATCGAGCGTGAGAACCGGAAGTCGGCGTTCGAGTCCTACCGCGTCGCCGCCGAGCGCATACGCGCCGGGGCATCCGTAGTGGTGTTTCCCGAGGGCACCCGGGGTCGCACCTACGCGCTCCGTCAATTCAAGAAAGGTCCATTCGTGCTCGCGGTCGCCGCGGGCGTTCCCATTGTGCCCACTATTGTGCACGGCACCCTCGAGGTGATGCGTCGCGATTCGTTCCACGTTCGTTCCGGCGTGGTGGACGTTCATTTTCTCGAGCCGATCCATACCAGCGGTTTGACGTACGAAGATCGCAACCGTCTATCGCGCGCCGCCTGGGATCGGATGGCCCACGCGATGCGCGAGCTGTATGGAATCGACAGCGACGCGAGCGCCGCTCCGCAGCGCGAGAGCGCCGCGGCGGATTGAGATTCGCCCGCCTGCGCCTGGTGCCGCTCGATCCTGCCTAACTACTCACCCGATCAAGACCAGAGCATGTCCACGATCATCGATATCGCCGCGCGTGAAATTCTCGATAGCCGAGGCAACCCGACCGTCGAGGCCGACGTCACACTCGCGAGTGGGCAGACCGGGCGCGCCGCCGTGCCGAGCGGCGCGTCTACCGGCGAGCACGAAGCGCGTGAGCTGCGCGATGGCGAAGCCGGCCGCTACCTCGGCAAGGGCGTGCGGAAGGCGGTGCAGAACATCGAGGAGACGATCGCGCCAGCGCTCACGGGGATGATCGCGACCGACCAGGTGGAGATCGACCGCACGCTGATCGAGCTCGATGGCACGCCGAACAAGGAAAAGCTCGGCGCGAACGCGATTCTCGCCGTGTCGATGGCGACCGCCCGGGCCGCTGCTGGCGAGACGGGGCTTCCGTTGTATCGATATCTCGGCGGGCCGTTGTCGCGGACGCTGCCCGTTCCGATGATGAACATCCTGAACGGTGGTGCCCATGCCACCAACACCGTGGACTTCCAGGAGTTCATGGTTGTGCCCGTCGGCGTTGAATCGTTCGCCGAGGCGCTGCGTGTCGGCGCGGAGGTGTTCCACTCGCTCAAGAAGGTGCTCGTGAAGCGAAAGCTGGCGACGGGTGTGGGCGACGAAGGCGGCTTCGCTCCCGACCTCAAGGATGACGAACAGGCCCTCCAGGTCATCATTGAGGCGATCGAGGGGGCCAAGTACGCGCCAGGCAAAGAGGTCGCGCTCGCGCTCGACGTGGCGGCGTCGGAGCTGCATTCGGGCGGCACGTACACGTTCAAGAAGAGCGGGGCCGGCACGAGGGACGCCGCCGGGATGATCGAGCTGTACGCGAAGTGGATGGACGAGTACCCCATCGTCTCCATCGAGGACGGACTCGCCGAGGATGACTGGGAGGGCTGGGCACAGCTCACCAAAGCGTTAGGCGACCGGGTGCAGCTCGTCGGCGATGACCTGTTCGTCACGAACACCGAGCGCCTCGCGCGCGGCATCGAGAACGGCGTGGCGAACGCGATCCTCATCAAGGTGAACCAGATCGGGACGCTGACGGAGACGCTGGAGGCGATCGACATGGCGCGCGCCGCCGGCTACCTGTCGGTGATCTCGCACCGCAGCGGAGAGACGGAGGACACGTTCATCGCCGATCTCTCGGTGGCGACCAGTGCGGGTCAGATCAAGACGGGCAGTGCATCGCGGACGGACCGGGTCGCGAAGTACAACCAGCTCCTGCGCATCGAGGAGGAGCTCGGTGACTCCGCCGAATTCCCGGGCGGCGCGATCTACGGGCTCTGAGGCTCGAGCCGCGCAACGATGATTCGCCGCATCCTGTTCTGGGGAATCGTGATCGCCGCGGTGGTGTTCGCGGTGCAGGGAGGGGAGTGGGGGACCGACGACCTGCTGGCACAGCGTGCGCGTGCGGCACGGCTGCGAGCGCAGATCGACACCCTCAAGCGGGAGGTGGATTCGCTCGCTCGCGTGAAGAAGGCGATCCTCACCGATCCGGTGGTCCAGGAGCGCATTGCGCGCGAGGAGTTCGGGATGGTGCGGGGCGACAAGGAGCTCCTCTATCGTTTTGCCACGCCACCGGACACGGCGCGCGCGCGATGATGGTTCGCGGCTTGACTTGCCCGTGCGCGCGGCTAGCTTTCGCCGTACTGACGCGGGGTGGAGCAGCCTGGTAGCTCGTCGGGCTCATAACCCGAAGGTCGCGGGTTCAAATCCCGCCCCCGCTATGGCACACGAAAGAGGCCGCCCGTTTGGGCGGCCTCTTTCGTTTCGCGCACCCGAATCCGCGCGCTAGAGCCCGGCGATGATGTAGGTGTAGCCGTTGCCGACGTTGAGCCCCAGGCCGCCCGACGCGGTGTTCCGCGCCACTACGTTCACGAGCTGCTGATCGCGCGACGTGACGGTCACGCCAACGACGAGCTGCTCCGGATTGAACGGGGACGGCCACACGTCGTAGTCGAGTGTGTACTCGCCGTGGTCGAACGAGAAGTTCCGCGGCAGGTAGGGAACCATCGCCGCGGGCGCCGCGCCCGGATTTCCGTCGGGCGGGTAGGTGCTGTTGTCGGCGAAGTAGTTGTATGCGGCGACGCGCACGGTGTTGAAGTCGGACGCGATGCTCGCGGCGATGGCTCGACGCTTCATGTCGCGGTAGCGCGGCATGCCGAGCGCGGCGAGCAGTCCGATGATGCCGATGACCATCATGAGCTCGATGAGCGAGAAGCCTCGGCGCGACCGGGGCGCCGGCCGGACGCGGCACGTTGGATTCGTTAGGCGTGGCATCATCGACGGGCCCGGCTCAGGGCGGTCATCGCCTCGGCGAGGTACCGATCGCGCGGCTGCGAGGACTTGTAGGTGACGTTCGCGCCGTCCACTCGCGAGCGGAGCTCGAAGCTAAGGCTGTCGGTGATTTCGTACACGATCTGGTCACTGGCGATCCCGACTTCCTGTTTCGTACGAGGCAGGTAGCCGTGCGACGCGCGGAATGCCTCGACGCGCTGTGCGTGGAGGGCGAGCGCGACGCGTGTGCAGGCTTCGCGGTAGTCGCGGGAGGTCGCGCCGACCGGTCGGGGGACGAGCCATGCGGGGGGCGCGATCCACGCCCACGCGCACATGGCGAACACGATGCCCGCGGCTACGTAGCCGGGAATTTTCCGAGATTTGGAAGGCGCCGGTTCCTCGGCATTCTTCCGAGCCTCTTCGACGATTTCCGTGACGAGCGCGGCGACGTTGACCTTGGGCGTCGGCCGAGCGGGCGTCGTCATGACGGGCTCCGAAAGGGGTATACGGGCTGATGACGAGCGGGCCGGAGGTTCGGTCAATGAATTCGAATCGCCCGGGTGGCGAGGTCGATCTGCTCAGCGAGACCGGCGACTATGATCAACGCGGGCGAGCCGTTATACTCCAAGGCCCATTAGGGCAGGGTAGCTCAGCCGGTTAGAGCACGGCACTCATAATGCCGGGGTCGCGGGTTCGAGTCCCGCCCCTGCTATTCTCCAAAGCGTGTGAGCCTAACGGCTTGCGCGCTTTGTCGTTTTCGGTGGCCTTCGGCGAGTTACCCACCACGGTACCCATCTCGTTCGATTTCTGGTCCTGGAGCGCCGCGATCTTCTTCCAGCGGTCGCGCTCGTCGCTACGCGGCGCGAAGCGGCCGTAGACCTTCGCCACCATCGCGACGTCGGCGTGGCCCAACTGCCGCGCGACGAGCTCGTACGGCGTCCCCGCGCGGATGGCGCGGATCGCGTAGAAGTGCCGCGAGTCGTGGACGCGGTGATGCGGGAGGCCGAGTGCCGTTAGGCGGGCCCGGTGCATGTCGCCGACCTGCCAGCGATCGATCCCGCGGAACATCCGCTCACCCGGAGTCAATGTCGCGAGGTGGCGCTCCACGAACGGCCACGCGCATTCCGCCACACGGACGATGCGATCGCGCGCATGGGCTTTCGTGCCGCGGGCCCTAACCTCGCGGCGCTTCGTATCGACGTCCGAATCCACGCATCGCAGTACGGCCGAGACTTCTAGGCCGGCTCCGTACAGCAACGCGAACAGAGCGGGGTAGGGGGCTGGGGCGTTTTCCACGATGCGGAGAACATCCGCCAATGATGACGGCACGCTTGGCGACGCGCCACCGGAGACGGTCGCGATGTGGGTCGATGCAGTGCGCACCATGGACCGGGACGTTCTCGAGTCGGTCATCGTGCGGTTGCGTCGCACGTGGAGCAGGGAATCGCTCAAGCCACTCGAGGCCGCGGTGAGGGCGCGCCGTGCCGAGTTCGACGCCACTCTCGCATGCCCTGCGGGTGACGACCGACGCCCATTTGAGGGGCTCGAGGTCGGCCGGATCGAATTTCTTCCAGATGTCCCTCGTGAAGCGGTTCAGGGTGCGCCGGTCCATGCTGTCGACCATTCCGCACCAGCACGCGACCACGACAGCAGGCGCCGAAGATTTGTACGCGTTAGGCTCCGCCTTCGGTAGTACCGGACGCGGGGTGTCGTCGACGGTCGATTTCGGCGGCGAGCGACGGTGCATAGGTGAACATCTAGCCGGATTGGCGCGCGAATAAAGCGAATAGGCGCGCCTTGCTACCCGCCCGCACGCCTAGAGCTCATTTGGGTTCTGTCAGGTAACTGGTGTGGCTTGCGAGAATGCGCCACGTGCCGCCCTCGCGGGTGAAGAGCACGGTCGCGAGGGCCGGCCGCGTCTCCCGTTGACTCCCCTGGTGCGAGTATAGCATGGTGTGACACGGCCCCGCGGCGAACGTGCCGTAGGTCTTGAAGGCGCACCGCTCGACCCGCGCCGAATCCGTTGTCGACGCGGACGAATCCGACTTCGTTGCCGCGTTGCGCCGCTCTTGTGCCAGCGTGTGCAGGCGTTCGGCGCGCGTCAGCGTAACGATCGTGTCGGGCGTGTTGTAGGTGTACACGTAGCCCGGGGCCCACAGACGCGCGAGCGCGGCGGAGTCTCCTCGCACGATGCCGTCCATCATCTGCCGATACAGCGTCAAGAGCTGGGCGTCGGCGGCAGGGCTGGTTGCGGCGTGGCTTGCGGGTTGAGCGACGGCGGTCTCGGCGACGCAACAGAAGCACAGGACGATTGCGGTCGTGCGGAGCATAACGACCTCCGATTTTAGCCCGGCTTTCTTCCCTGTACCGACGTCGGCAAGGGTGAGTGGCGGCATTTTGAGTGCCGCGCGCGCCCGTCATCCAAGAACGGATCTCCGCGAGGACATTGCGACCGAGCTGCCGGCGAACCACCCGCCGGCCGTAGCCCCTCCCGGGTGCACGCGGGTCGGCGACCCGCGCCGGTTGTTACTCAGCCCGCGAGCTGCCGTCGGCGCTGATCGATCGCGCGACGCACCGCCACCAGGCTCGCGCGGTTCCACTGCCGGAACGTCCGCTGCTCGAACGCCTCGAGCTCGTCGGGGCCCGTCAACAGCTGATACGGAGGGCGCCGAGTGATGGATCGTCCGCTAGCGTTATGCCAAGCAGCGATCCGCACAGCGCCGTTAGGCGTTCCGTTTCTCGTGACCGTGGATTAGTGTCGAGCTTCTTGATCGACGTCTTTCTCCCACGCTTGGATCAGTCCCCACAGCGAGCGCACCAGGTCCGGACGACGCGCCGCGAGATCGGTACGTTCTCCAGGATCGGCGGCCAAGTCGAAGAGAAAGAAGTGGAAATCCGTCCCCGGGTGGCCGGCATCGCTTCCTTCGCGCAGCAGCTTCCAGCGTCCGGTTCGCACCGCTCGTTGCAACCTCCCCGGAGCGCGCCAGAACACTCGGCGTTCGACGATGGGCACCGCGCCTCGCAACGCGGGGAGAATGTCGATGCCGTCCGGTCGATAGCTCTCCGGTGTCTCCGTGCGCGTCGCCGCGAGGATCGACGCCGTGATGTCCATCGTCAGCGCAATCTGCGCAGAAGTCTTCCCGGCCGGAAGCTGGCCGGGCCAGCGCATGATGAGAGGGACGCGGATCCCTCCTTCCCAAAGCGTTCCTTTGCGATGGAAGAACGGGGCGTTGCGTGATAACCACTCGCCACCGTTGTCGTTCGTGAAGATGACCAAGGTGTTTCGTGTCAGGCCGTGCCGCTCGAGCGCGGCGAGAATCTTCCCGACTCCGGCATCGGCGCGTTCCAGCATCTGCACGTAATCCGCTCGCGTCGCCGGCACGGAATCGATGGGTAGTTGCTGGAGCGCTCGACCTCGACGGCCAGCGGTATCGCGCGGCGGCCGATTCGGCGGCTGGAACGGCCAATGGACGGCGCTGTACGCCACTTCGAGAAAGAAGGGCGCGCCGCGATGGCTCGTGATGAAACTCACCGAGCGATCAGTGATCTCGTCGGTCAGATAGCCATGAGACGGTACTAGCGTCGTGTCCTCATAGAGCCCGCCGACGTAATAGTCGTGCGCACCTTCGAGGAATCCGAAGAACTCGTCGAAGCCGTGCGCCCGCGGGCCGAACTCGCGCTTGAAGCCGAGATGCCATTTGCCGATGAGCGCTGTCGCGTATCCGTTCGCCTTGAGGAGCGCAGGCAACGAGGTCCCGGTGGCCGGCAATCCGACCGCGGTGTCGGCGAGCGTCAGGGCAGTCTCGATTCCGAACCGCTGCTGATAGCGACCGGTGATCAGCGCCGTCCGCGTCGGCGAGCACAGGGCCCCATTCGCGTAGGCATCGGTCAGCCTCACGCCTTCACGCGCGAGCCGATCGATATTGGGCGTCTTCGCGTCGGGCGCGCCGTAGCTGCCGATGTCTCCGTAGCCGAGGTCGTCCATCATGACGAGCACGACGTTCGGCTTGCTGGTGGTACGCTGACCGGCGAGCGGCAGTGTCAGCGTTGCGATCGACGCGAGAAGTGCGGTCGTGGTGAGGACTCGATGGCGCATGCGATTATCCTCAACCTTTCACATACTATTTCCTGCCTAGCGCATGTGGGCGCGTCGTCGCGGAATTGAGCTGCCTATCCCTTCAAAGTGATCGGGGTTCAACAGCTTCAGGCTTTCCCGACGTTTCCTCATCCGCCGGCTCGGCCTCCGCGAACAGCCGGTGCAACGCGCCACGCAGGCGCCAGTCCTCGCGCCGATCCACCGCGCGAAGCGTTCCTCGCCCTCGCGCTCGAACCGGATGACGAGGCAAAGGTTCGGCCCGTCGATCGCCGGTGAGACCACCTGGAACCGAGCGACCTCCGAGACGTACCACAGCCTCTTCTCACGGTCTCGGTATTGAATCCGCTCTATGCGCGTACGGGGCATGATGGTTGGTCACGGGCCCTGGCATGAGTGACGCCCCTGCGCTATTGAAGTGGGCAAGACCCTGCGACCTGGGCCGTAGCTGGGACGCGCGATCCAAAGTCAAGGCGAACGAGCCGCTGAGTCCCAGCGACGACACCGGCGACGTGCCCGGCGAGTGTAAGCGATGTACCTGGACTATTTCGTTAACGATCTCCCCGGCCGTTCACTGGCGGTTTCTCGGCGATGGCGTAGATGACGTTGGTTTCGACGCGATCGACCGCGGCAGCAAGCCGGTCGAGGATCTCGCGCTTCACCTCGCGCGCCAACTCGGTGCCCATCTGATCAATCGTCCACCGTAGGCCACTCCCCCGCGCCATGGTCCAGAAATCCTCGGGCGTGCGCAGTGCCTGGTAACCATCTTCGGGAACCACATCGATATTCTCGGCGCCACCTTCATGGAGGAGCGTGCGGACCGCCTCCGGCGTCGTGATGCGATCCCAGGGGTTGAAGGCGGCAACCAGATCGGGGCGCATGCGGCGCACGGCCTCCAACCAGATCTCGTACGCCGGGCTCCAGAATCGTGGGCCCCATGTCGTGATCGCCAGTTGTCCGCCGGGGCGCACCATGCGCCACAGTTCCGCCACCTGGGTCTCCATGTCCGGGACGAAGAAGATCCCGAACACGCAGACCACTGCGTCGAAATGACGATCGGGAAAGTTCAAGCTCGTCATGTCCCCACGGCGGAACTCCACGCACTGCAGCCCTTCGGCCTGGGCCTTAGCCCGTCCGAGCTTGAGGAGTTCACCTGCGAGATCGACCGCGATCACCTGGCCCTCGGGGCAGACAGCCCGCGCCTCAGGCAACGCGGACGCGCCGGAACCACAACACACATCCAGCACGTGCGCCCCGCGCCATAACCGCAGCCGCTCGACGGTCCGCTGGCCATACCGAGCCCAGAACTCCATGGGCTCCGCGTCATAGTAGTCTGCTGCGGCGTTGTAGGCCGTCTCAGCCTTGAGCTTCGCCGCTGCCAATGGGTCACTCATAAGACCTACCTGTGTAGTGCATGGGCCGTATCAACGCTCTTTTGCCCATGACCACTGTTGCTCGTACGAGGTCCGCGGCCTAACGCCCGAGTTAGTTGGTATGAAGCGGCGGCTGGACCTCCGTGAGACGTGGTAGCGATCGTTTGCTCCACACGATGCCAGGGCATCACACGCGATCAATGTCGCAACACGACGGAGGCCAGCCGCCAATGGATACGATAGGCTTGGATCTACACCAACGCGAGACACAACTGTGCGTCCTCGCCCCCGACGGGACCGCCACGGAGCAGCGGATCCACACCAGCCGGGAGCGCTTCACGGCCGTCCTCGGGCCGCTCGCGCCGGCCCTGGTGCTGCTCGAGGCGAGCACCGAGAGCGAGTGGGTCGCCCGCCATCTCGAGGCGTTAGGCCTCAATCTGTTCTGAGCAATCGCTGGGCGTTCACCCACATTGCGGCTTGCGCGAACGGCCTTCCACCGGGATCGCGCTGGAGATGCTGCTTCGACTCGCGGCGGTCCTGGGGCGTGTGGCGGGGTGGTGGCGTTCGGCGAGGAGCCGATGCGGTAGAGGAGGCGCAGAAGGCGGTGCTCGTCCCAGCGCCGCCGACCGGCGCGCAGTGGGTGGAGGAGCTCAATCTCGCCGCTTCCGCATGGGCGTGTTTGTCACCGGCCGCGGGAAGGCACGCGCCGCGCGCATCGTCACGCGTCGCGGGACGGAATACACGGCGGAATTCCCCGAGATGGCGGCCGCGCCGACGAAGCTGCGGGCCAGGGCGGCGATCCTCGACGGCGAGGTCGTAGTGCTCGACAACCGCGGCCGCTCGAGCGCCGCCCTCACCCAGGTGTTCGGACGCGGGCGAGGGCGGGGTGTGCGGCGCGATCAGTTCCGGGCTGTCGTCGGCGGGTTGTTGTTGTTGTTGTTGTTGTTCGTGGTGTTGCAACCCCCGCCCGCGGTGGTCGGCGGGTTGTTGTCGTTGTTCGTGGTGCTGCCGCAATCCAGCGAGGGCCTCAGCCGGACGGGTGCGACCGGGCCAGTGGGTGATGACGGGCTGCAGCCGAGACCGAACAGCGATGCGACCGTCAGTAAGGCGAGCACGCGTTTCATGGATCAGTCTCCCATGGTTGGGTTGTCCTGGTACGCGCCGAAACAACGTTTCCGCCGCCGTCGCGCTTACAGCGGGCTCGCATTATAAGCGCGCACGGTTAGGGCGCGGTTAATGTGCGTCGGCTCGGCCCCTTCAGGAATCAGCTTTGCGGCCGAACAAGCTCGAGGTGCACGTTAGGCGGTTGATAATCGAACTGCGGACCGCACGGCCTGACGGGCTCAAGATTTGAGCGACCGATCACGGCCCCAACGAACCACGCCGCTGTCGTCCCGCTCGCAATCGATGGGGACGACAGCGGCGTCGACGAGTGTTCGTTTGCTACTAGCAGGCCAAGCTCGTCGTCTTCTTGCCGATCGTCAACTTGCAGTACGTCGTAGGGCTCGGGTAGAACGTATGGACCCACGTACCGGAGCCGGGCGGGTCCGCCTGTATCGACATCATGATCTGCATCCCGACCGTGACCGCCCCCGCCGTCGGATCGATCGAGAAATCGTGCGGGTCATCGTTGCTGTCGAGCGCATGGCTGATCTCGAACGCGACCGTATTCCCGACCGACCCCCAGGCGGACATCACGTCGCGGGTCCCGCCATCGAAGTCGTCATGGTTGGACGAGTCGGCACCGATCCGGAACATGTCCATGACGTCAAGCGGCAGGTTGATCGGCATCGAGCTGTTTGTGCCGATCATGTCGTCCCCGTCTTCCCGAACGCCATCGTTGTCGTTATCGAACTCAAACACGACCTGGTCGATTAGGACCGGCGATTGCCTGTCGTACACGGTGGCCAGGTAGAGGTTTGTTTTGTCGTGCTTCGCGTACAGGGTGACTATCGTGCCCTTGTATGGCGATGGGAGCGCGATTCGAAACTTGGTGGTCGCGGCATCGGTGTACTCGCCCGGGCCCATCACGCCGTCGATCACTGGCGACGCGTTGGCGCCCATGCCGAGATTCGGACTGCCTACAGCAGGGCTCGCCCGAGGTCCCGCGTCCGATGGCGGTGACGTGGTGCCATCGCTGCACGCCGCGGCAGAGACAATGGCAAGCGCGCTAACGCAAATGGCGACGCGGCGGCCGACGTGGGGGAAGGTAAGAGAAGGCATTTCGTTTTCCTCGAAGTAGAGAATTCAACAGGGCCATCATCGGGCGGCGCATCATGCGCCATCGGGTCCCGACGCCTTCGAAGAAAACGCGAGCGCATCTCGCGCCCATCTCCGGGTTATCTCTGCCGCCTCATCTCCCCGTTCGAAGCGCGAAGTCGTTCCACGATGCGGCCTTCCGCTGTCAGCCGCTGGTCGAAGCGTGAGCCGGGATGACCGCTCTCGCAGATGCGCTCGTTCCGGCGCTGGCTAGGCTGCCAACGCCACCGGCGCCTGCGTCGGCGACTGAACCGGCGACTGCGCTTCTTCGCGTCTACCGCGCGCCAGTTCGCAGGAGGGGAGTCGGTCGCGTTTCGCTACCCTCGAGCCAAGCCGAGATCGCGGCTAGGGGAAGCCTCCGGTTTAGGAGATTGAGATGAGACTGATGACAACGGCTGTTCTTGTGGCAGTGGCGATCGCGTCACGACCGCTAGGCGGGCAGTCGGTCTGCCGTCCGGCGGATAGCACGAGCGCGATCCTGGTGGCGCACTTGGCGAACTATGCGTCAGCAACCAGCGGAGGCGAGAAGCCCGTCCGCGACAGCCTGCACCTCCCGTATACGCAGGCGAACCAGGTGAAGCTGGTCACTCAGGAAACCGTCTGTAAGAAAGCCCGTGACACCTACGCAGCCGATCGCGCTGGTAAGGGCGTCGGCGGCAGCTCAGGCCGCGTGTACGTGGTCGCTATCGGCAACAACGGGTACGCAGTGTCGACCCCGCGTATCATTACGCAAGCCCAAGAGACTGGACGATCCTGATCGTTGATAAGAGTTTTCAGCGACTCGGACTAATCAGTTGACAAACTCAACGCCCCGCCTAACCAGCGGGGCGTTTTTCTGTTAGCCCGCGAGCTCCTTCCGCCTTCGCTCGATCGCCCGCCGCAGGTCGCCTAACGACGAGTGGTCCCACTGCCTGAACGTCCGCTCCTCGAAGTCCGCGAGCTCGTCAGGGCCATCGTGGCGACGAGGTCGACCCACAGCGCGATCGTCTCGAGTGGCGCCGGACCAACTCCACCGGCGTCGTTAGGTTCTTCGAGGATCGGGAGAGGCGTGCTCTCGGCCGGCCTCATCGCCCCCACCGGCTCCGCCTCGGCGAACAGCCGGGGCAACGCGCCACGCAGGCGGCAGTCCTCGCCGCCGATCCACCGCGCGAAGCGTTCCTCGCCCTCGCGCTCGAACCGGATGACGAGGCAAAGGTTCGGCCCGTCGATCGCCGGTGAGACCACCTGGAACCGAGCGACCTCCGCGACGTACCACACCCGTCGATGACGGTCGCGGTACTCGATGGTCGGCAGCGCCCGCTCGGCGGGGCCTGGCATGCTGTCGGGTATCCCAAGGGAACGGCCGCGCGCAAGGCCACACGACTAGCAAATCGCGGTTGCCCCGGGTAGATCATTGAATGATCGCGCATCGAGACTCGCCAGAGTATCCTGGAGGCGGGGGTGAGCGCACTGGAGATGTACCGCGGCAAATGCCCGGCATGTGGCGACCCGGGCCCGCACGTCCTCACGCAAACACTGGACGAGGAGCCGGCGACTGTCACCTGCCGGAAGTGCAACCACGTCTGGCCCCGCGGCTCCGAACGATCGAGTCCCGGTGGTCCGGCGGGATACATCGACTGGTAAACCTTGACTAGGGTTCCCCCCGCCGACTCGCGAGCCCGGCCGCTGGGCGGTAGGATCTTCCGCATGGATCAGGCACAGAACTCTGACAGCGAAGTCTCGGTCCGCCTTCGCGCCCTCGCTCAACTCGCGAACGACTTCGCGACTGAGCGCGACGAATTGATCGAAGTGACGCTGACGGTCGGCGGGATCGTTATCACTGGGATACTTGCGGCGGAAGAGCGGTTCAGGACGTGGTCAAAGGGCGTTCTCTCCGGCGCGGCGTCCACCGACGAGGAGATACCCCCGTTAGGTCAGCTTGAGACCATCGACCGGAGGAGCGAAAGGACGAACCAACCGGGGAAGGGAGCTATCGCGACTGATACGCTATTCCTCCGCAATGCCTACATTCTCACCGCTCCAACAGCCGGGCGATTTTCGTTCTTCCTCGTCGAAATTAAGAACGTCGCCGGCTTTGCGTTCGGGTACCGCCCGCCCCGCGGTTGACTCTCAGTGACTGAGTTTCTTGCGGCCGCGATCGGGGATGATGCAGGTCGGGAGGACGCAGGCCCATCCCCATTGGTCGTGACACCGCCTCGTTAGGCGCCAGGGGAGTCGCGAGGCGCGGAGGCCCTACAGCTTCGGCGGGGGCAAGCGTCGTCGATTCGCCTGCGGTACCCAGTTTGGTACCCACACCTACGCTTTTTCCTTCCGCGCTACGCCGCGTTATGCCTCTGCATCGGGGTCTTTGCGCCCCGTCTCCGGGCTGTCGACCGCACTCATAATGCCGGGGTCGCGGGTTCGAGTCCCGCCCCTGCTATTTGGTAAAGCGCGTGACCTTCGCGGCTTGCGCGCTTTGTCCTTTTTTAGTGGCTTGAGCCTCGACAATCCGTAACCCGCGGGCGATACTGGTCGGTGGGGGCGGCGGTTCGGATCAAGCGAAGACGCGATGGATCGGCTGGTTACCGCCGCTCGTACAGCTAGTGCTCGCGAATTGGACACCGAGCCCGAGGGGAATCCATGCACGATCTGCTCACGCGCGTCCGCCGTTTCGGCCGGGACGAGTCCGCCATCGCGGTAACAGAGTACGGGTTGCTCGTGGCCCTGATCGCGGTCCTCCTCATTGCCGTCGTCATGATCTTCGGGTCGTCGATCTCGTCCTGGTTCGCCGCTCGCACGTCGACGATCACCACCGTGTGATGTAGGTGGGCGGACGCCGGGCTCGAGCTCGGCCAGGATCGGCGTAATGGCGGTCCAGCGCCGTAACTGGACATGAACGGATCGCCGCTCGACGCGTCGGGCGGCGGTGTCTCATCGCGTGCGCGTCAGCCCACAAGGGCCGCGCGGTTGTCGAGGAAGGCGGCGATCTCGGCGAGCAAAACCGTGGCTGTAGGTAAAACCGCGGATCGAGCTTCAGCAGTCCGGCGCGGATCGCCGCAGCGAGGCCGCAGCATGCTCCGCGCCGATGGACTGCCCTAAGAGCTCCCGGGCCCACCGTACCGGCGCGGCCAGGATGGTCGGGCAGAGGGGGCAGTTGTTTGTCGCAGACCCGGCACGGTGATCTCACCCCTCGGCGCCCCTCCGGCCCTCGCCCACGTCTAACGGCGCCAGTCGCTCCAGCGGTTCCACCGGCTCCACCAGAACGGCGCGTTAGGCACTGAGCCCTCCCCGCGTTCCCACACGATAGGCCACGCGCGGTCCGCGCACCGCTCGACCTTCTCCGTGCGGCGACGATCGGGGGTAAAGGTACAAAGCTGTTGACAGCCGGTCGCGTGCGTTTGGGACCAGCGACTCCCGGCGCTGCTCGAGCGCGAGCGCATCTCGTACCAACGCAAGAGCTGCCGAGTATTCCTCGTTAGGCTCGGTTCCTGTGGCGGTGGAGACGCTGAAAGCGAGGCAAAGCGGCAAAAAAGTTCCGCTGTTCGGCTGCTACCGCGCGATTCCGCGCAGGTGGGCGCAGGTCATGACACGAAAGGCGTCCAGCCGTCTCACGGCTGGACGCCTTTCGTTTCCCGCATTCGCCCACTGCTGGGCCTTGCGCACTTCGTTAGGCAGCGCGTCACACTCGCCACCGTTCGGCTCGTCAGCGTCGAACAAACCACCCAGGCGGCGGCGCAACTAGGGCTTTGCTTTTACCACCACCACCTCCACGCGCCGGTTCTTCGAACGACCCTCGGCTGTGCCGTTGTCGCCGACGGGACGGGTCGCCCCGTAGCCGCCTGACGTTAGGCGTGTAGAGTTGACGCCTTCGACGATGAGTGCCGCGCGCACCATTTCCGCGCGCTGCTCCGACGCACGCTGTTCACCCTGGACGTTCCCGGTCGAGTCACTGTAGCCCTCGACGCGCACAGGGGCGTTAGGGACCGTTGCGAGTGACTTCGCCGTCGTCTGAAGCGTGGACCGTCCGAGTGTCGAGAGGCCTCCCGACGCGGCGTCGAACACGGTCTCGTCCAGCACGATCGTGACCGTCGAATCGGTCTCTCGTACGGATGCCACGCCGGGCAGCGATCGTTGCGTCGAGGCGAGCGTGCTATATGCTGCTGTGGCCGCCGTCGTGACGGGCTCCTCTTTCGGCTGAGCCTCGCGGCGATACATCTCGCGCCCGCGGGGTGACCAGCGCATCCCGGCGGTGAGGACCGTGCGGCCCACATCGCTGCCGGTGACGAAGCGGAGATCTCCGACAACCGACCATGTGTGCCGGGGTCCGAGATGCCAAGCGAGGCCGGCGCCGTAGTCGAGCGCCACGTTAGTGCCCTCGATCAAGTCCGCCGTCGTAGGATCGCTCACATCCGAGGCGTTCACGTGCGTGAAACTGAGGCCAAGCAGCACGAACGGCGAAAGCTTGCGCAGTGGCCGCATGTCGAGTCGACCGCCAACCTCGACCCCGAGTCCTTTGATCGAACCGCCGACTTTGGTGCCCGCTACCGTTACGTCCGCGTCGGCGTTGAAGCCAGCGAGTCCGGCGTACATGCGAAGGAATGGCAGCTTCAGATAGCCGAGGTCGGCGTCGATTGCGTAGGCGACGCCCTTGTCGGCGTTCTTCGGATCGGCGACACCGAGTCGAACCTCGCCGCCACCGAACCCAAACACGCGTTGCGCGGTTGACGCGCGAGGAATCAGAGCTCCCAGTGCCAGGAGCGTAGCCGCCAGCATCTTAACCATGATGTCTTCTCCCCGACGATCGCCCTGCCGGATGAGCGGTTGCCGCTTGCCCGAGAAGCCTGCCAAGCCGGGGCGCACGGGAACAGTAAGACCTTCGTGGTACAAGGTCGGTGTGGGAGCTGATGTAAACCCCGACCACGGTTTCAGTCCCTCTATCCTGACACGCCCAGGATCGCCGGTCGCGCCTCGGTGCTCTGATCCAGTAGTCCGCGGTCGCATGCCCGCGCGGGGAGGGCGTCAGACCGCGACGCTCCAAATCGTTAGGTACCGCGTCACACTCGGCCGGCGACGCACATCACTCCTGGATCCGACTGAACGAAGCCTGTCGGGGGTGGCGGATGGCCTCGGCCTCGCGGGCGCGACGGCTTGACTTACCATCGCCCCGCCGCTTAGACTCCGCCCACTTGGGAGTCGCGTCCCGATGTTCACGAGTCGGCCTGGTCGCCCGTTAGGCGAGCGTTGCCGGCTTCGAGGAGCCAGCCAGGCTCCGGAGCATCGGCGACGCGATTCGTGTTTTTTGGGACCGAAAGCGCATGCTGCTCACCATCACCACCACGCATCGCCCCGCGACCGACCTCGGGTACCTGCTCCACAAGAACCCTGCTCGAGCGCAGAGCTTCGATCTCTCGTTCGGGCGCGCGCATGTCGTGTACCCGGAAGCGACCGAGGAGCGGTGCACGGTCGCGCTCATTCTCGACATCGATCCCGTGAGCCTCGTGCGCGGCCGCCGCGGGCCGGCCGGCGAAGGCGGCCTGCTGACGCAGTACGTCAACGACCGGCCCTACGTCGCCTCGTCTTTCCTGAGCGTCGCCATCTCGAACGTCTTCGCGTCCGCGATGGGAGGGCGCAGCAAGGAACGACCCGCGTTGGCCGAAGCCTCGATTCCGCTCGAGGCTCGGCTCTCCGTGGTTCCCTGCCGAAGCGGTGAGACGCTCCTCCGCCGACTCTTCGAGCCACTCGGCTACACGGTGACGGTCGCGGCCCACGCGCTGGACAGCCGCTCGCCGGAGTGGGGAACCAGCCGTTACTTCACGATGACCCTGAGCGGGATGCATCGGCTGTCCGACCTGCTCACGCATCTCTACGTGCTCGTTCCCGTTCTGGACGACGAAAAGCACTACTGGGTCGGTGACGACGAAGTCGACAAGCTGCTGCGCCACGGCGAGGGTTGGCTCGCGACGCATCCCGATCGGGCACTCATCGCGAGGCGGTACCTGAAACACCGCCACTCGCTCGTGCGCGATGCCATCGCCCGTCTCGTATCCGAGGAGGAAACGCAGGAGGACGAGGACTCCCCTGCCGCGCGCGACGCGGAAGAGACTACGCTCGAGCGGCCCATCAGCCTGCACGAGCAGCGCCTCGAGCTGGTGCGCACCGTGCTTCGCGAGAGCGGCGTGACGACAGTCCTCGACCTCGGCTGCGGCGAAGGCCGGCTCCTGCGCCGGCTGCTCGAGGAACGCCAGTTCACACGAATTGTCGGCATGGACGTGTCCTATCGATCGCTCGAGATCGCCGCGGACCGGCTCAAGCTCGATCGCATGCCGCCCAGGCAGCGCGAGCGTATCACGCTACTACACGGGTCCCTCGTCTACCGCGACGCCCGCCTGACGGGGTTCGACGCCGCGGCAGTGGTCGAAGTGATCGAGCACCTCGACCGGCCGCGACTCGCGGCATTCGAGCGTGTGGCGTTCGAGTTCGCTCGGCCCGGGATTCTCGTCCTCACGACGCCTAACGCCGAGTACAACGTCGTGTGGCCGACACTGCCGGCGGGCCAGTTCCGCCATCGCGATCACCGATTCGAGTGGACACGCGCCGAGCTCGCGGCGTGGGCGGCCGGCGTCGGGGACCGATTCGGTTACACGGTTCGTTTCGCGCCTGTCGGCCCGGCGCAGCCCGACGTCGGGTCGCCGTCGCAGATGGCCGTGTTCACGCGGAGGGATGCCGATGTCTGAGATAGCCACCGCGGGTGCCGAGTCCGCGCTGCCGCCTCGGACGATCGTCATCCCCGAGATGTCCCTGGTCGTGATGATCGGGGCGTCGGGGTGCGGCAAGTCCACGTTCGCGCGCACGCACTTCAAACCGTTCGAGACGTTGTCGTCGGATGTCTGCCGGGGGCTCGTGTCGAACGACGAGAACGACCAGTCGGCCACGACGGCGGCGTTCGATGTCCTGCACTACATCGCCGCGAAGCGGCTCGAGGCGGGGCTCCTCACCGTGGTGGATGCGACCAACGTCCAGCCCGAAGCGCGCAAGCCGCTCATCGAGCTGGCGCGGCGGTACCACGTGCTGCCCGTCGCGATCGTGCTCGATATTCCGGAGCGCGTCTGCGCGGAGCGAAACAGGACGCGCCCGGATCGGAATTTCGGTGGCCACGTCATTCGACAACAGCGTGGCCAACTGCACCGATCAATGCGTGGGCTGGAGCGCGAGGGCTTCCGCCATCTCCACGTGCTGCGCACGCCGGACGACGTCTCGCGCGTGATCGTCGAACGCCAGCCGCTGTGGAACGATCGGAGGAGCGATTCCGGTCCCTTCGACATCGTCGGGGACGTGCACGGGTGCGCCGGGGAGCTCCGCGCGCTCCTCGCGGGACTTGGCTACGTGCCTGACGAGTCCTCCGGCTTTCGGCATCCCGCCGGGCGAAAGGCCGTGTTTCTCGGCGACCTTGTCGATCGCGGTCCCGGCGCTCCCGACGTGCTCCGTATCGCCATGTCGATGGTGGAGGGCGGCACGGCGCTCGCCGTGCCGGGCAACCACGACGTCAAGCTCGTGAAGAAGCTCCGCGGCCGCGACGTTCAGGTCAGTCACGGGCTCGCCGCCACGCTCGACCAGCTCGAGCCGGAGACGCCGGACTTTCGGACGCGCGTCGCCGACTTTCTCGATGATCTCGTGAGTCATTACGTGCTCGACGATGGCCGTCTCGTCGTGGCGCACGCGGGCCTCAAGGCCGAGATGCAGGGTCGGGCGTCAGGCCGAGTTCGGTCGTTCGCTCTTTTCGGGGAGACGACGGGCGAGACTGACGAATTCGGGTTGCCCGTCCGCTACAACTGGGCCGCCGAGTATCGCGGCAGGGCACACGTCGTGTACGGACACACGCCCGTGCCCGAGGCGGAATGGCTGAACCGAACGATCAACATCGATACCGGATGCGTGTTCGGCGGCAAGCTCTCCGCGCTGCGCTGGCCCGAGAGGGAGATCGTGTCGGTGCCGGCCGCAAGGACGTACGCCGAACCCGCGCGTCCGTTGCTGGCGAGCAGCGCATCATCGCTGTCGCAGCAGCAGCGGGAAGACGACGTGCTCGATCTGGCCGACGTGAGCGGCAAGCGGATCGTCGCCACGCAGCTGCACCGCAACGTCACCATCCGGAACGCGAACGCGACGGCGGCGCTCGAGGTGATGAGCCGGTTCGCGGCGAACCCGAAATGGCTCGTCTACCTGCCGCCCACCATGTCGCCGTCGGAGACGACCGCGCATGATGGATACCTGGAGTACCCCACGGAGGCGTTCGCGTACTTCCGGATGCATGGCGTGCCTAACGTCGTGTGCGAGGAGAAGCACATGGGTTCGCGCGCGGTGGTCGTCATCTGTCGCGACGAGGCCGCTGCTCGGCGGCGCTTCGGAGTTGTGGATGACGGATCCGGGATCGTGTACACACGCACCGGTCGCCGCTTCTTCGACAACGCGGCGATGGAGGGCGAGCTGCTCGCCATTCTGTCGCGCGCACTGGATCGATCTGGGTTCTGGGACCGACTCAGCACGACGTGGGCGGTGCTCGATTGCGAGCTCATGCCGTGGTCCGCGAAAGCGCAGGCGTTGATCCGTCAACAGTACGCGGCGGTGAGCGCAGCGGCCTCCGGAGGCGTAGCAGACGCGGTGGGTGCATTGCGCGCGGCGGCGGCGCGAACACCGACGGCAGAGGCGCTCGCCGACCGCTTCGAGGAACGCGCGGCGATGATCACGCGATACACCGACGCGTGGCGCCGCTACTGCTGGCCGGTGACATCGGTGTCGGATCTGCGCCTGGCGCCGTTCCACGTGCTCGCGACCGAAGGAACGTTGCACACGGCGAAGGACCATCGATGGCATCTCGACCAGATCGGTTCGATGTGCGCGGCGGACGAGTCTCGTGTGCTGTTCTCGACGGCGCACCGTGTCGTCGACCTGAGCGATCAGGAGAGCGAGGCGAACGCGACGGCGTGGTGGGAGCAGATGACCGGGGAGGGCGGTGAAGGCATGGTCATCAAGCCGATGGCGTTCATCGCGCGCGGCGCCCGTGGTCTCGTTCAGCCGGCGGTGAAGTGCCGGGGCCGGGAATATCTGCGGATCATCTACGGTCCTGAATACACGCTTCGGGAGCACCTCGATCGACTGCGTCAGCGCGGCCTTTCGGCCAAGCGGGCGCTTGCACTTCGGGAATTCGCCCTGGGGATCGAGGGGCTGGAGCGATTCATCCGCGGCGAGCCGCTGCGTCGGGTGCACGAGTGTGTGTTCGGGGTGCTGGCGCTCGAGAGTGAGCCGGTGGATCCACGGCTGTAGCCGCGTTGCCGGTCGCCTTGATGGCCCGTACTCCCTTCATAGACGGTCATCTATTAGATTGATAGCTGTCTATATGTAGCCCATGACATGACGCTCTCCACCGACGAATTCCTGCGCATTGCGAAGGCCCTCGCCGACGCGCGGCGACTCGCCATCCTCGAGCGCATCGCGGCGCGCGGCGACGCGGCGTGCCAGCATCTGTGCGAGGAGTTTCCCCTTTCGCAGCCGACCATGTCGCATCACCTCCGGCTGCTCGCCGAGGTCGGCCTGATCGAGATGCGGCGTGACGGGCAGTACGCGCACTACCGGCTGCGAACGGACGTCGTGCAGGCCTACATGACCACGCTGGAGGTACGCTTACGAGTGAGCTCCGGGCGTGTCACTGCCGTGAGGAAAGGAGCCGTACACAAATGACCGATACATTCAACAAGGCGAAAGCGCTGTTCGACGCGGCGTATCGTGGCGAAGCGGGTGCGGCCGATGCGCTATTGATCGCCGGCGCGCCGCTGGACGCGCGCGATCGGCGAGGAAACACGCCGCTCATGGTCGCCGCGGCGAACGGGCACGACGAGGTCGTCGAGCTCCTGATCGACTGGGGTGCGCAGGTGGACGCGGCGGACCTCACCGGTCTCACTGCGCTCATGGCGGCGTCGATCGGCGGACACGCCGACGCCGCGCGGATCCTGCTCGAGCACAACGCCAGGGTCAATGCCGCGACGGTGGACGGGATGACCGCGCTCATGTACGCGAGCATGTTCCGCCACAAGGCGGTGTGCGTCACGCTCATCGCGGCAGGCGCCTCGGTGACGGCACGCGATCGCGACGGCGTCTCGGCGGCCGACCGCGCGAGGACGCACGGCGATCTGGAGATGCTGGCGCTGCTCTACCGCGCGCTGCCGCTGATGTCTCCGCTGGCCGCCTAACGCCTATAAGGGGTCAGAGTCGTTTTAATTTGTGAAAACAGCGGCACCTAGTTTCCGGAATTCAAACCACACAGAACCCATTGATCAAAATACCCCGCGATAAGACTC
>JBKOYV010000248.1:0-6116 GCA_046725585.1 Gemmatimonadota bacterium | reverse complement strand
CGAGAACGGCCGACTGTCCTGACACACCCGGGATGTCCCTCATTTGTCCGCCCTGCCTGGTGAGAATCACTCCGTGAGAACCACGCCGTGAGCGCCCATCGATTCCGCCGTCAACTCGGCGCGCCGACCGTACGAACGCTGCTGCGACGGCTCTGTCAGCTTTCCCTCGCGGTTATGCCCGCGACCGCGGTCGCACAGGCGGTACCGGCGATTGCGTACGAGAAGTACACGCTGTCAAACGGGCTCGAGGTGATCCTCTCCGAGGACCACTCGGTGCCGATCGTGGCGGTCAACACCTGGTACAAGGTCGGGTCGGGCGACGAGGTGGCGGGGCGCACCGGGTTCGCTCACCTGTTCGAGCACATCATGTTCATGGGCTCGGAGAACGTGCCGGTCGGCAAGTTCGATCAGTGGCTCGAGGCCGCGGGTGCGAACAACAACGGGTCGACCAACGGCGACCGGACGAACTATTACGAGTGGATGCCGGCGAACGCGCTGCCCCTCGCGCTCTGGCTCGACGCGGACCGAATGGGCCGGCTTCTCCCGACGATGGACCTGCCGAAGCTCGACCTCCAGCGGGACGTGGTGAAGAACGAGCGGCGCCAGAGCTACGACAACGTTCCGTACGGCCGCGCCTTCGAGACGATTCTCGCCGCGCTCTACCCCGCGTCGCATCCGTACGCGCATCCGACAATCGGGTCGATGACCGACCTGACATCGGCGTCGCTCGAGGATGTGAAGAACTTCTTCCGGACTTACTACGCGCCTAACAACGCGACCATCGCGATCGTCGGGGACTTCCAGCGCGACTCAGTGAAGAAGCTGGTGCAGCTGTATTTCAGCGGGATTCCTCGCGGCCCGGCCATTCCGCCGCGACCCCAGGTCACCTCGCAGCCGGTTCCGAAGGACACGTTTCTCGTGCTCGAGGACAAGGTGCAGTTACCACGCCTCTATTACGCTTGGCGCGGCGTGAAGGCGTTCCATGAGGACGACGCGCCGCTGGACGTCGCGGCGTACGTGATCGCCGGCGACAAGAATTCCCGCCTGTACAAGCGTCTCGTGTACGACATGCAGGTGGCGCAGGACGTGAGCGCCTTCAACAACAGCCAGCGACTCGATGGCGGGTTCCAGATCGCGGTGACGCCGAAGCCGGGGCACAGCCCAACGGAGATGGCCAAGCTCGTGAACGAGGAGCTGCAGAAGCTCCTGACGGATGGCATCACCGAGCGGGAGCTCGCGCGCGCACAGAACTCGACGCGCGCGCAGTTCCTCGACCGCCTCGCGAGCGACCTCGGGAAGGCCGATCAGCTCAACTTCTACAACTATTTCACCGGGACGCCCGATTACGCGAAACAGGACGCGGCGCGCTACGACAAGGTGACGGTCGCCGACGTGAAGCGTGCCGCCGTGGCGTACCTCGGGAAACCGCGTGTGACGCTGACCGTCGTGCCTGAGGGCAAGCGTGATCTCATGGTGACGGGGGTGGTCCAGTGATTCGGCGTCGCGCCAGCATCCCGAGCCGGGCCGCGAGCGCGGTGGCGTTGCTCGTTGCGACCGCGTGCTCGCACGGCGCAACCCCTGCGGCCACGACGGCCGCAGCGCCGCCGCCCGCACCCGCCGTCGCGGCGCCGGCGATGGATCTGACGAAGCCGCCCGTGCTGGGAGCGCCGAAAGCGCTCACCTTGCCCGAGGTCGTGTCGCGCGACCTGCCTAACGGGCTCAGGCTCATGGTCGTCGAGCAGCACGAGCTCCCGCTCGCGGATTTCGTGCTGGTCGTGAAGAGTGGTGGCGAGACCGATGAACCGGGCAAGCTCGGGACGGCGACGCTCGCGACGTCGCTACTCAAGGAAGGAACGACGACGCGAAGCTCGCTGCAGATAGCCGACCAGGAGGCGTTCCTCGGCGTCGACATCTTCGCGAACAGCGGCTGGGATGCAACGACGGTTCAATTGCACACGCCCACCGCGCAGCTGGACAGCGCCCTGGCGTTGTTCGCAGACATTGCGCTGCATCCGGCGTTTCCGCCGGCCGAGCTGGAACGGCTGCGCAAGAATCGCCTAACGAGCCTGTTGCAGGTGAAGGACCGCGCCCCCGAGATCGCGAACCGCGCGTACGCGGCGATCGTTTTCGGATCGGCGGCCTACGGTCATCCGCTCACCGGCGACGAGCCGAGCACGAACGCGATCCAGCAGGCCGATGTGCGGCGGTTCTACGATACGTACTTCCGGCCCAACAACGCGACACTGCTCGTGGTGGGAGACGTCAGACCCGACGACATTGAGCGCCGCGCACGCGCGCTCTTCGGCGGGTGGCAGCGCGGAACCGTTCCGCCGGCCAACTACGGACAACCCGCTCCGGCGAAGGGAACCACCATTTATCTCGTCGACAAACCCGGCGCCGCCCAATCGTCATTCCGGATCGGACGCGTTGGCGTCGCGCGCAATACGCCGGAGTACTTCCCGCTCATCGTGATGAACACCATCCTGGGTGGGTCGTTCACGAGCCGTCTCAATCAGAACTTGCGAGAGACGAAGGGATACACGTACGGCGCATCCTCGGGCTTCGCGATGCGTCGAACACCCGGACCGTTCACGGCAAGCGCCGAGGTTGTCGCCGCGAAGACCGACTCGGCGCTCATTGAGTTCGTGAAGGAGATCCGTGCGATTCGCGACACGGTTCCGAAGAACGAGCTCGAGAAGGCGAAACAGTACCTGCAACTTCAGCTGCCCGGACGCTTCGAGACGACGGGAGGGATCGCAGGGCAGCTCTCGCAGCTCGTGCCGTACGATGTGCCGCTCAGCTTCTACAACAGCTACACGCAGGGCATCGCGGCCGTGACGCAGGCAGACGTGCAGCGCGTCGCGCGGCAGTACATCGACCCGGAGAAGCTCGCAATCGTGATCGTCGGCGATCGGAAGTCGATCGAGCCGACGCTCAGGGCAACGAAGGTCGGCGATGTCGTGGTTGTGAACATCACTGGACGTCCGGCGATGTAGAGGCGGAGCGTGCCGCGGGGGATCAGGTACTGAACCCCGCGGCCCGCAGACTGTCCATCACGCGCTCTCGGAGTGCCTCGGGTGCCCGCGCGTCGGCCTGACGAGCCGCCGACAGCGCCGCGAGAAAGACGCGGCCGTATTCATGATGTGGGAGACAGTCGCCACACCGCACCAGATGTCGGCGAACTTCCTCCATCCGCTCCGGCGTGAGCTCGTCGTCGAGATAATCCCAGAGTTTTTGGACTGCAGTGCGGCAGTCGATATCGCGGTTGCAATCAGTCATCCTTCGATCCGCGTTGGCCGCGCTGTGCGGTCGTGAAGCCGGCGTCGCGCGCGTAGGTGATGAGTTTTTCCTGTAGGATTCGGCGCCCTCGAAACAGTCGGGAGCGGACCGTTCCGATCGGGACGCCAAGAATCTCCGAGGCCGCCTCGTAGGACTGGTCCTCGAGGTCGACCAGCACCACCGCTGATTTGAACGGCTCATCGAGCTCATTCAGCGCGCGCCGAAGCGCGGGAGCGAGATCGATCCGCGAAAGAATCTGGTCGCTGCCGTCGCGAAGCTGATCGGCGGTCGCGGCGAAGGAGTTCAAGGCCTCGAGGTCACCGTCTTCCAGCTCGATGTGGCGGCGTTCCCGCTCCCGCGATCGCAGGAACACGTTGCGCGTAATCGTGAACAGCCAGCGACGGGCATCGCTGCCCGGCTGAAACGTGTGCCATGATCGATAGGCGCGAAGAAACGTCTCCTGGACAACGTCATCAGCGTCTGCCGCATCGCGTGTGAGTGACAGGGCAAAACGGTAAACGTCATCAATGTACGGAAGCGCTTCGGCTTCGAAGCGAAGATCACCCTCGCGCGCTGCATCGGCCGACGCGGTCATCTGCGGCACTAACCGCCCGTCTTCGGCGTTGGTTCCCGCGGCAGGGCTCGGTGGTGGCTGCCCCCCGGCGCCGTCGCCTTCACCCATGCCGTCAGCCCCTCCCGCCCGCTCGTCAAACCGCGTATCAATTGCCATCGTCCGCCCCACGTCCGGAGTGATCACCTGATCCTCGCCGCACCCACCCTTGCCGTCGTCGCGGTAATCGTCGCGATTGCCGCTGTCGTGCTCCTTGTCACAGAACGCAGCCGAAAGCGGACTGTGGACAAGGCGATCCAGCAGCGCGACGCGACTATCGAGAAGCTGACCGGCGATACCATGGCCCTGCGCTCAATGCTGCAGGATTACATCCAGCAGCGCGAGTCGGCCGAGGAGGTTCTGCGCCGAGGCGAAGAGCGCTACCGGGCCCTGGTGGACAATTTGACGACGGTGGTGTTCCAGGCCGATCGGGATCTTCGGTGGACGTTCCTCAACCCGGCCTGGGAAACGGTGACCGGCCGATCACCGTCGGAGTGCATATCCCAGCGCGCAACCTCCACGATGGTCGAGGAAGACGCGGCCGAGTGTGACAGTATGCTGCGCTCGCTCCTGGAAGGCCGCCAATCGCTGGCCGAGCAGGTGGTCCGCGTGAAATGCGTCGCGGGAAACGTTCACTGGCTCGAGATGCGGGCGATTCCGATGCTCGACCCCGCCGGGGACGTCGTGGGCGTGAGCGGCACGCTGAGCGACGTCACGTCGCGGGTCTCTGTGGAGGTCGAGCTGCGCCGACAGCAGACGCTCTACCGCCTGATCGCGGAACACTCGAGTGACATCATCGCGCTCGTCTCGTTGCACGGCGGTCGGTTCACCTATGTGAGCCCGTCGGTCGCGCACGTGCTCGGCTACGCACCGGAAGAGATTGTGGGGGTCGAGTGGTGGACTCTGCTCGACGGGGCCGACCGCGAGCGCATCGCGCGCTCCGTACAGACCGTCCGCAAGCGCCAGCCGGTGACCGAGACCGCGAGGGTTCGCAAGAAGGACGGCGCGTGGGTGTGGCTCGAGGCTCGAGCCGACGCTGTCGTCGAGGAGGACGGCTCGGTTGTCGGCTATCGTGTCACGGCGCGCGACACCAGCGAGCACCGCACCGCGGGGCTCGCGCTCATGGAGAGCGAGGCGAAGTATCGACTCCTGGCCGAATCCATCGACGACATCGTGTGCCTGCAGGACCTCGATGGTACGGCGCTCTACTATTCCGCGTCCACGGAAAAGGCGTTGGGCTTCACGCCAGCGGAGCTCGTGGGGAAGGATGTCTTCGCGCTCACGCACCCGGACGACCTCGCGAAGCTCGCCGGCGACGCATACCTCGCGGTGCTTCGGGGTGAAACTCCGCTCGTGGAGTGGAGGTGTCTCCGGAAGGACGGCTCATACATTTGGGTGGAAACCCACACGGCGCTGCTGCGGAACGAGGCCGGGGTTCCCGATCGACTCCTCAGCGTCACCCGAGACATCGAGGCGCGCAAGCACGCGCAGGAGGCGCTGCGTCAGTCGGAGGAGCGGACGCGCGCTCTCATCGACCGCGCCGCGTACGGGATCTTCCGTTCCACGAGAGCCGGTCGCTTCCTCGACGTGAACCCGGCGATGGTGGCGATGCTCGGCTACGAATCGGCCGACGAGCTGATGGCGATCGACATTGCCCGGGACCTTTACTTCGACCCCCAGGAGCGCGACGCGTGGATGACCGCCATCGACAGCGGCGCGCATCCCGAGTGGTTCGATCTCACATGGCGCCGACGCGACGGGACGCCCATCGCCGTCCGACTCTCCGCGCGCGCCGCTCGCGATACGTACGGGGACGTGCTCTGGTACGAGGGCATCGCCGAGAACGTGACGGAACGGCTGCGTCGTGAGGCGGTCGTGCGGCGTGCGGAACGGATGTCGAGCCTCGGCCACACGCTCGCCGGCGTGGCGCACGAGCTCAACAACCCGCTCGCGGCGATCTCGGGATTCGCGCAGATCCTGCTGAAGACGAGTCTGCCCAAGGAGGATCGCAGCGCGATCGAGACGATGCATCGTGAAGCAAAGCGCGCCGCGAAGATCGTCAAGGACCTGCTGACCTTCGCCCGTCGGCAGGAGTCGACGGAGCGACATCGCGTGGACCTGAACGGCATCGTGCGATACATCGCCGACACGCAGCGTTATGCACTGGAGACGCACGGCGTGCTGTGCGAGCTGGTGCTGAGCGACGAGCCGGCGTGGGTCGCGGCCG
>JBKOYV010000313.1:0-6809 GCA_046725585.1 Gemmatimonadota bacterium | reverse complement strand
CGCGACCGCGAGCGCGTCGACGCCCTCGGCGTAATAGCTCTCGTTCTTGAGCTGGTCGCCTTTGAACGTCTTGTCATCGTCGGCGACCTTCACGAAGTCGATCGCGAAGCGCTGTGCGATGGCCGGCGTCCCGTAGATCGGAATGAGCGATCTCCGATGCCCGGACGCGTCCGCCGGCCCGTTCCCCGTCAACCACGGACCACCGCGCAACGGCGGCCCGATCGCCACCGCCTGCGCCGTGACCGGCACGACCGCACCGTCCAGCGTCTGCGTGCGGACGCTGTCGCCGGTACCCGACTCGATCGTTAGGCGGTGTCGGATCGACTTCGGCGCGGCGCCTGTGAGTGGAACCCACAGGAAGACCACCGCGCGCATGCCGCCGTTCACCTTGAGCCGCTCCGTCTGGGCGGCGGGAGGCATGCCGGGCCGCGTCACCGCGCGCATGAGTCCTGAATCGCTCAGCGTGAAGAAGACGCCCTGGTCGGGTGACGACATCACCTCGAGCTTCTTCAGCGTGATCGGCTGCGGCGTGAAGTTCGTGACGTGCACCTCGTACGCCACGAATGGTCCGTTCTCCGCCGTCGCGATCGTGGGTGGCTTGGGGACGCGCATCTCGAGAAACGGCGGGAACGAGATACTGCTCTGCGCAAATGCCGCCGGCGCCATAGCCGTGCCGAGTAGCCCGAGGCACAGCGCGACCATCGGCCGGGTGAAAGGCGACGTGCCTTTCACCGAGCCAGCGGTCCTCTGCGTGTCAGCTGGTCTTTCCACTTAACGTGGGGTTGTTGTTGCGTTCAACGTCGGGAAGCGGGAAGCACAGCTGGTTCCCATACGTCCCACCCTTGATCGGGAACGGTGTGCCCGCTGTCGGCGACTGCGGAATGTTGAACCGAATGATGTCGCCGAGCCGCTGCCCCTCGAGGTACAGCTCGCGGCGCCGCTCGTCGATCAGCTGCGCGCGCACTTCAACCGCTGTGCCACCGGCGTAGAGTGGCAGCGAGGCCTTCGCCCGGAGCTTGTTGATGCCCGTGACCGCCGCCGTGAGGTTGCCGGCCTCGAGGTCCGCCTCCGCGACGAGCAGGATGGCTTCGTCGCCACTCGCGATCGGGATAGGTGAGGCGCTGGTCGGGTACTTCTTGGTCCGCCAGATGCGCGTTTGCCTGTCGTGTCCGACGACGCCCGCGTCCTCTACCGGTACCCGCGTATCAGGCTGGCCGCCCACCGTGAGGCCACGGAACGACGGATCGACGGACGCGTACAGCCCACGGTAGAACTGCGTGTTGACGAGATTCTCGCGGCGGAACGTGGCAGCGGAGTAGTTCGCGCCATGCACGTATGCGTCCGGTACCAGCGCCGCATCGGTCTTCGCGTCGGCGAACTTCTTCAGCCCGACTCGGGCGCGCGCGCGCCCAACACGCGCCATGTTCAGCATGTCCGTGTTGTTCGCGGCCTGCGCCGCGGCCATCGCCTTGGTGAAGCGCGATTCCGCCTCGGTGAGGATCTGCACGGGCGTGAGCTCCGGACCGCCGTCGAGTGCCGCGCTGCACGCGGACTCGCCGAGCAGAACGAGCGCGTATCCCGCGTGTGCCGCAGCCTGGGCGATGAGCCCCTGACGACCCGGCACTTCCTGATCCGTCCATCCTTCGAGTGATGCGAGGATCTTGTCGGCCGTCGCGCGCGCGATCGAGATGGGCGTGTAGTACCCGGGAACCTGCGTCGAGCCGCACGCGAACGTCGCGTACGCGTTGAGTGCTGGAACGATCGTGCGGCGGTCGTAGTCCCATCCCTGCTGGGAAAGCTGCGCGTCGATCAGCTCGTCGCCGACGAGGCCGGCCGCGATGATGTACTGCGCGAGCGCGCACTCGTAATCGCTGATCGTGCTCGTGACGAGCAGCTGCGCGTTTTCCGGCTGATACAGGTCGTTCGCGACCAATCGGCTCGGCGCTTCCTGGTCGAGGCTCGTGATCTCGTCGCAGGCGACGAGCGTGCCGGCGAACAGGGCGACATAGGCATATCGCCACCCGCGCCACCGGCTGGCCATTGGGGCGGTGCCCCGCTTCTGAGTGTTTCGCATGGTCAGAACGTCAGGTTGAGGGTCGCGATGAACTGGGCAAGCGTCGGTGTGACCGCCTGGTCGAACGTGTTCTGGAACGGGTTGTTGGTCGGCGTGAACGTGGACGTCGACGAGAGAGAGCGGCTCTCCGGGTCGAGCCCGCGGTAGCTCGTCCACCGGTGCAGATTCCGGCCCGCCACCGTGAACGAGGCGCGCGTCGCGCGTGCATAATGCGCCAGCTTGTCCGGCAGGCTGTAGGTCGCCGAGACCTCACGTAGCATCGCGAACGACGCCTTGTCCATGAACTGGTCGACGATGATGAGCGACGACCCGTTCTGCGCGTTGGCGACGTACTTCGGATCGTACTTCTCGGGACTCACGTTGACCTCACACACGGTCAGGATTGAGCAGCGGAGCGCTTCGTCCGTGTTGAACATCGTGTTCCCGCTCTTGAAGTCGACCAGCGCATAGAGGCTGAGCCGCTTGTACAGCGTGAACGTGTTCGCCACGGCGCCGGTGGCCTTCGGCGTAATCGTCCCCATGAAGACGAGCGGTGCGGAGGCACACGGCTGGGGCTGCGCACCGGGCCCACCGTCACACTGAAGGTTCTGCGCGCGGCCATTGGCGTCGAGCGTCGCGCTGGTGACACGCTTCGCCCACAGCCCACCGATCGGGTACCCCTGCACGTGTCGCTGCGGCAGGCCACCGAACGCGATGAACGGAATTCCGCCGAGGTTTTCGATCTTGTCCTTGGTCGTGCCGACGTTCCCCGTGATCTCCCAGCCGAAGTTGTCGCGTGTGAGGGCCTGCAGCGTCGCGCGAGCCTCGAGGCCGTGATTGCTCACTTCCCCGATGTTCACGTACTGGCTGCCGGGGAAGCCTAACGACGGTGCGACCGGCCGCAGGAGGATCGCGTCCTTCGTCTTCTTCGTGAAGTAGGTGAACTCGAGGCTCAGGCGGTTGAAGGCCATGGCGTCGAAGCCAACCTCGAACTCCGTCCCGCGCTCGGGCTTGAGGGCGGGGTTCCCGATGAGCTGCGGCGTGACGGCGGCGGCGTCGCCCGTCCCCGTGGTCGGCTGGAAGGTGCGCAGCGCCGTGAATACGTCCGGCTGCAGCCCCGACACGCCGAAGGCGCTGCGCAGCTTGAGCGTGTTGATCGCGCCGAGCTTCCAGAACGGCTCCTCGCTGATCACCCACGTCGCGGCGACCTTGGGATAGGTGGCGAAGTCGAAGTCCTCGCCGAACGCGCTGTTGTTGTCCACGCGCACCGCACCCGTCAGGAACAATCGGTCGTTCCATCCGATCTGCTCCTGCGCGTACAGACCGATCGTCGTGTTGACAACAAAGTCCTGCTGGCCGTCCTTGAGCGCCGCGGCAGCCGCCGTCTTGACCCCCGGCGCCGGGAACTCGCGGCCGCTCACCTGCCCGAGCCGCGTTTTCTTGCGATAGTACTGGCCGCCGAACGATGTGTTCGAGACCAGGCTGGACGTGATGTTGAACTTCGCCGTGCCGCTGTAGTCCGCGCTCGCGAGCGTGATGTCGCGTCGATCCTGGAGCAGCCAGCCTTTCGCATTCGTGACCGTGAACAGTGGCCGCCACTCCGCCGGCACGAAGTTGTTGAGGTTCTGGTTGTCTTCGGCCGTCTGATCGAGCCCCGCGATGAAGCGCTGCGTGAACCAGTCGAGCGGGCGGTGGTTGAACGTGATGCTGCCCGTGAAGCGGTTCAGCTCCTGCGAGTTGTCCACGACGCCCCACACGACCTCGGGTGGAACGCCGAACCCGAATCCGCGCGTCAGAGGAACTGCGGCGGCCGTGAGCGGAGATCCGTACATCACACCGGCCATCGCGCCGAGCCCGTAGTCGGAACCCAGATGCGTGGTGCCGGTCACGTACCCGACGCGCGTGTTGACATCGATCTTCGCGCTCGGCGTGATGTTCATGTTCGCGTTGCCGGCAAAGCGATCGAGATAGTTGTTAGGCTCGATGCCCTTGTCGGTGTCGTACGTCGACGACACGTAGTACTGCACGAGGTTGGTGCCGCCGCTCACCGACCCGCTGTAGCTCTGCATGCGGCCGTTCCTCCAGATGTCGAAGCCGCGTGCCTTTTCCTGCTCCATGGCGTTCCAGGTCAGAATCTGGCCGGCCGTAGTCTTCCCGTAGTTCGTCGGAAGTCGGCCTTCGGGGTCCTGGAACCAGCTGGTGCCCTGTCGAAAGCCCAGCCCCCAGCGCGGCTTGTCGCTGGCGCGCCCGCGCTTCGTGATGACCTGGACGACGCCGTTCGACGCCTCGGTGCCGTAGATCGTCGCCGCGGCTGGCCCCTTGATGATCTCGATGCTCTCGATGTCTTCGGGAGCGATGTCGTTCATGCGCGCGATGCCGGAGCCGCCCTGGGCACGCGTTCCGGTCGAGACGTCGTTCGCGACGCGAACCCCATCGATGTAGAGGAGCGGCTGCTGGTTGAGCGAAATCGTCGACCGGCCGCGAATCGCGATGCCGGTGCCCGAGCCCGCTCGCCCGCTGCCCGATGTTACGATCACACCAGCCGCGCGTGCGTTGATCAGGTTTCCTACATCGCTGACGCCTGACCGCTCGAGCTCCTGCGCCGCGCTGATCGACGAGACCGCGTTGCCGATCGACCGCTGCTGCGTGCCGACCGCCGTGCCCGTGATCACCACCTCGTCCAGCTGGACCGTCGCTTCCGTCATCAGCAGGCGCAGATCGGTCGTTCCGGCCCGTACGGTCTGGGTGACGGGCTGGAACCGGATGCGCCTAACGACGATAGTCACCTGATCGGCCCCGACGTCGGCGATCCGGAAGCGACCGCTCACGTCGGTGAGCACGCTTGTTTCCGCTCCTTGCACACGGACGTCCGCACCCTGGATGGGTGTGAGAGTCGCCGCGCTCACGACCGTACCCGACACAGCGCGCGGCTGCTGCCCGAGCATCGGGGGGGCTGACGAGAGGAGCGCCAGCGCCGCGATGGCCGCTGCGCGCCAGCCGGGTGGGACACCGAGGGCGCCGGCCTGGCGAGCGCCTGCCTGACCTGAATCCAGACTCATTGTGAAATCTCCGCCTTGAGGGACAGGTAGTTCTACTTCACGCCTTGCCATGCGACCGCCATCGAGCGCGTGGCTATCGATCTCCGTCGGGAACTTTCGACGTCGTATCGCCCTTCGTATCGGCCTTCGTCGGCACGCGAACGAACTCGCCGATGTTCTCCAGCTTCATCGACGCGACCTTCGGGGTGCCGTCCACCACGAACGTGACCATCGGCTTGCCGAGCAACCGGTTCTTCCACATCACGCGGAACGTGTCGTAGTGCCAGTGTTCGAGCTCGGCGTCAGACTCTCCGCCATAGGAGAGCAGGAGCTTGCCGGCATCGAACCGAACCGCCATGTCGCCATAGAGGCTGTCGGTGTACGTGCCGGCATACTTGTCGAGCGCGAGCGTCGGGCGCGTGTTGGGCACGCGTGCCGCGTCTACCTTCGACGCGGCGTCACGGGCTCGCTTCTCGAGGGAGTCAGTCTTGATGCGCATCTCGGCGCTGAAGTCCGTCGGCGGAAGCTTCAGCTGGTCGTCGAAGATACGATGGGCCATCACGAATGGCAGCAGCGAGCCGTTCATGTTCGTGAGGATGACGGCGCCGATCTTTTCGTCCGGGAGCATCGCCACGAGCGAGCTCATGCCGTCGATGTTACCGCCGTGATGGACGACGATGTGCCCCTTGTAGTCGTTCAGAAACCAGCCCATCCCGTACGACATGAGATGGGCCTCGGGGAAGTAGAGACTCCACGGCAGCTCGTACTTCATGACCGTCTGCGCCGTGCGCGTCTGCCCGAGGTTGGCGCTCGACACAACCTGCTTGTCGCCGAGCTTCCCTTCGCCGAGCTGCAGCCGAAGCCACTGCGCCATGTCGAGCACCGTGGAGTTGATCGAACCCGCGGGACCAATGTTGTCGATGTTCGCGTACGGCACGTACGTCACAACGCTATCGATCTGCGCGTACGGCTGCGCGACGTTAGGCAGGGACGGAAGGGCGCGAACGCTTGTCGAGCTCTCCTTCATACCGAGCGGCGCGAAGATCCGCTCCTGGATGAGCGTGTCCCAGTCGCGGCCGTACGCCGCCGCGGCCGCCTGCCCCGCCGCCAGGTACATGATGTTCTGGTAGCCGAAGTTGGACCGGAAGCTCCACGACGGCTTGAGGTACCGCACGCGCCGCAGGACCTCGTCACGCGCATAGTCCGCGGCGTACCACATGAAGTCCCCGCGAGTCAACCCGCTGCGATGCGACAGGGCGTCCCGCACCGTGAGCTCGCGCGCGGCGTATGGGTCGTACATCTGGAAGCCCGGCAGATACGTCGTGATCGGCACGTCCCACTTCATCTTCCCGTCGTCGACCAGCATCGCCACCGCAGCGGACGTGAACGCCTTCGTCGATGACCCGATCGCGAACACGGTGTGCGGGTCCACCGGCGTCGGATCGCCGAGCTTCCGCACGCCGTATCCTTTCGCGAACACGACCGAATCGTTCCGCACGATCGCGATCGCCATCCCGGGCACCTTCCAGTCCTTCATCGCCTTCGCCGCGTAGGCGTCGAAGTTCCGAATGTCCGGCGCAGCGGGCTTCTGTGCACGTGCAGGACCGACCACCGCGAGCGCGAGAGCGCTCATGGCGAGAGGCCGGCGCACCGCCCTCAGCGCGGACGTCATCTGTCGCTTCCGTCCACGGGTGAAGCAACCGTCGGGACGTCCGCCG
>JBKOYV010000118.1:0-42421 GCA_046725585.1 Gemmatimonadota bacterium | reverse complement strand
AGGTAGCGCTTGTAGCTCACGGTGGCGTTGGTGAAGTCGCCAGAGCGCTCGGTCGTCACCACCAGGTTCACGCGGTGCACCAGGTCCGGAGCGTGGATGTACGCCGGCGCGCGAAACAGCAGTCGATCGACGACGCTGAACATGGTCGCGTTGGCCCCGATCCCGAGGCCCAGGGTGAGCACGACGGCCACGGCAAAACCGGGCTTGCGTCGAAGGCCGCGCGCGGCGTACCTCACGTCGTGCCAGAGCAGCGTGGTCATGGCGTTCCCCAGGGCCGAAGTCCGGTGTAATAGCGGGCGACGCTCGTTTGGACACAAGGTGCTCCAGTCGCGTTGCTCAAACGTCGGGAATCGGGAAAGCCTTCGCTGACGCTCAGGACAAGTAGGGAACCGGATGGCCAGCTGGCAGGCGCGAACCTTCAACGCCGGCGTTCGCACGCTCGTGCGGCGACGCGATTGGGGCGACATCGATGTCGTCGCGCGCCGGGCGCGGGCGGTGTTCGGAGCGCCCTGGCCGTACCAGTGGATCGCGCGACAGGGGCTGGGGTTTCGCCGCCTGAGTACAGGCCACGTGAACGGCGAATGGTTGCTGCCCTCGGAAGCACGCCCCGGCACGATCCTCTACATCCACGGCGGCGGCTTCGTCTCGTGCTCGGCCGCTACGCATCGACCGATCACCGGCTCGCTCGCCCGACGGGCGTCGACGCCGGTGTTCAGCGCGAACTACCGGCTCGCTCCAGAAGCGCCGTTCCCTGCCGCGCTAGACGACGTCGTCGCGACGTACGAGTGGCTCGTTGGCGAGACCGCCGGTGCGCCGATCGCGATCGCGGGTGATTCGGCAGGTGGCGGGCTCGCGTTGTCGCTTGCGGTGCACGCGCGTGACGCAGGACTGCCCGCACCGGCGTGTCTGGTTGGCTTCTCTCCGTGGACCGATCTCGCTGGTCGCGGTGCGTCGGTCAGCAAGAACGACGGACTCGACGCGATGTTTCGACCAGAGAACATTCCCGCGTTTGCGGCCGTCTATCTCGGTCGCACACCCGCGGACGACACGCGAGCCTCACCGGTCTACGCGGACCTCCACGGCTTACCGCCGATGCTGCTGCAGGTGGGGTCGACCGAGCTGTTGCTGGATGATTCGCGCCGCGTGCACGAGCGCGTGACCGCGAGTGGCGGAGAGAGTCAGCTCTCGATCTACGCCGACGTGCACCACTGTTGGCAGATGCTGACGCCCTTGGTGCCTGAGGCGCGTTCGGCGTTAGGTGAGGCGGCGACGTTTATTCGGCGGCACCTCGCGCGCCGGCAGGTCGGCGAAGCAAAGGCGTCATAGATCCTGCACATCTCCGGCACGCATCCGTAACCACCTGCCACGAACGGTTCGATATTGCTCGGCGCGTCACTCGAGCCGAGACCAGCATGACGCGACCGGGATCGCAGTTGGCAGGGTTGGCTGTGCTGCTGTTTTGCGCGGATCAGGGAGCGGCGCAAAAGCCGAACAGCGGCATGCCGCACATGGGCGGCGGGGTCATGTACCACGCACCGCAGTGGTCGCGCGACGGACGCTGGCTGGTTGCCTCCGCCAATCTGGACGGTGACACGGAGACCTATCTCATCAGCGCCGACGCAAAAGCGCTTCGTCAGCTGACGCACAACACCGTCGCCGACGACATGGCCCGATGGTCGGCGGACGGCCGGCGCGTGATCTTCGAAAGCGACCGGTCGGGGACGACGGCCCGATACAGCATGAGCGTCGATGGCAGTGACCTTCGGCCGGAACCCGGCGACAGCGTCGTGTCCCGCAGCCCCGACGGCAGGACGCTGCTGTTCGAGTCGGTTCGAGGCGGTCGGGGGCGGCTCTTTCTCATGACGTCGGCGCGAACAGATGCTCGCGAGATCGCGGCCGCCGGTCACGCCGAGCAGGGGAGCTTTTCGCCAGACGGGCGCCATATCGTTTTCGAGCAGCGCCGCGCGATGCATGAGGACATCCCGAAGTCAGCGATCGTGGTGGCTCGCCCCGACGGCAGGGACGCGAAAATTGTCGCCTCGGGCACGGATCCGTCCTGGTCGCCGGACGGCCATCTCATCCTCTTCAAGACATGGGACGAGCCGACACAGACGCTGTGGGTTTCGACGGTTGCGCCGAGCGGCGTTGAACTGCACCGACTCGCCCCGGGTGTGCACCCGAGCTGGTCGCCGGACGGATCGCGCATCGCCTACATGCACGATCGGGACGATGGCGGGTCGGACATCTGGATCATGCACCGCGACGGAACGAACGGCATCTGCCTAACGTGTCGCGCGCCGTTCCGGTAGCGCGTGACGGAAGCAGAACGGTCCCACAGGCGGTCAGAGTCGGGCGAGCTGTTTGTCGTGGACCCTGGCGAGCAGGATCTGGGCGGTCATGGCGCCGATGAACGCCATGAACATGTCCCACTGCGTGTCCCAGACATCGCCCTGCGTTCCGAGGAACGCGTCGGCCGACGAGCCACCGAGCACGGCGGCGAACCACTCGACGAACTCGTAACACGCGCTGATCGCGAGACAGATCGCGGTGACGATCGTGAACAGCCACTTGCCGGGCGTCAGCGGGGTTCGCCTGAGCAGGATCTCCCGCGCCACGATCGCCGGGACGAACCCCTGCGCGAAGTGGCCGATGCGGTCGTAGTGGTTTCGCGCGAAGCCGAACCACTCTTGCATCCAGAATCCAAGCGGCACCTTCGCGTAGGTATAGTGCCCGCCGAGCATCAGGATCAGGGCGTGAACGAAGATGAGCCGATACGCGAGCGGAGTGAGCGGAAAACGTCGCGCCGTGGCGAGGAGAATCGGAACAGCGATGAAGATCGGGAACACCTCCAGCCACCAGGTGGTGCGGTCGGCGGGGTTCACGCCTGAGATGATCAGCGCGATGGCGCCGAGTACTACCAGGACCACCGCTTCGGATCGGACCATGTTCGCTCGCTGTCGGAATTACCTGAACTATGACGTGGCATGACCCACCAACGTCATTCCAGCCACTAATTGGTATGCCGTCGATTGACCGCGCGCGCCCGCCCGGTCATACTGCGCGCGCCATGACCACCTCCGCACAGTCGGCGTCTCCCCTCGATCTCGACCACGAGACCATGCAGCGGCTCGGCCGCCAGGTCGCCGACACCGTCGCCGCACACCTCGCATCGCTGCGCGACCAGCGCGTGCTCACCAACGGTCTGCCGGCCGACGCTCGACAGCGTATTACCGCCCCGCCGAATGACGCGCCGGTGGCGTTCGACGATCTGCTCCGCCAACTCCAATCCGACGTCTTTCCCTATTCCGCGCGCGAGCCACACCCCGGGTTCATGGCATACGTCCCGGGATGCCCAACCTTCCCCGCCGTCCTCGGCGACTGGCTCGCGACCGGCTACAACTTCTTCGCCGGCGTTTGGCCGGTGGCCGAGGGACCGAACACCGTCGAGCTGGCGGTCCTCGAATGGTTCCGGCAGTGGACCGGCATGCCCGCCGGGACCGGCGGACTCCTCACCAACGGCGGCTCGGGCGCCACGCTCACCGCGATCATCGCCGCGCGTCACGCCGCGGTGGGCGACGACGCGAGCCGACTCCAGCGCCTAACGATGTATGCCTCCGACCAGGCGCATTCGGCAGCCCTGCGCGCCGCGTGGATCGCGGGCGTGCCTCGCGACCATGTTCGCGTGCTCCCGAGCGACGCGGGCTACCGGCTGCGGGGAGGCGACGTACGACGGGCGATCGCCGATGATCGCGCGGCGGGATTGCTTCCGCTCGCCGTCGTCGTGAGCGCGGGGACGACCAACACCGGGGCGGTCGACCCGCTCGACGAGATCGCCGACGTCTGCGCCGCCGAGCGCACCTGGCTGCACGCGGACGCAGCGTATGGCGGATTCGCGGCCCTCACGGAGCGCGGCGGCCGGTTGCTCTCGGGACTCGGGCGCTGCGACTCGGTCGCGCTCGACCCGCACAAATGGCTCTTCGTGCCGTTCGAGTGTGGCTCGCTCCTCCTGCGGGAGCCCGAGCGCTTGCGCGCCGCGTTCCAGGTGCTGCCCGATTACCTCCGCGACGTCGCCGCCGGACAGGACGGCGTCAACTTCGCAGATTACGGGGAACAGCTCACGCGTCAGTCGCGCGCGCTCAAGGTGTGGTTGGGCGTCAAGTATTTCGGCCTCGCGGCGATCCGCGACGAGATCGATCGCGCGATCGATCTCGCGACGTACGCGGAGCAGCTGCTGCGGGGGCAGCCACTGCTCGAGGTGATGTCACCGGCGCAGTTGGGCGTGCTCTGCTTTCGCGTCCATCCCGCGGGGATGGACGATGGCGCGGCGCTCGACGCACTCAATGAACGGGTGAACGCCGCGGTGAGCGCGGACGGACGATACCTCATCTCGTCCACGCGGCTCCGCGGCACGTTCACCCTGCGGCTCTGCATCCTCGGCTTTCGCACGACGACGTCCGACGTGGAGGGGCTGATCACCACGGTCGTGGAGTGTGCACAGCGCGTTGCTAGGGAATCGGGAATCGGGAACCGCCGGGAGACGGGAAGCGGGAGACGGGAGACGTAACAGCCCTCGGGAGGCCTCCCTACACGAGATGAGCATCCCGAGGGCTTACGCTTCTTACCCGTCTCCCGTCTCCCGCTTCCCGGTAGTTCCGATTCCCGATTTCCTATCCCCTCAGAACTTCCAGGTGGCGCCGAGACCAAGCGTCCCGTAGCCGAAGCCAATCTGGCCCTGGAGCGCGACGTTGTCCTTGAGGAAGTAACGAAGTCCCGCCTGACCGGCGATATCGGTGTAATTCGCGTCCGCCGTACCCGGATCGATCTCGCCGCTCCACGAGGCGTTCACGATCGAGTACACGAACGCGAGGCCGAGGTACGGGTCGACCTTCTTGTTGTTGGCGATCACGAAGTGGTAGTTGCTGAACAGCTGTATCGGGATCACCGAGTACTTATACGTCCCGAAACCGAACGGGTAGTTGTAGCTCCACGAGTACCAGTCGAGGCCAACGCCGCCCCCGATGATACCGGGTCCGTACTGACCCGGCTTTGTGAAGCCTTTCTCGATCTGCCCACCAATCGCGACGGCGCCATTCAGGTTGCCGATCCAAATGCGCGGACCGCCATACCAGCGACCGACCTCGAAGTCGCTGGTTGCCGGCTCGCTCGGGCTGGTGGTTTTCGCGGTCGTAGCCGGTCGCGCCTGAGCGAAGGCTGGCGACGTGACGAGGACTGCCGCGAGGACGACTCGACTGAGACTGCGCATAGTGGTCTCCGGTTCTTGGGATATAGGTTCGGAGTGGGGTCGTTACGTCGACGGAACGCGTCACCGTTGCGTCTACGCCGAGTTACCTGCTAACGCGTAGCGGAGCCTGACCGGTCTATCCGCAGTGAGCCACCACACTGGTTAGGCGACACGGTGAGCGCTCCGCCGCATTGCGCAGGCACGGCGGCAAACCGTCATGGCGACGCGCGACTCCGATCTCCAGCACGGTGAACACGATCGGGTGATCCCCTGAGTCGGGGGACCGACGTGCGCTCGACGTACTGTTCGGCGCCGCATAACGACGAGCTACGACGCCTGGCGGCAACCGTTCGCGTAACGATCCGGCCCGACGCTCAGCCCACCGTGCGCGCGAACGAAGCGTGGCTCCGGCGGGAAGAATGCGCGCGGCCAGAGGGATGCACCTGCGATCGGCTACGTTCGTTAGGCATGGGGATCGGGAATCTGAACTGCCGCGAAGCGGGAGACGGGAGACGGAAACCCTCGGGACTCTCATCTCCGATAGAGAGGCATCCCGAGGGTTCTACGTCTCCTGGCTCCCGTCTCCCGTCTCCCGTCTCCCGGTCTTGCGACTCCCGATTCCCTATTCCCGATTCCCTAGGGCGTCGGCGTAGGCTTCGGCTCCAGCTTCGCCGCCCACAACCCGCTATTGAAATCCGTAAACAGCACGCGCCCCTTCCACGGCATCGCGTTCATCACGAACGGCGCGTTCGCCGTGAACGCCTTGGGATCGTACGGCTTGAACACCGCGATCTCGCGGTTCTGATCGTGCAGGTTGCCTAACAGCTCGCCGGACACGTCCACGATCCGCACGCCGCCGTCGTAGTACGCCTGGTAGAGAATGTCATCCTGCACGATGATGTCGTGGGTGCCGAAATCCTCGATGTGGTAGCGCGCGACCTTCTTCGGCTTCATCGGGTCCGTGAAGTCCACGATGTGCGTGTACCCACCGGACGTCTGCGCCACCCCACCCGCGTCGTAGATCGACTGGAAGTAGTTCGTGCCCTCCCACGCGCGACCGGCGCGGTTCATCTCCTCGTCGCCGATGAAGAGGTAGGTCTTCCCCGTGGACTTCTGGAAGTACGGGAAGATCTCGTGGCCGGAGTTCACCGGGAACACGGTGATGAGCTTCGGCTTTTCGATCGAGCCGCCGTACTTCCCGTTACCGACGTCGACGACCACGGTCCCGACGCCGCCCTGCGCGGAGTAGGCAATCCCGTCGTGGACCCAGAGGTCGTGGAGCCGCGCATTCGGGTGCTTGTACTCGCTCACGTACTTCGGCTTGTAGATGTCGCGCACGTCGATGATCACGTACTTCGCGCCGCCCGACACCGCGAACAGGTAGTCGTTGGTCGCGAACGCGTTGTGTACGCCGCCCGTGAGCTGCTCGCTGAACGTCGAGGCGATCTTCGGGTGTGCCGGCGACGCCAGGTCAAGAATCACGACGCCGTTCACGCGGTTCGATGCGCCCTCGCGCGTCAGTACCGCGTAACGCGAATCGGGCGAGACGGTCACGTCGTTGATGGTGCGCGCGTCGACCTGTACCGAGTCCGTCTTCACGATGCTGGTCATGTCCGTGATGTCGAACACGATCGCGTAGCCGTCAGCGCCCCACGTGCCCACGAGACAGTAATCGCGTCCGTCCTTGCCCGTGAACGGCCAGAGGTCCGAGGTGTGCGAGTTGCTGATGTTGCCGCGGCCCGTGACCGTGATTCGGCGGCGCACGTCGCGCGGCGTCACTTCCAGCACCTTCTCGGCGTACCCCGGCCCTGACTTCGCCATGATGGTGTAGCGGCCGGGGTAGTTGCCGGCGAACACCCACCCGTTAGGCGCCTTCTCGATGATGCCCGCGCCGCCCGGGGCGGCAATGGTGTCGTCCGGCGTGTACGTGAAGCTCCAGGTGATCGGCGCGTCGTCCACGGCGCCGCCGTTGGCCCGCTTCGCGACACCGTTCAGGTGCACGACGTCGCCCGTGCGCACCGACGACTCCCTGATGTCGAGATCGATCGCGGTCACCGGATTCGCCGCGACCACGTACCGCTTCTCCCCGCGCACACCTTCGGCCTCGGCGAAGATGGTCACGTTGCCGGGCTTGAGGCCGCTCACGTTGCCGAATCGGTCGATGCGCGCGACCCTCGGGTCGGAGCTGCGCCAGCTGGCGACAAGCCCCTTTCGCTCGCTGCCGTCCGCGTGCTTGCCGCTGGCCGAGTGCGCGATCGTGACTCCGGTGTATAAACGGCCCGGCGCAGCGGTGACCTCGACGCTCGACAACGCGGGCCAGCTGATCGTCACGGGAATGTCGAGTGTGGCCGGTGGCGTCGGACCGAACCCGACTCCCGCAGTGGCGGTCGCGGTGAACGTTCCGGCGCGGAGCGCGCGCGCAAACCCGTCGCCGAAGTAGATGGCCAGGCGCGGCCCGCCGACTCGAATTCCCGCGTCAGGCAGAACGTTCCCCTTGGCATCGTATGCCGTCAGCTTGAACGCGACCGAGTCGCCCACCTTGAGATTCAGCTTCGCCGGCTCCGCCACGAGCCTGGCGACGGCGGGTTCCGGTTGGGTGACCTGCTGCGCGCGCAGGGTTACGGGCACGGCAGCCGTGACGGCAGCGAGGGCGACGGCGAGGCGGGAAGTGCGCATGATCGACTCGGGCGGAGGTCGTTTCGGACCGGCATCATGAACGCCCGCGGCGTCAACCGCAAGAATTCGGGCGATTCCCGATTCCCTATTCGCGATCCCCTACGGTCGCCCACGCGACGACCGCCGCGAGCGCGGCGAGGCCGGAGCAGATCCACATCGCGCGGACAAACCCCTGCGTGAGCCGCAGGCCCGAAAGCTTTTCCAGCCCGCCCATGCCGGCGGCCGCCGGGAGCGCGGCGGCAGAGATCAGGCCGGCCAGCCGGGCAACGGCGTTGTTCACTCCCGACGCGACGCCGGCGTCGCGGTCCGGTGCCGCGGCGAGCACGGCCGCGGTCAGCGGCGCAACGAGCATCGAGAGTCCGAGACCGAACACGACCACGGCCGGCAGCACTGCACCGATGTAGGTCGCACCGGGGACGACGCGCGAGAACAGCAGCATGCCCGCTCCCGCGACCAGCGCGCCGATGGTCATCGGGGTACGCGCGCCATGGCGGTGCGCGAACCGGCCCGCCACCGGAGAGAGCGCGAGCATGAGCGCGTTCGCCGGCAGGAGCGACGCGCCACTCTCGAGCGCCGAGTAGCCGAGGTTGCCCTGCAGCTGGAGCATGAGCAGCAGGAGCACGCCGCCTAACGCCGAGTACATCAGGACGGTCGCCAGGTTCGCCCCGGTGAAGGCGCGAGAGCGAAACAGCGTCGATGGCAGCAGTGGCGACTCGGTACGGCGTTCCACCACGCCGAACGCGATCAGCAGGATCACGCCCCCGGCCAGCAGCCCGAGAATGACCGGATCACCGAACCCGAGGCGCGGCCCCTCGATGAGCCCCGCCGTCACGCCCCCGAGCCCGAGGACGATCAGCACCGCGCCGATGTAGTCGATGTGCTGGCCGGCACCGCGGTCGCTCTTCACGCTTCGCCCTAACGCGAGCCCTGCAGCCGCGAGCGCGACGGGCGCTATCGCCGCAAACACCCACCGCCACGACGCCGAGTCAATGAGCCACCCACCGAGCAATGGTCCGATCGCCGTCGACGTCGCGGACCATCCTGCCCACCGCCCGATGGCTGTGCCGCGGTCCTCCTCGCCGAACGACGTCTCGAGCATCGCCAGGCTGTTCGGCACGAGCATCGCACCCGTCGCGCCCTGCACGAACCGCAGCACCAGCAGCACCAACGAACCCGGGGCGAGCGCGCAGCCGACGGTCATCACCGAAAACCCGACCGCTCCGGCAACGAACACTCGGCGTCGCCCGTACCGATCACCAAGCGCGCCGCCGAGCAGCGTGAGCGCGCCGAGCGCGAGCAGGTAGGCGTTGATCACCCATTGCACGCCTTCGAGACCAAGGTGAAGGTCTCGCGCGATCGAGGGCAACGCGACGTTCACCACAGTCCCCTCGAGAAACACCGCACCGGACCCCACGATCGATGCCGCCAGCGTGCGCCGACCGGCCGCGGAACCCAGCGCGAGGACGCTCACCTTCGCCGGCGGTCTTCCAGAGCCTTCGCGTACGGCGCGTCGACGAGCTTCAGTTGCTCCGGATGGCGGCGGAGCCACGTTCTGACGAACGGACAGCTTGGCACCACGCGGTCGCCATGTTCGCGCGCATACTCGAACGCCGCCTCCGCGAGTGCCTCGGCCACGCCGTGCCCGCGGGCGCTTTTCGGCACGTAGGTGTGCTGCAGGTCGATCAACCCGGGGCCTACACGCGTGTAGGCCAGGTCGGCTTCATCGTCCTCCACGCGCACGAAAAAGCGACTCCCGTTCTGATCGTGCTCCACCTTCACGGGGCTCTCCGCGGCATCGGGCAATCGACGACCTGCATGGGTGAATCGCGCCCCTCGCTCGTGAGCAACAGCTTCCTGCCTTGCCCGAACCACGTGATGCCCTCACCGGGCCATACATTGAGCGCCACGATGTTGCAGATCGCTGGAGGAATCGCGCCACGCACGCGGCCGGTGGCCGGATCCGTGGCGAACATGTAGACCTGGGCATACGTGCGCACCGCGAGAAAGCTGGCGTCCGTCGCGAGCGCCGCGTCCGTGATGGCGCGAAGGGGTGCCGAGCCGGGCACGATCGGTAGGCTGTCCACGAGCTCGGCGACGGGTTCGGGCTTGCCCCAAGCGTCCGCCGGCAGCACGAAGACCAGCGCGGGCCGGAGCCTGCCGGCGGCGTCGCGCCGTGGCCGCTTCGTGATGAGGTACACGGAGCCGTTAGGCGGGATGTACATCGCTTCCACGTCGTGCGCGCCGTCAGGGTAGCGATACCGGAGCGCCTCGGCGGTGAGGGTGCCCGTGAAGCCCGCGCGCTGTGCCGTGGGCTCGGGAACCCGGTAGATGACGTGCGACGTTCGCGCCTCCGAGTTGTCTCCCGTGTCGCCGATGTAGACGCATTCGTCAGGCATGACGATCGCCGGCAGGATCGCATGGCTTCCGCGGCATGGCCCGGCCGACGCGGCCTCCCAGTCCACGTTCGTCGCACCCTGCACACGCCACACGCCCCGGTCCGCGCCGCTCGTATCGAGTGCGAAGAGCAGCGGGTCGTTTCCGGAGTCGTTGATCGTGAAGACCACGCCCGGCTGCTCGTAGCTTTGTGCCGCGGCCGAGTTTTCGACGAGTTCCGGGCGCGCCTGGACACGGATCAACCTCGTGCTCGCCGGACGAACGCCCATCGAGTCGGTCCCGACGTAGGGGGCTCGCTCGGCCCGACGGGTCATCGGCGTATCGGACGACGAGCACGCGAGAATCCCGGAGCTCACCAGCCACGCGCCGGCGACGAGCGGACCCTTCCAACGACCACCGGCGGAGGCGATGTGGTACGCGAACCTCACTCCGGCCCGATCCGGCGCGGATCGTCGTTAGGTCCCGGATCGGCGATGCGGGATGGCTCGGGGAAGACTTCCAGGGAGGGATCCAGCGTGCTCCTGGCGGACGACGCGCGGAGCGGAGCGTTCCGCTCACCGCGCAATGCGCGAACGGCGAGCAGCCCTGCGCCGAGCACCCCGCCCGCGATCGCAACCCCGGCCAACAGAGCGAGCCCGACGAGCAGGAGCGCCGCACCGGCACCGAGCACGACGAGCGCCGCGAGCGCGGCCACGACCCGGTTCTTGGTACTGAATGTGTAGACTTGCATGTCCTGAAAATTAGCCGCTGAGCCGAAGCGTGTCGCGATCGATGGCCATCCCGATCCCTTCGCCGCCGACCGGCGGCGCCGCCGGCGGCTCGTTAGGCAGCCGGTGGTGCCCGGGCGCGCTTGTCGGCTCCGCGTACGCCGTGCTAAGCTACCTGTCTGGTGTATTCAGCCTGGCCATAACTGCGCCCCACGGAGGGGGATGCATGAATCCTGAATTCGTCCGTGCCGTTCGTGTCGCTCGCCTGGCGTTCGTCGCGCTGGTCGCCGCCCAAGCCGCTTGCGGCGGCGATGGGGGAACCGATCCATCGAAGCCCAGCGCGATGGCCGCCGTTAGCCCCGATAGTCAGACAACCGCGGCGGGCGTGAAGATGTCGCAGCCGCTGGTGGTGCGCGTCACCGGCGGCGGTGGCACCCCGATCGCCGGGACGGTGGTCGACTGGACCATCGGGGCCGGCGGCGGGACGGTGAGCGACACCATCTCCACTACCAACGCCGACGGGGAGGCACAAACCACGTATACCCCCGGCACACAGCCCGTCACCGCCAGCGTGACCGCGAGCGCCGGCTCGCTGCGTACGGCGTTCCGAATCGTCCTCGTGGCTGGTCCACCGTCCCAGCTGCGGAAGTTCGGCTTTGACAGCCCGGCGGCGATAACGGGCTCGGTGTTGACGCTCAGCGTGAAGCTGGTGGACGCCTTCGGGAACGGAGTCTCCGGCAAGCCGGTGAGCTGGGCCGCCGGGGGCGGTTCGATCAGCGCGACGACCAGCACGACCGACAACGGGGGCGTCGCGTCGGTCACATACACACTTGGCGCCGATCCGGGGACCTACTCGCTGACCGCGAGCGCCGAGGGCGTTGACCCACAGACGTTCAACATTAAGGCGATCTAGGGTCGGGCTCGACGTCGTACGCTCTCGAGCGGAGCCAGCCGCGGTGGAAGACCGGGAAGCCATCGCGCTCATCCGCGCGGCGGTGACGAAAAAGGGTGGAGTCTGGGCTGACCTCGGCGCCGGCTCGGGCGTGTTCACCCGAGCCCTGGCTACCCTGCTTGGCCCAACCGGAACGGTGTACGCGATTGACCGCAATCCTGGCGCCCTCCGCGAGCTGGATCGGCGGACGGGCGCCACGGCGACGGGCGCGCCGGTCCGGACACTGGTTGGCGACTTCACCAGCCGGCTCGAGCTTCCGCCTCTGGACGGGGTCCTGGTTGCCAACGCCCTGCACTACGTCCCGTATTCCGACCAGCCGACGGTCGTCCGGCACGTCGCGTCGCTGCTGACCGAGGGCGCCCCGATGGTGGTGGTCGAGTACGATCGGCGTCACGCGAACCAGTGGGTCCCATATCCGATCACCCCCGCAGCACTGATAACCCTCGCGCGCGATGCGGGGCTCGGCGTTCCGGCCGTTCTGGCAACGCAACCATCACAATACAGCGGAACGATCTATTCGGCGGTCGTTAGGCGTTGACGACCGCGGTCGCGTCGGACTTCGACCGCTGGGTCACCGCAGAGACATGAGGCGCGCGAAACGCTCGTCGTTCTTGAGGGACGCGAGCTCCGCATATTCCCGCACCCCCGGGACGAGAAATCGATTCATCTCGTCGAGCGCAGGGCCGAGGAGATCGAGCGCCTGCTCGCGCTTTCCGAGCAGTGCCGCGATGCGAGCCCGATACATTGTTCGCGTGAACACGTACCGCGGTCGAGCCTCCTCGAGCCAGGCGTCGATAGCTGCCGCGGCCGCGGTGTCGTGGCGCTGTGCCGCGATGAGTCCGAGATAGCCTCGAGCATCGACGTTGCCGGAGTCGCTCGTAAGGACCTGAGTCCACAGCACTTTGGCCTCGTCGAGACGACCGAGCTCGTAGAGCACGGCCGCACGATCCGATCGCTCTCGGGCCGCTCGCCCGCTCAACGCGGCATCCAGCGCCGCGAGGGCTCCCCCGAGCAGCCGATGAGCCGCGGCGGTGTCGCCGCAGGCCGCGAACGAGGCTGCCGCTCTTCGCAGTCCGTTCACCACCGCCGCGCGCGGCTCGAGCGGCGTTGCGACCATCGTGTCCGCCAGCCGCTCAGTCGCCTCCACACGCCCCGCCCGCGCGAGAAATGTCACTTCCATCGCCCACGCGGGGCCGTAGCCCGGATAGCGTGCCCGCAGCCACCGCACCACGTCGAGACCCTTCTCGCGATCACCGCGCACGGTCGAAAGCTGGGCATAGACGATTGCGTAGTTCGGGCCCACCTCCGCCACGCCCATTTCGAGCGTGTGATGGTCCAACAGCGCCTTCGCCTCACCGAAGCGCCCGAGCTGCATGGACTGAAGCGCCAGCGAGTATTCCAGGAAGGCAGATCGCGGACGGACGTCGGCGACGGCCCGAGCCTGGCGATACGCGCGCTCCCAGTCGCCCTCGCACTGCGCGACCTGCTCGTCGAGAACGTGGTACTCGTACGGCGCGAGGCGGTCGCGCACGGCGTCGAGCTCGCGCGCGATCGACTCGGTTCGGTCGCAGTCACCGAGCAATCGATGGAGAATCGCGGCCTCGACGCGTGCGGCGTAGAACGTCGAGTCGAGCTCGGCGGCGCGAAGAAAGTGGATCAGGGCCTGACGATGGTCGCTGCCCCAGATGCTCTGACCCGTCACGAACTCGCGGTACGCATCGTACGTGGGCGGCCTGGAGGCGACGCGCACCCAGGAGGCGAGTCGAGGATCCACGAGTGATGCGAGGCTTCCGACGGTCCTCTGCCTAACGCTTTCCACGGGTGCGGAGGGATCGGTCGTCGTGCCGCCCGTCACGTCGAACGCGTCCAGAACCTCGCCTCGGCCGACGTCGCTGATCTGCACGTGGAAGCGCAGCGTGTTACCGACCTTGTAGTACGCACCGGACACCATGGTCCCGGCGCCGAGCCGCGCCGCCTGTGCCGCGGGCTCACGCCCCTCGGCACTCGCGGATTGCCCCGGCCGAATGACGTCCTCCGCCCGGGCGGCCGACGCGACCGCGACCACACCGCTCTGTTCGAGCCCCTGTGATACCCAATCTCGTGCGATGCCACCGATCTGGCCAAGCGCAGGATCGCCAGTCCGATTCTCGAACCACGCGACGTAGACGCGTCTCGTGTCCATCACCGCGATGGTTCTGAAGAAGCGATGCACGCCGGGCACGAAGCCCAGACACATCGCGGCAGCGATCGCCGTCAACGTTAGGCGGCGTGTCAGCCGAGGCGTCCGTGCGGAACGCTCCGCATCGGGTATGGATCGCACAACGAGATGACCGGTCTCGACCGGGCCTGCTCGGTCGGGCTTTGCTGGTGGCTCTTCGCGGTTCGCCATGCCGTTTGGTGGCCCCGGGTCTCGTTTCAACGCGTCCAGGAAGGTGGAGAATGCCGGGTCCGGTGCCGCGTCGAGCTCATCGCGAACCAGGGTCTCGTGGACTCGTGCCGCATCCAACGCCGCGGTCCTGTCGCCGGCCGCCGCGAGCGACTGAACGAGCACGAGCGCGATGCGCGAGCTCAAGGCTGGTGCGCGGCGAGACGCCGCCACCAGGCGACTGCCGCGTGCGCCTTCCCTTCCCTCGCGGCCGCGCGCGCAAGCGACTCGACCGCTTGGGCGTACAACGCCGCGAGGCGGCTGCGCTCGGCGTCCACGACATGATCGAGCTCGGCTGAGCCTCGCAGGCGCACGCCGTCGAGAAAAGGGCCCGCGTAGAGCTCGGCTACTCTCCCTGCGTCCGCCGCCCGAGCGGCGGCGTCGAGCTCCCACGCATCGCACGCGACCACCTCGGGATTGAGTCGCAGCGTTGTGGTTCCCAGCACGACGTCCGCGGATGCGACATCGCGGCGCAGTGCATAGAGGGCCTGGCCAACCGAATGTCTGGCGTTCTCGTCCGAGCTCTCGGGCCAGAGGAGCGCTGCAGCCCTGTCGCGCTGTATGCCGCGAGCCCCCGCGGCCACGAGCAGCGCGAGGAACGAGACGCGCTGCGCCGGGATCGCCTGCGGCGTGCCGTCGGCCCGGGTGATGTTCCAGCCGCCTAACGTATTTATCTGCAACATGTTGTTTTGCCTTCGTCGAAGGCGACAACACCGATGACGCTGCGATGATCGACCGATGAAGCCCGAAGGCGACCGTGCTCCTCGTTTCGCGCGGGCGCTGGATCCGCGCGATGGAGCCTTCGGAGACCTATGTCGTACCAAACGATCACGATCGCACTCGCAGTATTTCTCGTGCTGCAGTCAAACGAGAACTCCCAGGTGACGAACCGCTACGGAGACCGGCCCAAGCGGACTACGCCAACGCTGCTGGTGCTGACTCGTGGCACGGAGCACGGATGCGGACTGTCCCCTGACGGCCGTGCCTACTGCTGGGGGTCGAACCGCCTCGGTCAGCTCGGCGACGGTGACGATAGTTCAAACGCGAAAACCGGGGCCGTTGCGGTCGCGACGACAGAGACCTTCGTCGCGATAAGCGCCGGCGCCAACCACACCTGCGCCCTGACGCGCGAGGGCGTTGCCTACTGTTGGGGCTTGAACCTCACCGGCGAGCTGGGTCAGGCCATCGTTGCCAATGTCTGTGACCGATTTCCGTGCAATCGGCGCCCGGTTCGCGTAGAGACGGCAACGCGCTTCGACACCCTAACCGCGGGGTTCGGTCACACGTGCGCGTTGCGTGGCGGCCGCGCGTTCTGCTGGGGCAGGAACGACCAGGGCCAGCTTGGCAGCGCACGCGCGGATGACCTCTGCGAGGACGTGCGATGCAACGTGTCGCCAATTCGGGTCGAGGGCATCGACCGTTTTACCTCAATCGCTGCCGGGGGCGACCACACGTGCGGCATCGCCGACGGGTCCCTGTACTGCTGGGGTTCGAACCAATACGGGCAGCTCGGCGCGGACTCGTCGATCAAGCGAGCTGCTCGCCCGCTCCGCGTCCCCATGACCGAGCCTGCGCTTTCGGTGTCAGCGCGCGGCCTCCGCACGTGCGTGACGACGGCAAGCGGACGGCGGGCGTGCTGGGGATTCGACGGGCCGCGGTAAGCCGGAGGCGAGAAGCGGGAGACGGGAGACGGGAGACGGGAGACGGGAGACGGGAAGCGTTTCAACTGCTGGTAACCAGGTCAAGCAACCAGTTACCAGTGCTTTCCAATGCTGTTTGTCATAGTATCTCCTCTGGCCCCGCAATCGAGCGCGTAATGCCAACGTTCACGGTCCCTGGGAAAGCCGGACCGCTTCACGTCGTGGACCTCCGCGAGGAGAGCCCTACCCCATCGGGCGCGCTGCCGATCGTGTTCGTGCACGGCATGGTCGGATACGCCGGATTCTGGAACTCGGCGCTCGCCGCCTGCGCCGACCGGCGGCGCGCCATCGCGCTCGACCTGCGCGGTCACGGCAACTCGGGCCCGCCGAGTGACGGGGCGTACGACGTGGAGAGCTGCGCGGATGACGTCGACGCCGTATTCGATGCGCTCGGCCTCGACCGCGTGGTGCTCGTGGGTCACAGCTACGGCGCCTTCGTGACCATCGAGACCGCGGCCCGGCGGCCGAATGTCGTGAGGCGTCTCGTGCTCGTCGACCCGCCCGGCGATTTCACGCGGGTCTCGACCGAGATGCGCGACGGCCAGATCGTTCCGTTCATCACCGCGCTCGAAGGCGATCAGTGGCGCAGCACGGCGGAAGGAGACTTCGACGATGCCCTCGAGGGCAGCACCACCGCGGCGGTGGCGGCCGTGCACGCGAGACTCGCCACCATGCCGCGCCTCGCATTGCTCGGGATGTATCACAGCATGATGCGGTACCCCGCATCGGCCGCGCTCGAGCGCTACCTCGCGAATCCCGGCACGTCGGCCCACGCGATCCTCGCGCCGCCGAACGCGTGGCCGTTCAGCCTCCACGTGCTCGTTCCCGCCGTGCGCACGACGGTCGTTCCGGACGTCGGGCACTGGATCATGCTCGATGCGCCGGATCGGTTCGCGGCCGCGATCGAGGACGCCATCGCGGGCGCCTAACGACTCGTCGTCACGCCGGGCGCTGCCGCCGGCGGCGCGTCTTCTCCGCCGTGCCGCAGGTCGACATCTGACACCATCGGCGGAGCCCGTTGCGGCTTCGGTCGACGTACACCCAGCCGCAGTCATCCCCCGCACAGACGCGCAGCCGTTCAACGTCGCGCGACGCGAGCAGCTCGGCCGCGCTTCGAACGACCGGCCAGAGCGGCGAATCGAGACGATCCGGATCGTCGTCCCACGTCCAGACCAGCGGCGTTGATGGTGCCTTGGCGTCCGTGGCCGGCTTCGACAGGCGCACGTGCGCGTACACGTCGGCCACGAACCGATTGAGATCGTCGAGCGGCAGGCGTACGGACGCCACGGCGCGGTCGTGGGCGGCGATCGCGGAGACCAGACGACGGAGCGTCCATCGTAGCGCGCGAGCATCCTCGAGCGCGCCCGCCGCGTCCCGCTGGCGCGAAAAGGCGCGTCGCTCGAGTCGCGTTGCGCTCGACTCATCGATCAGGGCCGCCGCGAGCGCCCACTCGATCAGCCGACCGTAGCTGCCGATGCGATCGCGAGCTGGTCCGCGGGAGGTCCAATCGACCGTGTTGACGAAGTCGAGGCTCACATCGCCGGCGATGAATTGAAACGGGAGGGTATCGTCGACGGAGATTGCGGGTGGCGGATCGGACGTCGATCTCGTGCGCATAGACTCCCGGTGCGAGGCGAGCGATTCGAAGTGCGCATGATGCTGGTGCTGCACCAGTATATGCCAGTATACTGGTGCAGCAAATGAGGACATGGGATACCACTGATGATCGCTCGCACATGGCGCGGGGCGACCCGCGCGGCCGATTCCGACCGCTACGCCAGGTACGTGGAGGACACGGGACTTCGCGCGTTCAGCGAGACCCCGGGTAATCTCGGGGCGCTCCTCCTTCGCCGGCCCGTCGACGGCGTCGGCGAGGCGACAACGGAGTTCCTCGTCGTGTCGTTCTGGGATTCGATGGACGCGGTGAAGCGGTTCGCCGGTCCGGCGCCCGAGCAGGCGGTGTTCTATCCGGAGGATGACCGATATCTTGTTAGGCGCGACCTCTCGGTCGACCACTTCGAGGTCGTCGTGCGCCGCTGACCCGAGCTCCGGCTCGTCGCGTCAGGCAGGGCTCGCGCCGTCGAGCGGCATCCGCGCCACCGGCCGTCCGCGTCGCATCGCGCGCTCGCGGCCTTTCCGCGCTTCAGTCTCACGGTCGCGCGGCGGTGCGGTCGTCACGAGCGCCTCGATCAGGCGGTGCGCGATGGCCGTGACGTCATCGACGGCCTGGTTGAACACGGCTTCGTTCGCCTTCGACGGCTTGGTCGTCCCGCTCAGCTTCCGGACGAACTGCAGCGCGCTCGCGCGGACCTCGTCGTGGGTGGCCGGCGGCTCGAAGTTCGCGAGGACTTTGATGTTTCTGCACATGCCTGGTCGTCTCCGTATTGGGCTGCTTCGCTCAGTCGCCGTGCTGTGGCGCTGCACCGCTCTCAGCCAGGATCCGCTCGATCCGCGAGTCCGGGATGAGCCACACGAGCGCCACGGTCACGTAGATGGCCATCGAGATCCATCGGGACACGAACGCGAGCGGCACTGCCACACCGTAGAGCGTGAGTGAGAGCCGTCCCTTGCGGTCGTCACCGATCGCCCGGGCGAGCGCCGACTGCGACCCGTGTCGCGCAATCAACGCACGCACGAGGATGGTGAACGCCACCGCCGCCATGAACAATACGATCCCGTACGACGCTACCGGGAGCGTCGCGAAATGACTGTCACCCATCCACGCGGTGGCGAACGGAGTCAGCGAGAGCCAGAAGAGCAGGTGGACGTTGGCCCAGAGGATTCGCCCGTCCACCTGCCGGACGGCATGCAGGAGGTGATGGTGGTTGTTCCAGTAGATCGCGATGAAAACGAAGGAAAGGACGTAGCTGAGGGCCGTGGGGATGAGCGGCCGCAGCGCCTCGAGCGTCTCGCCGTGAGGTGGACGAAACTCGAGGACGAGGATCGTGATGATGATGGCGATCACGCCATCGGTGAATGCTTCGAGTCGGCCCTTGGTCACGCGATGATTCTCCTGTCCGACGACGCACGCGGCGCACGGTGCTCGCTACGAGGCCCGCGATCCTGAAAATTGGCCGGCTGATTGCGGTTCCGCCAATGTCGTCGAGAAGTCAGCTTACGCTATGCGCGCCCTGCTCATTGGCGGCACCGGCTTCATCGGGTCGTTCCTCACGCCAGAGCTTCTGCGACTCGGCGCCGACGTGGCGGTGCTCACGCGCGGCCGATCCGCCGGTCCGCAGCTGGAACGCCTAACGCGGATCATCGGCGACCGCAAGCGGCTGAGCGACTCCGAGGCGTCCATTCGCGCCTTCGCGCCCGACGTCGTGATCGACCTCGTGCTGAGCTCCGGCGCGCAGGCGCGCGAGCTCATGAACGTTCTGCGCGGCATTGCCGGCCGAGTGGTCGCGCTCAGCAGCATGGACGTGTATCGCGCCTGCGGCGTGCTCCACCGGCTCGAGGACGGCCCGCTCGAGCCGGTCCCGCTCACGGAACAGTCGGCATTGCGCACCAAGCTCGCGACCTATCCGCCGGCGCAGATCGCCATGCTGCAACAGGTCTTCGGCTGGCTGGACGACGAGTACGACAAGATCCCGGTCGAGCGCGCGATCCTGGGCGACCCTGAGCTGCCGGCGACGATCCTGCGCCTGCCAATGGTCTACGGACCGGGCGATCCCCTGCACCGCTTCTTTCCTCTCGTGCGTCGCATGGACGATGGCCGGCGCGCGATCCTCATGAGCACCGGTCAGGCGGCGTGGCGCTCACCGCGCGGCTTCGTCGGTAACGTCGCGGCCGCCATCGCCCTCGCAGTGACGTCCGACAAGGCGGCGGGCCGCATCTACAACGTCGCCGAGGAACCATCGTACTCGGAGCTCGAGTGGGCCACACGCGTCGCAGCGAACGCCGGGTGGAAGGGTGCGTTCGTCATCCTCCCGCCGGACGACATGCCAGCGCACCTGCGGATGCCGGGCAATTTCCATCAACACTGGTCCGCCGACTCCACGCGCATCCGATCGGAGCTCGGCTACGTCGAGCCGGTGGGCATCGATGCCGCCATCGCTCAGACGCTTCCCTGGGAACGAGCGAATCCGCCGACGAGCGCATTCACGCCCATCGACTATCCCGCGGAGGACACCGCCATCGCCAGCGCCGTCGGCGACCGGACCTAGCGCGGCGTTAGGCACCACTCGAGCGCCGTTCACCCTCGCTTCAATCCGGGCTCGCCGCCTCTTCTTGACTCGACAACCTTTGCTATGTAAAGTCCTTGACGTAGCCAATTTCGATATGACCATGCCGCGGCTGATGCTTCGCCTCCTCAAGGGTTTCACCGTACTGGCGTTGCTGGGAGGTCTCGGGATCGCGACCTTGGTTGGGCTCCTGTGGCTGGAGCACCGTTCCGAGGTCACACTCCCGACACCAACCGGATCCTTCGCGGTCGGTCGTGAGATCCACGATTGGACCGACTCCGTGGCTTTGGACACGCTGGCGCCGGTTCCGGGAACGAAGCGCGAGCTGCTCGTATGGATCTGGTACCCCGCCGCCGGGCAATCAGGGGTGACAGATGACTACCTTCCGGCTCTATTGCGGCCGAACGCTGAGCCCTCGGGTGGTGCGAACATTTGGACGCTGCTGACGCGAGACGTGTCCCGCGTCCGCGGCCACAGCGTTCGTGGCGCCGATCTCGCACCGCAGCAGCAATCGTATCCTGTGGTGCTCATGAGGGCTGGGGCTTCGTCAGGGGTCCTGAACTACTCGACGCTCGCCGAGGATCTCGCCAGCCACGGGTACGTCGTGGTGGGCTTCGATGCGCCGTACCGCACGGGACGCGTCGTTTTCCCGGACGGCCGGATAATGGACAGGACGGAGCAGAACAACCCTGAACGGTGTGTTGTTCCGGACCGGGACGAAATGGAACGGTGTGTGAGCAGGGTGTTGACTGCGTGGACCGGCGACGTTGCCTTCGTGCTCGATCGCCTCGCTCGGCTGAACGCGTCGGACGCCTCTCGAAAGTTCACCGGACGCCTCGACATGACTCGGGTGGGAGTATTCGGCCACTCCCTCGGTGGGGCCGTTGCCGCGCAGTTTTGTCACGAGGATTCCCGGTGCACGGCAGGCATCGACGTCGATGGCGCTCCGCACGGGAGCGTGATCGAGGCCGGGCTCCGTCAGCCCTTCATGTTCCTCCTGAGCGACCACGGCGATGCATCCGACTCGGCGAGCGCTCAAATCCTCGCCGACATTCAGTCGATATACGATCGCATCCCTCCCGATCGCAGGCTGCGCGTCGTGATCCACGGCGCATTCCACTACACCTTCAGTGACGACGGCGCCCTGTTGAAGAGCAGTTTGGTGCGCGGCGTCCTCCGCCTGCTGGGAAAGCTCGGTATGAGCGGCCGCCGCCAGCTCGCCGTTACAGCGCACTGCCTGGACACCTTTTTCGACATGCACCTCAAGGGAGCAGGCGGATCGCGGTTGACCATTACGTCTCCACTCTATCCGGAGGTCCGGCTGCTCGAATGAAGCCCGCTGCCGCGCAGGTCGTGCTATCCCTCGGCGTCCTGTACCTGGCCGTCGGCCTACTCTTTGGGGCGCTCGCCGGTCAGGCCACGTCCCACCAGGTCCTCGTTGCATGGCGCTGGGCCGCCTGGGCCGTCAGCGCGGTGGCCTTCGGAGCCCACATCGTCTACGAACAGGTTCGACTGCGCAGGTCACCGAGAATCACTGCGTTACACGCATCCGCGGCCGCCGCTCTGGGAGCCTTCGGCCTCGCAGTCGCGGCGAACGTTCATGCGCACACTGTCTCACCGCCCCAACATTCTCTTCTTCTCGTCCTGTCGCTCGCGATCTGGCCCGCCATGACCATGGTCCCGGCGTTCGTCGTCGCGCTGGTCGCGGCGATTCTCTTTGCCCGGGCGCTGCCGCGCGCCGTCGGTCGGTAACGTTAGGCGGCAGCCCACTGGCCGGCGAGCACCGACGCCGGCGGGTCTTCACCCAGCGCCGACAGATACTCGCTCATGCGCGCCTTCGACCCGGGCCGTGTGTAGACGTCGGGCTTCCGCGTCTCGATCACCCACGCGATCACGTTGCCCACCTCGCTGACCTCCTGGGGGAACGGCAGGCTCCGGGAGTCCGGTCCGCCATGCAGCGCGTTCGCGCCGAACTCGGTCGCGACAACGGGCGGCGACACGAGCGATACCACGACCCCCGGGTGCGAGTCCCGAAGCTCGTCGCGGAGGTTCCAGGTGATGGCGTTGAGAAAGTGCTTCGCGCCATTGTAGGCGGAGCGATACGGGGCCATCGGCATGCGGCCGAGCATCGATGACACGTTGATGATCTGTCCCGTGCCCCGCTCGGCGAAATGCGGCAGGATTTCCTGGACGCCGTACATCATCGACTTGATGTTGATCCGGACCATGTCGTCGATGTCGTCGTCCGTGAGCGCCGTCGGCGCGCGCGTGATCCCACGCCCGACGTTGTTGACCAGCACATCGATGTGATCGAAGCGGTCGATCGCCGACCGTACGACGCGTCGGACGTCGTCGCGCCGCGTAACGTCCGCGACGACCGGCAGTGCGTCCTTTCCGCAGCGTTCCGCGACCGCGCGCAGCTCGGGCTCTCGGCGAGCAACGAGCACGACCGACCGGCCGCGCGACGCAACGGCACTGGCCGCGGCGGCGCCGATCCCGCCGCTGGCCCCGGTGATCACGACGACTTTGCCTTGCATTGACACTCCTTGGGTGACAGAGACCAGATTAGTTCATCCGGCCTCCTTCCGCATGCCCGTCCGACCAGCGACAACCACCGACATTGCCGCACTCGTCCGCGTGATCAACCGCGCCTATCTGGTCGAGGCGCACATCTTCCACGGCGATCGCACGAACGAGGCCGAAGTGCGCGAGCGGGTGGAGCAACCTAACGCGTGCTTTCTGGTGATCGACGACGCTGGCTCGGACCTGATCGCGGCGGCGGCGCACGCCAGCGCGGCGGGTTGCGAGGTCATGGACATCGACGTCGTCGACCAGCGTATTGACCTTCGCGGGTTCTACGAGCAGTTCGGTTACGAGCCGATCGCCGAAACGCCGTTCACGAAGCTGGGCGCCAAGGTGCCGGTGAGGATGATCCGAATGGCGAAGACGCTGCCGCGCGGCAACCGCCGCCCGTCGTTCCGTTAGTTCTCCGCCCGGAGCGCGACCACCGGATCGACGCGCGCCGCCCGTCGTGCCGGCAGCCAGCTGGCGCCGGCTGCCACGAGCATGAGCAGCGCCGGCACACCGAGAAAGATCGTGAGGTTGATCGGCGCGCCGCGCATTACGTGAATCGCGACGAGGAATGCCAGGGCCCAGCCGACCGTCGCGCCAATGCCCACGACGTTCAGCGTCTCGTTCACGATCTGCCTGACGACTCGTCCCGCCGTCGCGCCCAGCGCGATGCGCACGCCGATCTCCGCCGTCCGATGCGAGACGGTGTACGCTACCACCGAGTAGATCCCGATCGCCGCGAGCAGGAGGAGCAGCGGACCGAGCACCACGAACATCCGCGCCGGGATCTTCCGCAGGAAAAGGTTCTTGTCCACGTGCTCCACCAGCGTGCGCACGTCGTACAGGGGCAGCGTCGGATCGAGCTCGCGCACGATCCGCTGTAGCTCCGGGGCGAGCAGCGCCTCCGCCCCCACGCGCGTGCGGACGTGAATCTCCCCACCGCCGGACGGCCGGTCGCGGTACGACAGGTAGATGATCGGCTTCGGCTTCTCGCCAAACGCGTCGTACGTCGACGTCTTCGCCACACCGACGATTGTATACGTCCTCCCACGCGTGGTGACACGACGCCCAAGCGGCTCGGCGCCACCCAGGTACTCGCGGACGAACTCGTCGTTCACAACCGCCTGAGGCGGTGCATCCACGTCCGTGAGATCCGCGAACGTGCGACCCGCGCGAAGCGGGATGCCCATAGTCCGGAAATAGTCCGGCGTCACGGTGTTGCTGAGCGCAAGGTCCTGTCCCACGTCCGATCGCGCGCGTCCCTCGAGCTCGAAGGCGCGCACGGGCAGGCCGTGAATGTCGAGTGGCACGGACGTCGCGATCGCGGCCGCTTCCACGGACGGCAGCGCCCTCGCCTTCTCCAGCAGCCTCGCCGCGAATAGTCGGGCCGCTGTGGAGTCGGCGTTTCGGCCGCTCAGGTCGTACGCGGCAAGCAGGATGCCTTCCCGACGGAATCCGGGATCCATCTCGCGCGTTTCGCTGAAGCTTCGGTAGAACAGCGCCGCGGCGACGAGCACGATGACGGCCAGCGCCACCTGCGCACCCATGAGCGCGTTCCGCAGCCGACCCCTCGGCGCCGCACGCGGGCCCGAACGCAGCTCGCTGTAAGCATTCACGCGCGACAGCTGGAGCGCCGGCGCGGCGCCGAAGATGAGGCCGCACAGGAGGCCGAGCCCGATCGCGAACACCAGACCGGTCCCGTCGAGGCTCGTCTGAAACCGGATGGGGAAGGCGCCGATCATCGGGACCGCACGCAACGCGTTCGTGCCCCAGGCAGCGATGAACGTCCCGAGCACGGCACCAAGCAGCGCGAGCAGGAGGCTCTCCGTCATGAGGAGGCTCACGACGCGCCAGCGGCTCGCACCTAACGCCTGCCGGATGCCGATCTCGCGGCGCCGCGCGGTGGCGCGCGCGAGGATGAGATTCGCCGTGTTCGCGCAGACCGCGAGCAGCAGCACGAGCATGATCCCCTGCAGAATCGTCAGCGCGCCGACCAGCATCTGCTGCGGCCCACGCGGGGTTTTCCAGAACGGAAAGAGGTCGATCGACATCGATCCGTTCGTCTCGGGATAAAGCCGGCCGAGCGAAGCCATCGCGGTGGCGGCCTCGCGCTGCGCCTGCTCGCGCGTCGCGTTAGGTTTGAGGCGCGCCATCATGCTGTATCCCCGCGAGGCGCGGTCCTCGAGCTCCCGCGACCCCGAGAACAGCACCGGCGCCATCGTTGCCGGAATCCAGAGGTCGAAGTCGAGCATCGTGACGGTGCCCTGGAACCTGGGCGGCGCCACGCCGATGACCGTGAGATCCTGCCCGTTGACGCGGATCCTGCGCCCGACGACGTCCGCCGCGCCGCCCAGCCGCGTCTTCCAGAATCCGTTCGAGACGACGACGACTGGTTCGCTCCCGGGCGTCGTGACCTCGTCCGCCGTCGGAAACCGGCCTAACGATGGCTCGAGCCCGAGCGCCGGGAAGTAGTTGCCGGAGATGAGTTGCCCGTAGGCCCGGACCGTGTTCGGCGGGGCACCGATCGTGAGCGGGACCATCTTGTACGCCAGGATCTCACGAAACGAGGTGAGGCGCTCGCGCAGATCGCGGTACTCGGGCCACGACGTGCCGACGTGTGATCCGATGTCGCTCCGCGGCTCGATGAGCTGGAAGCTCGCCGCATCCCGCACTCCCGGGAGCGGTTTGAACACGAGCCCCTGGATCCACGAAAAGATCGCGGCGTTGACGCCGATGCCGATCGCGAGCGACACCACCACGACCGTGGCGAGCACCGGCATCCGGACGATCGCGCGCGTCGCCTGGCGGACGTCGCGGCCGAGGTAGTCGAACCAGGTCATGAGCAACGGGGAAGCGGGAAGCGGGAGACGGGAGACGGGAGACGGGAGACGGGAGACGGGAGACGGGAGACGGGAACCGAAGGAGTGTCATCCCGAGCGAAGTGCCTGCCCTGAGGAGCGCCAGCGACGAAGGGAGGGATCCTCAGGTGCCCGGTAGAAGGCTCTCGCTCGGGAGGATGAGGATGAAGATCCCCTCGCCTGTCGGCTCGGGATGACAAGCGAGGGATGACAATCTCGCACTGATCACCCCACGAATTGTCAGAATTCGATAAGACCCAACCCGCGGAGGTACTCCCTCGAGATCTCGGCCGACTCCCTGGGGGACCTCGCCTCGTCGGGCACCTCGTCGAGCTCCACGACCGCCCACCCTTCGAACCCGACCGCCTTGAGCGCGTCGAACACGCCTGGCAGGTCCACCCGACCGCGTCCGAGCTCGACGAACCGGTAGGAGTCCGGCCCGCGACCCGGCACGGGACTTTCCACGTCCTTGATGTGAAGGAAGAGCAGCCGACCCGCGTAGGTGCGCACGGCCTCCGACGGGTTGCCTCCGCCCTGCGCGTAATGTGCAACGTCGAGCTCCAGCCTCACGAGCCTCGAATCCGAGGCGTCCATCACGCGCCGGACGTCTTCCGGTGACTGGCTGAGGGCGCCCATGTGCGGGTGCAGCGCGAGCGTGATGCCCATATCGGCGGTGCGGCGACCGAGCTCGCTGAGCGCCCAACCCATGCGACGATAATCGTCGGCGACGGGCGCGCGGCGGGCGGGCCGCTCGTCGGTGACCTGCAGATAGAGACCCCCGACCTGCTGCAGGAAGCGCGCGTTGCGCACGTGGAGCGCGAGGTTCGCGTCGAGCTTGGCCGGGTCGAGCGTGACGCTGCCACTGGACAGCGCGACGAGCGTGAGCCTTCGGGACGCGAGCAGGACTCTCAGCTCGTCGGGCTTGTCGCCCCATCGCCGGACCGCGGAATCGCGGAGCTGGATTCCGCCAAAGCCCAGCCCGGCAATGTCGTCGATCGCCTGCGGGTCGTTCCCGCCCCAGGTGATCGCCGCGCAGCCGAACCGGATGCGAGGCGCCGCGGCTCGCGACGCGCCTAACGCGGTCCAGACCTGCGGACCGCTGCACGCCAGCGCGGCGAGTGCGCCGCCTTCGCGGAGGAACTCCCGCCGGTCGAGCGTTCGGGTAGGTGGGCTCGTGGGCACGATTTGGAAGTTGCAGAGGATCGAAGAAACCTGCCAGGACCCGGCGTCGGCCGGCACGAGCACGATCGTCCAGGCGCGAGCCGGCGGCGTCCCGTCCTAGGCCCTTCGGCCGTTGTCGTTAGGTAGCCGCCGAGGAAGGCGAAGACTGAACGTGCTCCCCTGACCCGGCACGCTCGCGACCGTGATCTCTCCGCCAAGGAGCCGGGCCAGCCGTCCGCTAACGCTGAGCCCCAGCCCAACGCCTTCGGGACGCTCACGGTCTACCGAGCCAGCTTGCCAGAAGGGTTCGAAGAGGTGCGGAAGGTCCGCGCTCGCGATCCCGCGCCCCGTGTCGCTCACGTCCACCACGACCAGCTCGCCGTCCGTGCGCAGTTTGCACCGCACCGAGCCGCGCTCGGTGAACTTTCCGGCGTTCGTCAACAGGTTCAGCAGAATCTGGCGAACCTTCGTCACGTCGGTCGCGAGCTCGCTCGGTTCGGCCGGAAGCTCTACCGCCAAAGCCAGACCCTTCGCGGCCATGAGCGGCTCCACGAGCGCCGTCGCGTCCGTCACGACCGTTCGCGCGTCCACGCACTCTACCCGGACGTCTTCGTGGCCGGCTTCGATGCGAGACAGCGAGAGGATCTGCTCGATCAGCGAGAGCAGGTGCGTGGCGCTCGCCTTGACCCGTCCGAGGTGCGCGATCTGGCCGTGGTTCAGCGGTCCGGTAATTCCGTCTGCCAAGAGCGACACGTAGCCGATGATCGCGTTGAGCGGTGTGCGGAGCTCGTGCGACATCACGGCCAGAAAGTCGGACTTCGCGGTGCTCGCGGATTCCGCGTCTCGTCGCGCTTCGCGCTCGCGCACGAGGCTCGCCGCTCGCTCATTATCCGCCCGGCGGCGCTCGCGCACGATGGCGGCGAGCACGAGGCTCGTCAGCGTCGCGACACCCATGAACGCGTTGAGATGGGCGAGGCTCAGCCCGAGCGTCTCGCGCGCGAACGGCCCAGCACCGCGGCTCGTCGACCACACGGCAAGCGCCGAGATGGCCAACGCGGCCGTCGCGGCACCCCGCTGCTCGAAGCTGAACGCCGCCCAGATGAGAAGTGGCAGTGCGATGTACACGGCCGGTTCCGTCACGCGGCCGGGCAGCAGCCCACCGAACACGAGGAAGCTGACGACACTCGTGATCGTGATGAGCGCGGTCGCCTCCAGGACTCGCGCAGTCGACGCGGGGCGAGGCGGGCGCGTGAACCAGGCAAGAATGAACGGCGTCACGAGCAGAATTCCCATCGCATCGCCGCCCCACCAGGTGAACCAGGCGGCCGCGACTTCGCTCGGTGCCACGACGCCGGTGAAAACCAGTCCGGCGACACCGATCGTTGCGCTCACCGTTGGAGCGGCGATCGCGCCGAGTGTCGTGAGCGCGAGCACGTCACGGTTACGCTCGAGCGACGAATGGAAGTCGCTGACGCGCCGCAGGAGCGACGCCGCCACGACCGCTTCCAGCGGATTGCCGACGGCGGTGAACCACGCGACGGCGATGGGCGCGTCCGTGGTCGCGTTCGCGAGGAACGCGCCGAGGGCCACGCCGGCCCACACGCGCCTGCCGCGGAGGAGCATCGCCGCGACCGCAACGCCGGACGGCGGCCAGAGGAGCGTCACGGTTACGCCGACCGTGGCGAGCGATAGCCCGAGCTTGGCCGCGAGGAAGTAGGCGACCGCCACACCGCCGGTCCAGGCCACGTCGGCGCGTCGGAGCTCCATCGATGCCTAACGTCCCGTACCGGCCGACGCCGTCGGCGCCGCCGCCATCAGAGATCCCCGCGCTTCAGGGCGTCCACGGCATAGTGACATGCCCGGGCCGTCAGCGCCATGTAGGTCAGTGACGGATTCTGGTTCCCGCTCGATGCCATACACCCTCCGTCGGTCACGAAAACGTTAGGCACCTCCCACGCCTGGTTCCACCCGTTCAGCACCGACGTCTTCGGGTCGCGGCCCATCCGCGTCGTGCCCATCTCGTGATTGGTGTTGCCCGGCGTGCTCGGCCCTCGTGCGTCGGGGCGGATGTCCTTCGCCCCGGCCGCCTCGAGCAGTTCCGCGGCGGTCATGTTCATGTCGCGGTGGATGGCCAGCTCGTTGTCGCTCCACGCGCATTCGATGTGGAGCGTCGGGATCCCCCAGGCGTCAACGAGCGTGGGGTGCAGCGTCGCCCGGTTGTTCGGGTTGGGCAGCATCTCCCCAAACCCGCCGAAGCTCATCGTCCACGGCCCGAGTTCCGTCAGGCGTTCCTTGAACGCGAGACCTATACCCGGCGCTCTCGCGCGCGCTTCCCAGCCCGCGCGGCCTGCCCCACCCTGAAACCCGTACCCGCGAATGAAATCCGGATGACGCGTGGTGACGTTGCGGAAGCGTGGCACGTAGATCCCGTTCGGTCGCTGGCCGATCGTCCGTCGGTCGCTCCAGCCGTCGAACGTTCCGCTCGCGCCGCCCCACTTGATGTGGTCCATGATGTTGCGCCCGATCTGCCCGCTCGAGTTCGCAAGGCCATGGGGATGGCGCGACGTCGCCGAGTTGAGCAGGATCCGCGCGCTCTCGAGCGCGGACGCGCACAGGAACACTACGCGCGCCGTGTACTCCCGCGTCTCACGCGTCAGCGCGTCCACCACGAGCACGCCCGACACGCGATTCGTGCTGTCGTCGAGCACGAGGCTTCGCGCGATGCTGTTCGGCTTGAGCGTTAGGCGCGCGGTGGCTTCCGCTGCCGGCAGCGTTGCGTTCACGCTGCTGAAGTAGGAGCGGGTAACGCACCCTCGATGGCAGGGCCCGCAGTAGTGACAGGCGGCGCGCCCGTTGTGCCGCTCCGTCAGCACTGCCACGCGGCCGATCGTCAGAACGCGGTCCCGGCCGAACTTCGCGCCCATCCGCTCGCGCACGTGCGACTCGACGCAGTTCATCGCCATGGGCGGCAGGAACGGCCCGTCCGGCAGATGGGCGAGCCCCTCCGTCTGCCCGCTCACGCCAATGAATCGCTCGACGAGATCGTACCAGGGCGCAATGTCGGCGTACCGAATGGGCCAGTCGACGCCGACGCCATCGCGGAGGTTCGCCTCGAAGTCGAGGTCGCTCCAGCGGTAGACCTGGCGTCCCCAGATGATCGACTTCCCGCCCACCTGCCGCGCGCGAAACCAGTGAAACGCCTTCTCGCGAGGCGTGGAGTACGGGTTGTCGACATCGTCCACCCAGAACTGGTGGCTCATCTCATCGAACGTCACCGAGTTTCGCTGCACCGCCTGACGACGGGCGACCGCCTGCCGGTCGCCCAGCCCGCGAAAGGGCATCTCCCACGGCGGCGTGTGCTCGTGGAAGTCCTTGTTAGGCACGATGGGTCGGCCGGCGTCGAGCACGAGCGTACGAAGCCCGAGCTCGGTGAGCTCCTTCGCCGCCCACCCACCCGTCATACCCGATCCGACTACGATCGCGTCGTACTCCGGTGTGCCGTGTGGCATGACTCAGCCCTCGCGCGCGCCCACCGCGGCGCAGCCGTCGTATCGGGTCGGGCGCGGCCAGGCACCAAACGTCTGTCGCATTGCGACCTCGGAGGTGCAGTAGCCGAAGACCGTCGTGTACTTCAGCATCGCGAACCAGTGCTCGTTAGGGTTCGCCCCGCCGCGACGTCGCGCGGTCACCTCGTTGTCGAACGCGGTGAGCACGGCCACCTGATCGCGCTCGTCGCAGTCGGCGAAGTCCTTGCCATGGCGCGCACGACAGCGCGCATCGAGCGCCCGGAGCCCCGCGAGAAACCGGCCGCGCTCGCCGGCGTTGTACCAGTCCGCGAGCATCCGGTCGATGAACGACACGACATCGGCATCCGTGGCACCCGGCGTGTCGCTGGCTGGAATGATGCGTTCGGCTGCGGCGATGACCGTGCGGCGTGCATGCGCATCCAGCGCACGACCGCCCTGTGTCCCCTGGAGCTGGCCTTCGTGCACATGCGTACCGAACGCCAGTAGCTCGTCGGCGGAGAACCCGTCGAGACATTTGAGCCCCGCCGTCGCCATCAAGAAGCGAATCAGCTCGCGTCGTTCCATGCTGGAAGTTGCTTCCGAACCGGGTCGCCTGCTATCTCTCGCCGGGAGAACAGCGGCCGCCGACAGACGCGGACGCTACGCACGCAGACGGACGCAGAATCCGGCCGCTCATGCCGCGCACCCGTTTGACTCTCTGGTCTGGATGCCAGCGCTGCGCGGACAGACAGTCATCCCGAAACGAGTACGCATCCAGAACCCAGGGGTCGGTCCCATGAGCGGCATGAGAGAAAATGCTTCACATCGCGCTCGACGGGGACGCTCCCCCGCCCCACGAGCCGAATAAAAAGGGAACGGTCGGGACGCTACCGTCCCGAAACGCCGCTCCCTTTCATTCAGCGCATTGCGGGAGGGGCCGTCTGCGGCCTGGATGCATCCCCAGGATCCCTCTCATGCCGCTCATACGTTCGACCCCTGGGTGCTGGATGCCTGCTCCCGGCGCCGGCCAACTGCGTCAGCCTGCGTGCGAGCGTCTGCGTAAATCTGCGGCCTGCCGTTGGGTCTCAATCCGAGCTCAACCCGCACAGCGGCTGAAGCAAACCCACCGGATCACAGCCTCCCGTCAGGGTACGATCTGCGGCTTGCCGATCTGATACTCTTTCGGCGGCTCCGCGCCCTGCAGGTTCTTCACAAAGTAGTCCCACCGGCGACGCATGACGTAGTTGTTGTCCACGCCGTACCCGTGCCTCGCATGCGGCAGCATGATGAGGTCGAAGTCCTTCCCCGCCTTCACCAGCGCGTCCACCACGAGCTGCGTGTTCTCGGCCGGCACGTTGTCATCCATCTGGCCGTGCACGAGCATCAGCTTGCCCTTGAGGTTCTTCGCGTACGTCGCGTTCGACTCCGCCGCATAGTTGTCGCTCGGGCCGTTCTTCTCCAGCAGCCCCTGATATCGCTCGCCCCAGTCGTCCTCGTAGACGCGGTTGTCGTGGTTGCCCGACTCGGCGATCCCCACGTCGAAGAAGTCCGTGAACTTGAACATCGCGCTCGCCGTGGCGAACCCGCCGCCCGAGTGGCCCCAGATGCCAACCTTGTCGACATCAATGAACGCGTACTTCTGCGCGAGCGCCTTGATCCCCGCCACCTGATCGGGAATCGTGTTGTCGCCCATGCGGCCGTAGTACGTGTCGTGGAACGCCTTCGAGCGGCCCGGCGTCCCCATGCCGTCGATCGCCACGACCACGAAGCCCAGCTCCGCGAGCGCCTGATGATCGCCGCGCGCCGGTGAGAAGGTGCGAGGCCCAACGCTCCCGCTCTGCGGCCCGGGATAGATGTAGTCGATGATCGGGTACTTCTTCGTGGAATCGAGCTTCGACGGCGTGAACATGAGACCGTAGATGTCCGTCTTGCCATCGCGCCCCTTCACCGTGAAGGGCGTCGGCGGCTTCCAGCCGGTCGCGACGAGCCGAGAGATTTCCGCCTTCTCGAGCGTCTGCAGCACCTTGCCGTTCGCATCGCGGAGGACCGTGACCGTCGGCGTCACCGGCGTCGAGTACGAGTCGACGAAGTACTTCCCGTCGGGTGACGCGGTGATCACGTGATTCGCGTTCTCGTGGGTCAGGAGCGTCTGACCCTTCCCGTCGAACCCGATCCGGTAGAGGTGCTGGAAGTACGGATCGCGACCAGGCTCCTTCCCCTGCCCCATGAAGTAGATCGTCCGCGCCTTCTCGTCCACGCGCACGATGTCCTCGACGTTCCCGTCGCCGGTCGTGATGCGGTTCTTGCGCTTGCCCGTCGTTAGGTCATACAGGTAGAGGTGAATCCAGTTGTCGCGCTGCGACCACCAGATCAATTCGTTCGACGCCGGCAGTGGGCGCCACAGGTTCTCGGGCAGCGACGCATCGCCCACCTGCGTGTTCGAGTGCTCTTCGAACAGCGTCTTCACCGCGCCAGTCCTCGCGTCGGCCACGCGGAACCACGCCGTCTTGTGATCGCGCGAGCTCGAGATGAACGCGAGGTGCGACCCATCGGGATACCACTGCACGTCGCAGATCTCGCCGCCGCAGTTCACGTGGTCCGAAACGGTCGAGCGATGCGCATCGGGCGGCATCTCGAGCCGGAGTACGTGCGCTCCACCGTTAGGCAGCAGGTGGATGATCACTCGGCTGATGCGGAAGATCACGCTGTCGCCGGGGAACGGGTACTTCCACGCATCGAGCTTCGGCGCACCCGTGTTCGTCTGCACGAGATACATCTCGCGGACACCGCGCCCGTCGTGCTGGAACGTCGCGATCTGCTTCGAGTCCGGCGACCACGTGAGGACCGGCCGGTCGCTGTGCGTCCAGCCGGCGTTGTCCGTTGCGTAGCCGAAGTCCTTTATCCCGTCGGTCGTGAGCTGGACGTCCTTGCCGGTCGCGAGCTCACGCGCCCACAGGTTGTATTCCTTGATGTAGGCGGCCCACTTGCCATCAGGTGAGACGCTCGAGTTCGCCGGCGCGCGGCCGTCAGAAGCCGTCGAATCCGCCGCGACGCACGTGTACGCCTGCAGGTCGCACTTCCACCGCCCACGCTGCAGGTTCACCCTGATCGACCGGTTGTCCTTCGCGAGGTCGAACGTCTGGAACGGCAGCCGGGTCCCCTCCACTCGACCGCCCGACGCCGCGGCGAGCGCCGCCGCGAGCCGTGTCTGGTCGAATAACGGCTCGCGGGTGCGCTTCGCGGGGTCCACGACGATGAACGCGCTCCCGGTCGCCACGGTGGTCCGATACCAGAGCCGTCCATCCTCCAGCCACGCAGGCCGGACACCCAGGCCGGTCACCAGCGGTACCGTGTTGACCCCAAGGAACTTCTCGGCCCGGGCGTAGTCCTCTGCCGTGACCTTCCGCGGTTCCTGTGCGGTAGCCTGTTGGGCGGTGAGTGACGGGAGAGCGGTCGCGGCGGCGACAAGGGCGACGTGATAGAGGCGCATGGGGGAAAAGGCAACGTGGTGGATCGCAGGCGCTGGCTGCGGCCGGCGCCCGGGGAGGGTTACTGCTCGGAGAAGAATACGAGCGACGCACACGGTCCGTTAGCAATGTCCACCTCGACACGCGCAAGCATGCCGGTACATACTGCATCTATCGTGAAGAAGAGGACGATGTGGCAACGTCCCGGATGAAGATGCGGGGGGTACCGTGACCGATCGTCGCGACCCGCTCGCGGGTCGCTCCGGAACCGATGTGTCCGCGACCCGTGATCCGCTCCAGGAGCGCATCAACAGGCTCGAGGCGCGGCTCGCGCACGCCCCGGCGAACCCGGACGCACACGTCAAGGCGTTGTACACGGGCATGCGGTCGCTGGTCGCGGAGCTCATGCGCCGGCGACGGCAGGCAGAAGAGACGTGTCAGACGCTGACGCAAGTGCTCGAGGCGACGAGCGATGGCTTCGTCGCCCTCGACGCCGACTGGCGCTACACGTACGTGAATCTGCATGCCGCCAGGATGTTCAACCGCGACCGCGAGTCCCTCATCGGGAAGCACATCTGGACCGAGTTTCCGGAGGGCGTTGGTCAACCCTTTCATCGGGAATACGAGCGCGCCGTCGCCGAAGGGACACCGGGGCAGATCGAGGCCTACTATCCGCCGTACGGTCGCTGGTTCGAGAACCGGATTTACCCGTACGCCGGCGGGCTCGCGATCTTCTTCCAGGACGTCACCGAACGACGCACGGCCGAGGCTCGGTTGCGCGAGAGCGAACAGCGCTATCGCTCGCTGTTCGATCACCACCCCGATGCGGTCTATTCGTTCGATCGCGACGGCCGCTTCGTCAGCGCCAACGCGGCGTGCGAGGGACTTACCGGTTACGCGCCGGAGGAACTGATCGGGAAGCCGTTCGCGCCGCTCGTCGTGCCCGAGAATCGCCAGCGGACGCTCGAGCGATTCCGCGCCGTCATGGCGGGCGTCGGCACGAGCTACGATGAGACGATCCTGCACAAGACCGGCCGTCGCGTCGAAGTCGCCATCACGGCCCTGCCGATCGTGGTGGACGGCAACGTCGTCGGCATCTACGGGATCGCGAAGGATTTGACGGAGCGGCGCGAGCTCGAGGCGCGGTTGCACCAGGCCGAGAAGATGCAAGCGGTGGGGCGGCTGGCAGCCGGGGTCGCGCATGACTTCAACAACCTGCTGACGATCATCCAGAGCTGCGCCTCGATGATCACGATGGAGCTGCCCGCGTCCTCCCAGGCTCACGCCGACGCGCAGGAGATCCTGAAGGCGTCGCGCCGCGCCAGCGAGCTGACGCAGCAGTTGCTGGCGTTCAGCCGGAAGCAGGTCATGCAGCCACGGCGAGTCGACGTGAACCGGCAGATCACGTCGTTCCTCGGGCTGCTGCAACGCGTCGTGGGCGCCGACATCCGCGTGGAGACCGAGCTTGCCCAGGATGCCTGGCCGGTGTTCGCCGACCCGGGCCAGCTCGAGCGAGTGCTCATGAACCTCGGCGTGAACGCGCGCGACGCGATGCCTAACGGCGGCACGCTCCGCCTGCGAACGGAGAACGTCGTGCTCGGCGGCGGTCCCGCGAACGAGCCCGTCAGCCTCTCGCCCGGTGACTACCTGCGCATCGTGATCGAAGACAATGGCACAGGTATCGAGCCGGCAGTTCTGCCGCACATTTTCGAGCCCTTCGTGACCACGAAGCCGCAGGGTCTCGGCACAGGCCTCGGCCTGTCGACGGTGTACGGAATCATCCAGCAGACCGGCGGCACGATCCACGTCGACACGAAGCCGGGCCGAGGGAGTCAGTTCTCGGTGTACCTCCCGAGGGCCGATGATGACGTGGTGCGGGAGATCGCGGTCGCCTAACGACCGGGCTTCCCGCCCTACTCTCTTCCCGATCTCAAAAAGGAGATGAGCAGCGGATTCACGACGTCCGTCCGCTCCATGTGCGGCAGATGCCCGGCGCGGTCGATCGGGTGGTACTGCGCCTGCGGAATGGCCTTCCGCACGCTGTCCGCGTTCTTGATCGACACCGTGCTGTCCTGCTTGCCCCAGATGAGCAGCGTGGGCTTGCCTAACGCCCCAACGCGCGCGTACACCGAATCCAGCGTCGTACCCGCGCCCTCCTCCGTGAGCGTGGACAGCAACGCCCGGCCAAATCCGTGGTATCGCATCTGGACGCGATAGCGGTCGGGCCAGTCCGGCCACTTCGCCGGCTCGACGAAATCCGTGAGCTGGCCCGCTGCCATCGTCGGCACCGCGAACGCCTGCCACAGCACCGGGCCGAGCAGCGGAAGACGGAACGGGAGCGGCGGCGCGTCGCGCGGTCCTGCTGCCGGATCGATCAAGGTGAGCGACCTCACTCGGTCCGGATGGCGTCCCACGAACTCGGCAGTGACCGGACCGCCCATCGACAGCCCGACGACGTCCACCGGCCCACTCCAGCCGAGGGAGTCGAGGAGCTGCAGCATCTGCCTGTCGAAGAGATCGGCCGTATACGGAATGGCGGGTCGGTCCGAGAAGCCCCGCCCGTAGTAGTCGTAGCGGGCCACCCGGAATCCGGCCCCGGTGAGCGCCGTCACCGTCGAATCCCAGATGTATGAGGGCACCGAGAATCCGTGCGCGAGGAGCACGCGCTGGCCGGTATCCGGCCCTTGCACGTCGTAATGCGTGATCCCGTCGCCTAACGTCACGAACTTGCCCGGCACGCCCTGGCGGGCGGTCGCGTCGAGATCAGCGTGCTCAGGATTCCTCACGGCGTACGTGATCGCGACGCCGCAAACGACGGCGGCGAGCGTCAGGGCTACGAGCTTTCGGATCGTCATTCGGGCGGTTCGAGGTGAGAGCCGCGATGAAATTGCAGGCGATCACCCGTGTCGGCTACCTTGACCCATGGCACGCGACGATCTGCTCTGGGGCATCGATCTCGGCGGCACCAAGATCGAAGGCGTGGTGGCCAGCGCCGCGCATCCCGATTCCCTCATCGCCCGAACGCGAATCCCGACGGAGAGCGCCTCTGGCTACGCCCACATCGTGGACCGCGTACGCCTTGTCGTCGAGCGACTCGAAGCGGCATCGGGCGCCCGGAGGTCGGCGGTGATTGGCGTCGGCACACCGGGCGCGATCGAGCCGACGGCGGGCACGCTCAAGAACTCGAACACGACCTGCCTAAACGGGAAGCCATTGGCTCGGGACCTCACCGAAGCGTTAGGCGCGGAAGCTCGCCTCGCCAACGATGCGAATTGTTTCGCGCTCGCCGAGGCAACCCTCGGCGCCGCGCGCGGCCGCGACGTCGTGATCGGCCTGATCCTCGGCACGGGTGCCGGGGGCGGGATCGTCGTGCACGGCCGGCTGCTCGATGGCCTGCACGGCATCGCCGGCGAGTGGGGCCACAACCCGATGTGCGGCGAGACCACGCCGTGCTACTGCGGCCGCGCCGGATGCGTCGAGACGGTGATCTCGGGTCCGGCGCTCGAGCGCTTTTACGAATCGCGAGCCGGCGGGCGGCTGCCGCTCGCCGACATTGCGGACCGCGTCACCCACGACGTCGCCGCGAAAGCGACGCTAGGGAGACTGACGGCAAAGTTCGGCGAGGCGATCGCGGCCGTGATCAACATCCTGGACCCGGACGCGATCGTAATCGGAGGCGGCGTAGGCAACATCGACCGACTGTATGAGCCCGTCACCCGCGATGCCATTCGCCGCCACCTCTTCAACCCCGAGCTTCGCACCGAACTGCTTCGCCCCACGCTGGGCGACAGCGCAGGAGTATTCGGGGCTGCATTACTCGCTGGAGCACACTGGTGATTCGTTACTGGGTTACTGGCCTGTTACCAGTGTCTTTACGGTATGGCCTTGCCGGACGTGGTGAGCGCCTTGGTGAGCCGCCACAGGAATTCCTGGCCCTCGTAGTACGACTGGATGCGCATCCGCTCGTCCCGCCCGTGGGCACGGGCATCGACCGTCGGGTCGCTGAACAGCCCCGATACGCCGAACGCGGGGACGCCTAACGTACGGAAAAACCGCGAGTCCGTCGCGCCCGTCGACATCACGGGGATCACCGCCACGTTCCCCCACATGTCTCGCGTCACCTGCGTCACCGGGTCCACGAGCTCGGCCGGCAGCGGAATCGTGGGCGGTGGCGAACGCGGCGCGCCGCGAATGACCACCTGCACCGAGGTATCCGCAATCAGCTTCTCCAGCTCGGCGCGAATCGCCTCCGCGGTATCCGTCGGGAACATGCGGCAATTGATGTTCGCCTCGGCCAGCTGCGGCAACGCGTTGGCGGCATGGCCGCCGGTCAGTTGCGTCGCGACGCAGGTCGTTCGCAGCATCGCGTTGTAGCGAGGATCGGCAGAGACGGTCGCGAGCGCCGTGGCATCCGAAGGATTCGCCACCAGCGCTTTCATCGCCTGGCCCATGGCCGGCTCCTCGACGTCCGCGGTCTTCGCAAAGAATCCGCGCGTGACGTCGCTGAAGCGAACTGGAAAACTGTGTCGGCCGACTTTCGCCAGCGCATCGGCGAGCGCGGTAATCGCGTTGTCGGAGCGCGGCACCGACGAATGCCCGCCCCGATTCGTCGCGCGCAGCGTGATGTTCGTCGTGACCTTCTCCGCCGCCTGCACCGAGTTGAACAGCGGCTTGCCGTTGCGGAGCGTCCCGCCGCCCCCCTCGTTGATCACGAGGCCGGCATCCACGAGCTCACGATGGTTCTTCAACAGCCAGTCGACGCCGTTGGAGCCGCCGCCTTCCTCGTCGGCCGTGAGCGCGATGATGATGTCGCGATCGGGAACGTACTTCTCGCGGACCATGCGAATCGCGTTGGCGACGAAGATCGACGCCATCGCCTTGTCGTCAGCCGTGCCGCGCCCGTAGTAGTAGCCGTCGCGCTCCGTGAAGACGAACGGGTCGAGGTCGGGCGACCAGTCTGCCTTGAGCGCCTCGACGACGTCGATGTGCGCGAGAAGCAGCAACGGCTTCCGCGCGTTCGCCCCGCCCTTGCCATGAATGCGAGCGACGACGTTGAACTTCTCGGGCCGTGGGCCGCCGACGAAGATGTCGCGGTCCGGAATCCCGGCGTCGCGAAAGCGCTTCGCCATCGCGTTCGCCGCCAGCGTGATGTTCCCGGTCGCGACACCAGTCTGGATCTCGATCAGCTCCTTATAGACGTCGCGCGCGAGCTGCTGGTTCGCGTTGAGCGCACCTGGCGTATACACGGGGGCGCGCGTTTGCGCGCCGAGGGGCAGCGCCAGCGATACAGAGAGGGCCGCGAGGCGAAGCGTGTGTCGCATGTCGGGGGTTGGTCGGGGTCCTACGTGAAGTCGAGATGTCCCGCCAACCTACCCGACAACGACCACCGCCGACAGATCGCTGGAACGTCGCGAAGTCGGCTCTATTTGCTCCAGGGGGGGACGACGCCATTCATCCGGGCGTAGGCAATGAGCTGCCCCAGGTGCTCGTGCAGATCGTCGGTCATCGCGAACGACGTCTCGATGATCGTGCGATCTCCGCCGAACAGCTTCTTCGTTCCGGTGATTGACGCCGGATCGAGCCCTTCGATGGTTTGCTTCGTGTACGCGAAGCCCTCCTTCAGATGCTTCTGGGCGTCGGCTTTCGTCGACTTCGACTCGAACGTCTTGAACGCCTCGGGCCCGCGCGGAATCACCGGCGAACGCGCCGCGCCGTACGCCATCGGTGCATAGACGTAGTACTCGCTCGCGACGTGCATGAACACTTCGCCGACCGACCGGACCCCGGGACCGGGACGCCACGCATACTTGTCCTCGGGGAACGCGTCCGACAGCGCGAGAAACTTGCTCTGCAGCGAATCGAGATCCATGAGGAACTGCTTTCGGATCGCGAGCGCCGCGTCACGGTTCGGTACGTCCTGCGCTGCCGCGGGCCGGACCGATGCAGCAACGGCGAGGGATGCCATGACCGCCGCGCTTCTCATCGCGCGCGCGGCGAACGACGACCACCCAGTGACGAACGTGTACCGCATGGTGAACCTCAACGTGGTGGGATGAGGAATGACGGCATCGTCCACTCAATTTCGGTTCTCGCTCACCCTCTACGGTACTTCGGGAGGACGAGTCGTCCACACCCGCCAGTGTCCGAAGTCTGTGTGGGACGAGTGGCGACGAACGTGCGGCGAACCGTGGACCGCGGGCACGCCGAACGCGCCGCGGCCTCGCTCTAGCCGAGCCGCCTAACGACCAGCGATGTGGCCGCGTCGGCACCGGCCGCAAGGACCCGTGCCAGTCGATCACCGCCGTTGAACCAATTGGCTCGCACCGCGCGCTCGGCTGCAGCGCCGTTGCCGTCGCGCACGGCATTCACGATCGCTGCGTGCTCGGCGTAAGTCGCGCTGAAGTCGGGGCCAATGAGCGGGGCGTACAACCACTCGTATCGATCCAGACGGGGTCGCAACGTGTCGAACAGCGCGCGAATCGTGGCTCCGGCGCACGCGTCGTGAAGCGCGCGGTGAAATGCGTTGTGGCGTTCGAACAGCGTGTCGAAATCGAGCGCACGGCGACGAGTCGCGGCCCGGAACGCCGCGTCACGCCGGCGCATCTCGGCCGCCAGGCGGCGGCGGTCGGTGCGCGAGAGGGCTCCCACTCCGCACGCGACGATGCCCTCCAGCGCGCCGGCAGCCTGATACAGCTCGACCACATCGCTCGGCCCAACGGGCGCCGCGGCCATGCGAGGCCGTGCACCACCGCCGCTCGTGACCAGCAAGCCTTCCGCCAGCAGTCTGCGCATGGCCTCGCGCACGGGCGTGCGGCTCACGCGAAGCCGGGTGGAGAGGTCCGCCTCCGACACGCGGGTGCCGGGCGGAATGCTCCCGCGAATGAGGAGGCGCTTCAGGTGCGCGTACGCGCTCGCCGGGCGGGCGCGGCCGTCCGACTGGACTTCGGGAGCGGTCACGATAGCGATGGGGTAGCCAAAAGGTATACGAAAAACGTATACCTTCTCTGACGCACGTGGCAACGCTTCGAACGTTGACGGGTGTCGTATCTCATGCCACCCATCCCCGCACACTCCAGCGTTCACCCTCACAGTTGCTTGCTATGCGCTTCCCAACTCGCAGCGCCAGTGCGCTTGTCGGTGTCGTCCTCGGTGTCGCTCCCGCCGATGCCCAGATGCCTTCGCCCACCAGCTCACCGGCGCCGCTCACCGCCACCGTTCGGCGCGCCGTCGTCGATACGCTCGGCGCGAAGCTGCGCCAGCATTACGTGGACGCCGACACCGGCGCGATGATCGCGAAGCGCGTCCACGATCGACTCGCCGCCGGCGCGTACGACGCCATCACGAGTCCGGGCCGGTTCGCCGAGGCGCTCACGGTCGACATGCGCAGCGTGAATGACGACCGCCATCTGAACGTCACGTACAATCCGAGCAGCCCGGGAGCTCGACCCGGGCCACAAGGTCTGCAGATGCCGGCGATCCTCCCGACGCCGGTCGTTCCAGCGAGTCCGCCGCCGTCATCACCGGGCGTCGATGCCCAGCGCCGCACGAATTACGGTCTCGCGCGTGTGGAGATCCTGCCGGGCAACGTCGGCTACATCGACATCCGCGGGTTTTCCGGGGCGCAGATGGTCGTCGGCGCGATCAAATCCGCTCTCGAGTATCTGCAGGGCACCGACGCCATCATCTTCGATCTCCGAAAGAATGGCGGCGGCAGCCCGTTCTCGGTGAATACCATCATCAGTCATTTCACCACCGCCGACACCATCGCGTCGCTCACGGTCAAGAATCGATCGGGCAATCAGACGTTCACGCGCTATACCTTCGCGACGGTGCCCGGCCCGCGAAGGCCGACGGTTCCGTTGTACGTCCTGACGAGTGGAGCCACGGCATCAGCCGGCGAGGACTTCACGTTCGTCCTGAAGAACATGAAGCGCGCGACGATCGTCGGCGGCTCAACCGCGGGCGCGGGCCACAACAACGCCGTGCTCGACCTCGGCGAAGGCTTCAACGCGTCGGTGTCGTTCACCCGCGTCACGGACCCGAAGACGGGGGCCGAGTGGGAGCGCGTCGGCGTGACGCCGGATGTGCTCGTCGAACCGGCGCGCGCGCTCGACGTCGCGCACGCGCTGGCGCTCAAGACGATTGCGGCGAACGAGAAGGACGCCAGGTGGCGCCGCATCCTCGACCTGACGCGCGAGGGGATCGAAGCGCAGGCGTCGCCGCGCACTGTGCCCGCCGCGACGTTAGGTGCCTACGTGGGTGAGTATGAAACCGGCCGCACGCTGACCGTGGAGAACGGTCGCCTGATGTACAGCGCCCGACCGGGTCTCCCGCCGGAGCCGCTGATCGTCATGAACGACAGCACGTTTGCGTTAGGCGCAGCCCGTTTCTCGTTCGAGCGAGCCGGGTCGGGCAAGTTCCGCCTGCGGGTGACCCCTCCGGAGGGCGAGTCGCTGACCTACGCCCGCGTGAAGTAGGAGGCCGTAAAAACCGATGACCGAATACCAATGACCCCAAACCCAGAACCCATGACTCGCCATGCATCACGAGATGTCATGGCGAGTCATCGGTAATGGGT
>JBKOYV010000233.1:0-5657 GCA_046725585.1 Gemmatimonadota bacterium | reverse complement strand
TTTGGGGAAACAAAGAACCAACAACGTCAATTGTTCATGTGATTGAGTTGATGCTCCGATGTAGTGGCTCGCGCCACAGAACGATTCAGCGGCCACAGCGTTCGACAGATCAGCGTCGTCAGCGTTCGTGGTTGCCGTTTTGTTCGTGGTTGCCGTTCGTTCGTGGTTGCCGTTCGTTCTTACCGGCGGCTCTAAGCCTCTTGAACCACTTTGACAAACGGCCACCGCGCGGTCCTCCACGACCAGACGAGAAACGCCACGCAGCCCAGCGCCAACACGCTCACGCCGAAGAGGATCACCCGCAGCTGCGTGGTGGCGAACACGAAGATCCACCCCGCGAGCGCCACGAGCCCCGGCAGGGGATAGAGCCACATGCGATAGGGGCGGGGCAGATGCGGCGCGTGGCGGCGCAGCAGCATCAGGCCCACCACCTGCCCCATGAACTGCACGAGGATTCGCGTGACGATGAGCGCGTCGATCACCGTGCCTAACGAAAAGAATCCGGCCACGATCGAGATGGCGCCGAGAACCAGCAGCGAGACCGACGGGAAGTCCTTCTCCGCATGCAGCCGGCCGAACACGCGGAAGAAATAGCCGCTCTGCGCCGCGGCGTACGGAATGCGCGAGTAGCCGAGCAGCAGTGCGAACACCGAACCGAACGCGGTCCACAGCACGAGCAGCGTGAAGATCGTCGCCACGCGGTTCCCGTAGATCCGCTGCATGAACACCGACACGATGAAGTTCGATTCCGGGTGCGCCGACGCCGGGACGATCTCCCGCCACGGGATCACGCCGATGATCGACAGGTTGATCCCGATGTAGATGAGCGCGACGGCCGCGGTGCTGATGAGGATCGACCGCGGGATCACGCGGCCCGGCTCGCGCACCTCGTCGCCGATGTAGCAGACGTCGTAGTACCCGAGGTAGTCGTAGATCCCGACGCGCGCCGCGGCGCCGAGGCCGAGGAAGAAGCCTAACGAAAAGTTGAACGCGCCCGGCGGGAAGTCGAACGCGAGGCGCGCATCGAAGTGCCTGGCGCCGGTCACGATCACCGCGAGCACCGTGACGAGCGTACCCACCCACAATGACACCGTGATCCGCGCGATCGAGTGGATACGGCGATACAGGAGCGCGACGTTGATCAACCCCAGCGCGGTGATCAGCAGGATCGTCCCGCCGCGGGTCAGGCCGCTCCAGAGGTAGCCGGCGTATTGCGCGAAACCGATGTACCCGGACGCGATCTCCAGCGGGCCACTGAGCACGAACTGCCAGACGAACAGAAACCCCATGAGGCGTCCGAAGCGCGCCCGCCCGAACGCCTCGCGCAGGTAGTTGAACGATCCGCCCGAGCCCGGCATGGCTGCACCGAGCTCGCTCCACACCATCCCATCGCATATCACGATCACGAGCGCGACGACCCAACCAAGCATTGCCTGCGGTCCGCCCATCGCCGACATGAGCAGCGGGATCGTGATGAACGGCCCCGCGCCCATCATGTTGGTCATGTTGAGCGCGGTCGCGCTGAGGAGACCGAAGCGCCGGACCAGACGATGAGGTTCGGCCGGCGTCTCGGACTCGCCCGTCATGCCGGGCGGCGGTAGCTCCGCTCTCGTCGACGTGCTAACGCCGCCCCTTTCGGCGAAGCGCCTCGGCAATTGCCTGCTCGGCGAGTGGCGCCATGACTCGGTAGCCCGTCTCGTTAGGGTGGACGCCATCGCTCGCGAGATTTGCCTTCATCCCCTGGCGCTCGTCCGCCATGGCGGAGTGGTAGTCGAGATACACCGCCCCGTGGGTCGCCGCGTATTGCTTCATCCACGCATTGAGCGCCACGATCTTCGGCGCGGGCACGAGCCCCGGCCGCCACGGGTAGTCGAACACGGGCAACACGGAGCTCAGCACCACCGCGATCCCGTTTGCCCGTGCGAGCTCCGCCATGGACGCCAGGTTGTCCTCGATCATCTCGATCGTGGACGGTCCGGTGTTGCCCGCGATGTCGTTCGTCCCGGCGAGAATGACGACGACTGCCGGCTTGAGCGCGATGACGTCCTGACGGAAGCGCACGAGCATCTGTGGGGTCGTCTGCCCGCCAATGCCGCGGTTGATGTACGGCTTGGCGGCGAACATGGTCGGGAAGTGTTTCGCCCACCCCTCGGTGATCGAGTTGCCCATGAACACGACGCGGTTCTCGCCGGAGCGCGGCGGACCCAGCGACGCGTTCTCGGCCTGGTATCGCTGGAGATACGCCCAGTCGGTCCGCAGGCGGTCGTCGGGCGTCTGCGACGTCGCGGAGTCGAACGGCAAGGCCGTCAGCGCGACGATACTTGCGTAGAGGAGGGTAGTGGAGACCGCGCGAGGATTGACCAACGCTGTACTCTCAGGGAGGAACGGGACAGAGAGAATGGAGGGCGCGAGGTGAAAATCGCAACCTGGAACGTGAACGGCGTTCGCGCTCGCCAGGCGCAGCTTCAGGAATTCATCGACCGGGAGCAACCCGACGTCCTGTGCCTGCAGGAGATCAAGGCGTCGGTGGATCAGCTGCCCATGTGGCTCTGCGAGATCGAGGGCTACTGGTGCTACTGGCATGGCGCGAAGGGATATTCGGGCGTCGCGCTGCACGCACGGAAGGCGACGTTCCCGGAGCGCCCCGCCTTTCATCATCCGACGTTCGACTACGAGAGCCGGATCGTCGTGGCGCGCGTTCCCGGCCTAACCGTCGCGTCGCTCTACGTTCCGAACGGCGGGAAGGACTTCGCGGCGAAGATGCGGTTCCTCGAATCGCTCGAGGTATTCGCGGCGGACTTCGAAACGGCCGGCGAGCCGCTTGTCCTGTGCGGCGACATGAACGTCGCGCTGACCGACATGGACGTGCACCCAAAGGAACGCAAGCCGGGCATCATCGGCCAACGGCCCGACGAGCGCGCGATCATGGAGCGCATCATCGGCCACGGGCTCGTGGACGTGCATCGCCGCGCGGAGCCCGACAACGCGGACCTCTTCACGTGGTGGGCGCCGTGGCGGAACATGCGCCAGCGCAACATTGGGTGGCGCCTCGACCTGATCCTCGCGAGTCGCTCGATCGCGGAGCGGACGGTGTCGTGCATCGTCCAGCGGGAAGTCGGCACGAGCGATCACGGTCCGGTGATCGCCGTGTTCGACGGGGCGACCGGGTCGGGCGCCTAACGCTTCGACCGCCGGGCGGCCGGACGCTTTGCGGGGGCGCTCCTGCCGTCGGACTCTCCGGCCGTCAGCTCCCTCGGCGCCTGGCACCGCCACGCCTCTTCGAGCAGCACCCGGAGCTCCCTGGCGTTCACTTCGGCAAGGCGCACGAGCACCGCCGGAAATCCGTTGTAGTGCGGCTCGGTGAAGAACTTCTTCGGCTCCGCCGCGATCAGCGCTTCCTTCTGGCCTTCGTTGGCGACGCGCACGGCGAGCACGGCGGGGTTGGCGACGCGTGGCTTCTTCGGTTCGATGCGTTCCAACCAGACCCACGCGAACCCCTTGAGCTTGCCCTTGTTGCGAACGGAGAAGGCGAATCGGCCGTCGCCCTCTTCCGTCTCCGGCAGGGACAGTGCGATGCGTCGCACGTCGGCCTGGCTAGCCATGATCGTCCTCCGCCCGCGGGCTCGTGCGCACGTTAGGCACGGTGTTAATGAGCCTCAAACAAATCCGTTAAGGTTCCAAAGTGGCAACCGCAAACTTCAACCACGAACGGCAACTGCTAAACGGCAATTGCAAACGGCAACCACGAACGCTGAGGCCACAGACGCGAGCGACGCTGAACACGCTGAGGGTGCTATTTGGGAAAAAACAAACAACCAGCAAACCTCAATTGTTCATGTGATTGAACTGACGCTCCGGTCGAGCGGCTCCGCCATGGAATGATCAGCGGCCACAGCGTTCGACAGATCAGCGCCGTCAGCGTTCGTGGTTGCCGTTTAGCGGTTGCCGTTAGGTAGCGTCGCCGAGCCGCGCCTGCAAACGACTGATGCCGTGCGACAAAAACTCGCGGTAGCCGTCGGCCCGCAGGGTGTCGAGATGCTCTCTCGCCCGCGCAATCGTCGCTCGCGCCTCGTCGAGACGCCCGAGGGCGACCAGCGAGCTCGCGAGATTGAGGTACAGCGACGGGAACAGCTCGCTCGTCCGGCCGTCCGCGACGCGCTCGGCGTGCGTCACGGCGAGTGAGTTCCAGCGAAACGTCTCGTCGGGCGTCGGTTGATGACGGGCGAGATAGTGCGCGGCGATCGCCGCCTCGTAATCGTCTCGGCGTGCGTCCCACGCTTGCTGGAACAGGCGTCGCGCTTCTTCCGGCTCGCCGTCGCGCTCCATCCCTGCAGCGCAGAGGAGGACGACCGGGCTTCTTGTGTCGATGGGCATGGCTGAACCGGGTTACTTTCCCGATCACGCGTGTGCAGAGCCGCCACCAGGATCAGGAGATGTACTCGACAACGTTCCTCGACGGAATACGGATCGTCACCGCAGCGCAAAACGTGCCGGGACCTCTCGCGGCCGCGCGGCTCCGACAAGCCGGCGCGACCGTTACCAAGGTCGAGCCGCCTGCGGGTGATCCGTTCCTCGCGCTCTCGCCTCGGTGGCACGCGGAGATGCACACCGGGATTCCGATCGAGCGTCTCGACCTGAAGACCGGGGACGGACAGGCTCGCCTCGCAGCGCTCCTTGCCGACGCGGACGTGTTCATCACCAGTCAGCGACCGTCGGCTTTGGCGCGTCTCGCGCTCGACCCCGACGCCCTGCGTGCGCGGTTCTCTCGGCTGCGCATGCTTCGCATCGTGGGAACGGTGCGCGATCCCGAGCAACCCGGGCACGACCTCACCTACCAGGCGCAGGCCGGGCTCCTCGGTGACCGGATGCCTCGCACGCTCGCGGCCGACGTGATGGCGTCGGAACGGGCGTTTGCCGGAACGCTCGCCCTGTTGCGGCTGCCCGTTGGGTCCGTGATCGATGTTGGTCTGGTCGAGAGCCTCGATCCATTGCTGGCGTCGCTCCGGCATGGACTCACGTCACCCGGCGGGACGCTTGGCGGTGGTGCGCCACGCTACGGCGTGTATGGCACGAAGTCGGGACGCGTCGCCGTAGCTGCCCTCGAGCCGCACTTCCAGCGCGAGCTCTACCGGCACCTCGAGCTGCCGATGGACTCCGATCCGTCGTCGCGCTTTCTCGACCGTACGGCGGTCGAGTGGGAGCGTTGGGCGCGCGAGCGGGATCTTCCGGTCGTGGAGGTACGTGACGGCGCTCCGATCCAGGGAGCCTAACGAGCGCCTGCCGTCCCCATCGTTGGCGTTGCTACGTCGCCAATCTCCGCGGCGTCGGCAGCAAGCGCGTACGACGTCAACCGCGCCGCGTGGTCGTAAATCTGCGACGCGACCATGAGCTCGTTCGCGCCGGTCCGGGCCACGATCCCGGCCAGCCCTGCGCGTACCTGATCGCGGGTGCCGACGACGCTGAACGACAGCATGTCGGCCAGCATGGCTCGCTCGAACGGGGCGAGCGACGCCTCGAATCCGTCGGCGGGAGGCTTGAGCGGGCCGGGACAGCCGCGACGAAGGTTGATGAACGCCTGCTGCAGCGACGTGAACAGACGACCCGCTTCCGCCTCCGACTCAGCCGCGAAGACGTTGACGCCGAGCATGGTGTACGGG
>JBKOYV010000140.1:0-28398 GCA_046725585.1 Gemmatimonadota bacterium | reverse complement strand
GTCTGATACCGTGCGCGTTCCTGGGCAGCTGCGACGTGTATCAGCGGCGAGGCGTCGGGGCCGGCGTTTGGCACCGCCACTCGTGGGTGTAGCTCGCTGAGACGTACTCTGGAGTCGCAGTAGCAGCACGCCTGCAGTTCAAGGCGAAGCATCGATGTCGTCCCGACGGCGACCGCCGTCATGGGGACGGCGGTCATGTGATCACCCTACCGCATAGCGCGGAGGACGCATGACACGGATGCATTGTCGACTCACGACCCTGGCGCTCGCTGCCTCGGTTGCGTGGCCGCAGCTCGCGAGAGCACAACAATCACAGCCGATCACGGTCTCGGGCACAGTCGTCAACGAGACCGGCCAACCGATGCCGGGCGCATCGGTCGCGCTCGTCGGGCTCGGCCTCGGCTCCATGACGGACGACGCCGGGAAGTACTCATTCTCCGTCCCGGCCGCGCGCGCCACCGGCCAGGCGGCCACGCTCGAAGCGCGACGGCTCGGCTACCGCCCTGTGTCGATCCAGGTGACGTTGACGCCTGGCACGGCCATCTCGCACAACTTCTCGCTGGCGGCGAATCCGCTGCAGCTCGGCGAAGTGGTGGTGACGGGAGCCGGCACGGCAACACAGGCGGAGCGCATCGGTACGGTGCGAACACCGGTGGACTCGGCGGCGATCCAGCGCTCCAATGAAACGAACGTCGTGAACGCGTTGGCGGCGAAGGCGCCCGGCGTGATCGTCACGTCGCAGTCGGGGTCGCCCGGGTCTTCGGCCTCGATCCGCATTCGCGGACTCAACACGATTCAGGGCACCGGTCAACCGCTCTTCGTCGTCGACGGTACGCCGATCGACAACCAGACGATCGCGACGAGCGGTCCGACGGGGAGCACCGACATCCCAAACCGCGCGGCCGACATCAATCCGGCCGACATCGAGAGCGTCGAGATCCTGAAGTCGGGAGCGGCCGCGGCAATCTATGGTGCGCGCGCGGGGCAGGGGGTCGTGCTCATCACGACCAAGAGTGGAAGGCCGACGGGCGGTATCACGTTCTCACTCCGGTCATCGACGCGCATCGATCAGCTCAGCCACTCGGTGCCACTGCAGCGCGAATACGGGCAAGGCACGGGCGGCGAGGGCGTCACGTGCGCGGGACCCGACTGCTCGCTCACCAGCACGTCGTGGGGACCGAAGCTCGCCGCTGGAACACCGACGTGGAATCACGCCACGGATCTGTTCGAGAACGGGCAGACCTTCGACAACACACTTGCCGTGTCGGGAGGAAGCGACCGCACCACGTTCTATCTGTCGGGCGGCGCGAGCAACCAGAACGGCACGGTCATCGGGAACAACGACACCTACGACCGCTACTCGGTCCGTCTCAAGGCGGCGCAGACCCTCCCGGGGTCATTCCGTCTCGATGGCAACATCGCGTACGTCGATGACCGTGGGCAGTTCGTGCAGAAGGGGTCCAACATCTCGGGCGTGTCACTCGGCAGTTGGAGGACGCCGCCGGAGTTCAACAACTTCAACTACCTCGACCCGACCTCGGGACTCCATCGCTCGTATCGCTTCCCCGAACCGTCCAGCGGCTCGCTCGACAAGTCCCGCGGCTACGACAATCCGCTGTTCGCGATCAAGGACCAGGACAACACCCAGCAGCTCGGGCGTGCGTTCGGCAACCTCGGGCTCTCCTACGATCCGAAGGAGTGGGTGAGCGTGCGCCTAACGATCGGCGCCGACTACATCAGCGACGAGCGCCTGGAGACACTGCCGAAGACGAGCTCCGGGTTCCCCACGGGTCAGGTGACCAAGGCGAACCTCGTCAACTACCAGCTCGACAACAACCTCACGGCGACGTTCACGCACGCGTTCAAGCAGGACTTCGAGTCGCGGCTCGTGTTGGGCGGCAATCTGAGCAGCCGGAACTACCGGCAGAATCTCACGGTCGGCCAGGACCTGATCGCGCCGCAGCCGTTCACGCTGATCAACACGACGACACGGACCGCGGATGACTCGACGGTGCTGGTTCGTGGCCAGTCGTTCTACGCTCAGGTCCAGCAGGAATTCTGGCGCCAACTCTACCTCACGGCGACGATCCGGAACGACGGGTTCTCCACGTTCGGGTCGAGCGACCGCCGGCACTGGTTCCCGGCAGCCACGGCCGCCTGGAACTTCACGAACTACACGACGCTCGGTGGGCTGCTGAGCGAGGGACGCCTGCGCGCGGCCTATGGCGAGACGGGCACCGAGCCTGGGGTATACCTAACGAACGGCTCGTTCTCGTCGGCGGCCTTCGTCAGCACGTGGGGTGACGCGCTCCTGGCGAGCCAGAGCGGACGTGGGGGCCTGTTCACGGCGGGGCGTAAACCGCAGAACGACCTCAAGCCGGAGAGTCAGAAGGAGTTCGAGACCGGTGTCGACATCGGGTTCCTCCGCGATCGTGCCGACGCGAGCTTCACGTATTACGACCGCAAGGCGAGCGACGTGATCTTCGACCTGCCGCTTCCCGCTTCGAGCGGGTACGCCGTGCAGGCGAGCAACGCCGGCGTCATTCGCAACACCGGCATCGAGGCGTCGCTCAACGTCCACCCGATCCGCTCGGCGGACTGGGACTGGGACCTCGGCTTCCAGTACGCGCACAACAAGAACAAGGTGCTGGACCTGAAGGGCGCCGACGCGGTCGATCTGCCGACCGGCGGCTTCTTCACAGGCACGCTGGTCTCGGCCGTGAAAGGCTACCCGATCGGCGTGTTCCGCAGTTACGACTTCGTGCGGTGCCGGTACAACACGCCGAACAGCGTCGATCTGGGCTCGGGTACGGCGACCGACATCAACGCGCTGTGCGAGCAGGCCAAGCAGCCTAACGGCGCGCTCTACATCGGTCCCGATGGCTTCCCGGTCGAGGATCCCACGCAGCGCGTCATCGGCAATCCCAACCCGAACTGGACCGGCAGCTTCCGCACGGGCGTCCGTTGGAAGAAGCTGAACGTGAGCGGCCTCGTGGACGTCCGTCGCGGTGGCGTGATCTGGAACGGGACGAGGGGCGCCCTCGACAACTTCGGCACGGCCGCCGAGACGCGGGCTCGCGCCGACTGCACCTACGACGCCGACGGCAATCTCGGTTGCACGGGGAACGAGAAGACATTCGGCAAGGACTTCATGCGCGGCGCCGCGTTCGGGCCGGGCTTCGGACAGGCCGTCCCGATCGGCGAGAACTGGTATACGGGACTCGGCAGCGGGTTCGGCAACGAGGCCTCGCAGTTCCTCGAGGACGGTAGCTACGTGAAGCTCCGCGAGATCTCCCTCGGTTACACGTTCGACACGCCGTGGGTGCGCCGTCAGGGTCTCGGCAGCATCGACATCCGGCTCGCCGCGCGCAACCTCGCGACGTGGACCGCGTACAGCGGCATCGATCCGGAGACGAACCTCGGTGGCGCCGAAGTAGCGGCGCAGGGGATCGATTACTTCAACAACCCGCAGACGCGGTCGTTCGTGATCACGTTAGGCATAAATCGATAGGCAGCAACATCGACCATAGACAATGCTATCAGCCATCAGCCATCAGCCATCAGCCCAGACTGCGGAACGTCAACGTGCGACCGCCGTTCAGTTTCCGCCGTTTGGGCTGATGGCTGATGGCTGATGGCTGATGGCTGCAACCAAGGTATTTCCATGCGGACAAAAACCTTGTTGTTCAGCGTTCTCTGGATAGGCGGTTCGATTGGTTGCTCCAACTGGCTGTCCGATCCCGAAGCCACGACGAACCCCAATCGACCGACCGTCTCGACCCCGGATCAGCTCCTCGTCGCGACGGAGACCGCGCAGACGCAGCAGTACACCAGCGATCTCGCGCGCACCGTCTGCGTGTGGATGCAGCAGTGCGCGGGAACCGATCGCCAGTATCGCCAGCTGGGACTCTACCAGTACGGTGAGGACGCCTACAACGGCCCGTTCGGGGGCGTGTATACGGGCGGCGGGCTGATCGACATTCGTACGATACAGGCCAGGGCCGACAGCGCGAACGACCAGGTCTATGGCGGCATCGCGCGAGTGCTCGAAGCGCTGACCGTGGGAATCGGGGCCGACATCTGGGGTGACATCCCCTATTCGGAGGCCGTGTCGAATGCGCTCACGCCAAAGCTCGATCCGCAGGAGCAGGTCTATGCGGGCATCCAGGCCAAGCTCGACACGGCCGTCACGATGCTCACCGCCAAGACCGGCGCCGGTCCGGGTGGCGCAGACCTGTTCTATGCTGGTGACGCGACGAAGTGGTTGCGCCTCGCGCACACGCTGAAGGCGCGGTTCTACCTCCACGTCGCCGAGCGTCAGGGCACCCCTGCGTATCAGAGCGCGCTCGCCGAAGCCCAGAAAGGGCTGCAGAAGGGCGACGACATGCGCTCGTACCAGTCGGAGGACCCTAACGAGCAGAACTCGTGGTATCAGTTCATCATCATTCAGCGATCCGGCTACATGAGCCCCGGCGCGTTCCTCGTGAACGCGCTGCAGAGCAGGAACGACCCGCGTCTCGCCCAGTACTTCGAGCCGAACCCGCAGGGCCAGTACGTGGGCGCGGCGCCGGGTCAGCAGGGAAGCGCGTCGATCTCGGAGTTCGATCCCGACCGCACCGGGCCGGCATTCCGCCAACCGATCGTGACGGCGGCGGAGAACAACCTCATCATCGCTGAGGCCGCGTTCCAGCTCGGGCAGACGAGCCTCGCGCTCTCGGCACTGAACGCCGAACGTGCTGACGCCGGACTCCCGTCCGTCGGAAGCACGACGCTGGCCGACATCATGACGGAGAAGTACATCGCGCTCTTCCAGAACACGGAAGTGTGGAACGACTGGAAGCGCACCTGCCTCCCCGCGCTGACGCCGGCGCAGGGAACGACCGGCGGGATTCCGGAACGGCTGTTGTACGCGCAGGCGGAGCGGAACACTAATCCCAACATTCCGCTGCCGAGTGCTCAGCCGGCCAGAAACTGGAACGATCCGGCGGGCTGCAGTTGATGGTTGGGCGGATCAAGGAGTGAGGGACTGGGGACTAGGGACTCGGCCGGGAGACCATTACTGCTGAGGAAACCTCCTCAGTGCTAATGGCATCCCGGCCGAGTCCCCAGTCCCCAGTCCCGCCTAGCGGTGGTCAAGCCGGTCCGGCAGATTCGCCCGGGATATGACCACGCACGGCTTTCCGGAAACCCACGTCCTCTTCCGGAAGCTGACATCGCGCCTCCCCGTGATCGAACGTGGCGAGGGGTGTTGGCTCTACGACGCGGACGGCACGGCCTATCTCGACGCCTGCGGCGGCGCCTACGTTGTGAACGTCGGGCACGGCGTCGCCGAGATCGCCGACGCGATGGCCGAGCAGGCTCGGCGCCTCGCGTACGTGAGCGGGATGGCGTTCTCCCACGATCCCGTCGAGGAGCTCGCGGCCGAGCTTGCGGCGCTCGCACCGGGAAACCTCGATAAGGTCTACCCTCTGTCGAGCGGCTCTGACGCGATCGAGGCGGCACTCAAGCTCACACGACAGTACTGGCTCGAGTCCGGGCGGCCACGCAAACACAAGGTCATCGCGCTCGCCCCTGCCTACCACGGCAACACATTGCTCGCGCTCTCCGCGTCCGCGCGCGAGCACTATCGGAAGATCTACGGCGAGTGGCTCGTGAATGTCGTGCGCATCCCCGCACCATACGCGTACCGCTGCGGTTGCGGAGGCGTGCCGCCGTACTGCCCCGCGTGCAACGGCGCAGCGCTCGAGGAGGCGATCGTGCGCGAAGACCCGGAAACCGTCGCGGCCTTCATCGCCGAGCCGGTAGGAGGCTCGTCGACGGGCGGGTCGGTCCCGCCGCCGGACTACTTCCGCCGCGTCAGGGAGATCTGCGACCGCCATGACGTGGTCTTCGTGGCGGACGAGGTGCTGGTCGGTGCGGGGCGCACGGGCACGTGGTCGGCAATCGAGCCGAGTGGCGTCGTGCCCGACGTCATCGTGTTCGGCAAGGGGATCGCGGGCGGCTACGCGCCGCTGGCCGCCGTGGTCGTGCCGACGCGAATCGCTGAAGTGTTCGCGCGGGGATCCGGCGCATTCAATCATGCGCAGACTTTCTCGCATCACCCGGTGCTCTGCGCCGCGGGAGTTGCCACGATTCGATACCTTCGCAGGCACAGGCTGGTCGAGCGATGCGCAGAGATGGGGCCTGTTCTGCAGCGTCAGCTCGCGCGGCTGAGCGAGCTGCCGCATGTAGGCGATGTGCGTGGCCGCGGGCTGCTGGCCGGCGTTGAGTTGGTGCAGGACAAGGAGACGCGGGTGCCGTTCGCGCGCGAGGCGCGTGTCGCCGAGCGACTCACCGCCGCGGCGCTCGACCTCGGGCTCGTGGTGTGGCCTAACGTGGGCCACGCCGACGGCACGCGCGGCGACCTGGTCATGGTGGCGCCGCCGTTCATCATCACGGAAGAGGAGATCGGCATCATCGCCGACCGGCTCGAGGCGGCGATCGTCGCGACGGGCCTAACGATGACAGGCGCCTCGAGCGGAGGTCTCGCCCCGCGATGACCGTCCGGGCGCCGGTCGCGGTCCTCGCGGTTGCCTGGTCGGCCGCCTTCGCACCGGCGCAGACGCCGACCACCCGCGAGGCGGCGCACGCGGAGACAACGTTCGTCCGCGAGCACGACGTGCCGGTGTCGATGCGCGACGGCATCGTGCTGCGTGCGGACGTGTGGCGGCCACCGGGAGTCGGACCGTTTCCGGTGCTGGTCTATCGCACGCCGTACGGCAAGTCCGCCGCGCAGTCGGACTACACGACCTTCGGGAAGGCCGTCGAGCGTGGGTATGCCGTCGTTATGCAGGATGTCCGGGGACGCTTCGCATCCGATGGAGAGTTCGAGCCCTATCGTCACGAGGGCCGCGACGGCTACGACACCATCGAGTGGGCCGCACGTCAACCGTGGTCGAATGGCTCCGTCGGAACGTTCGGACTTTCGTACCCGGGAGCGGTCCAGTGGCTCGCCGCGGTGGAGGGCCCGCCGCATCTGAAGGCGATGGTGCCGGCCATGACGTTCGCCTCGGCGAACCTGTTCTTTTATGCTGGCGGAGTGTGGGACAACTCGTGGGCCGGGTGGGTGTGGGAAGACATCGCCGGAGACCTGCGTCGCCGTCGGGGTGTTCCGGGGCCGACGACGGACCAGGACGCCGAGCGCACATGGGACGGCGTGCGTGAGCGAGTCCTCTGGCAGCTGCCGCTCGCCGCGCTTCCGGATTTCCAGCCGATCGCGCCCTGGTACTACGAGTGGATGCGCCACCCGCCGTGGGATCCGTGGTGGGACTGGGCGGACCTTCGCAACCGGTACGCGCGTACCGGGGCGGCCGTGCTCGGCCTGTCCGGATGGTACGACGAGGCCTACGGCCCCGATGGCGCGACGACCAACTTCGCCGGCCTAACGACGGCGCGGGCCGGAGGCGCGAAGCGCGCCGGCCTCGTCATTGGACCGTGGCCACATGGCGTACGCGGCACGGGTCGGACGACGGCGGGAGATCGCGAGAATGGCCCCGACGCGAGCATCGACTACGACGAGACGGTCCTGCGCTGGATGGACCGTTACGTGCGCGATCTGGACAACGGTGTGGACCGCGAAGCGCCCGTGCGCGTTTTCGTCATGGGCGACAATCGCTGGCGCGAGGCCGACCGCTGGCCGATTCCCGGGACGAGCGCCGACACGCTCTACCTCGCCGCGCCGGCCCAGAGCTCACGCGCTGGTGGACTGTCCGCACGCCGGCCCGATTCCCGACGCCGCACCAGCTCCTACACCTCCAACCCGGCGAAGCCGGTCACCGACAGGCACGCCGATCGGAGCGGCGCGCACGATTACCGCGAGCTCGGCTCACGGTCCGACGTGCTTACCTTCGAGACGCCGCCACTCGACGAGGACCTGGAGGTGGTCGGCGCGATCGCAGCGGAGGTGTACCTCGCGGCGGACTCGCCCGACGCGGACCTGTGGGTGAAGGTGCTGGATGTCGCCCCGGACGGAACGGCGTACAACCTGATGGCGCCGGGGTCTGATGTGATCCGCGCGAGCTACCGCGACCGGAGCGCGCGTCGTGCGCTGCTCGAGCCCGGGCGGGTGTATCTGCTGCGGCTACCCGGGCTGCTCACGGGGAACACGTTCAAGAAGGGCCACCGCATTCGCGTTCACGTCATGTCGTCTTTCGCGCCGAACTACGCGCGCAACCTGCAGACCGGCGCATCGGAGACGCAGTCCGCACGCATGCGCTCGGCCCGCATCACGATTCACCACGACGCGCGCCACCCGTCGCGACTCATTCTTCCGGTGATCCCGCGTCCGGGTGTCATCCCGAGCGGAGCCGTTGTCATCCCGAGCCGTCAGGCGAGGGATCTTCGTCGTCCCGATAGCGAGCCCTCGACCGGGAGGATGAGGATTCCTCGCTTCGCTCGGAATGACAAAAAAGCTCGGGATGACAATCACGTCGGCGCCACCGCCCGATAAGTCACGGAGTATCCGATGGCCACCGAGATCCTGCACACGCCGGCCAACACGGCCACTGCTCGCGACTACCCGCGCATCCTCGTTCCACCGCCGGGGCCTAACGCGCGCGCCGTGATCGACCGGGATGTGGCGTGGGCGTCCACGTCGTACATCAAGGAGTACCCACTCGTCGTCTCGCGCGGGAAAGGCGCGATGATCGAAGACGTGGACGGCAACCGGTACCTCGACTTCATGGCGGGCATCGCGGTCGCAGCCACGGGGCACGCCCACCCGAAGGTCGTCGCAGCCATTCAAGAGGCGGCGTCGCGCTTCCTTCACATCTGCGGCACGGACTTCTACTACGAGGACATGACAGCGCTCTGCGAGCGTCTCGCGCGGCTCGCGCCGGGTCCGAGCAGGAAGCGCGTGTTCCTCACGAACTCGGGTGCCGAGGCAGTGGAGGGGGCCATCAAGCTGGCGCGGAACTCGACGCGTCGCCCGGCACTGGTGGCGTTCGACGGCGCGTTTCACGGTCGCACGTACGGGGCGATGAGCCTGACATCGAGCAAGGCGACGCAGCGTGCGGGATTCGGGCCCATGCTCCCCGAGGTCTACCACGTCCCCTACGCGAACCGGTACCGCTGCCAGCATTGCCGCGACCGCGACGCATGCACGCTCGACTGCGTGCGCTCGATCGAGACGGAGCTCTTCGCCCGCCGGGTGCACCCGCGCGACGTTGCGGCGATCTTCGTCGAGCCGATTCAGGGCGAGGGAGGGTACGTCGTGCCGCCGCGCGGGTTCCTGACCGCGTTGCGCGAGCTCTGCGACCGGCACGGCATCCTGCTCGTGATCGACGAGGTGCAGAGCGGCGTTGGACGTACCGGGAGGATGTTCGCGTGCGAGCACGAGGGCGTGGAGCCCGATGTGCTGCTCACGGCGAAGGGACTTGGCTCGGGGATGCCGATCGGCGCCATCATCGCGCGCGAGGAGGTGATGAAGTGGGGGCAGGGCGCCCACGGCTCGACGTTCGGCGGGAACCCGGTGTGTTGTGCGGCCGCGCTGGCGACGCTGGACCTGGTCGAAGGCGGCCTAACGACGAATGCGCACACGATGGGTGAGTATCTCATGTCCGGGCTGCGGCGCCTCGCCGAGCGCCATGAAACGGTGGGCGACGTGCGCGGGGTCGGGCTCATGATCGGCGTCGAATTCGTGACGGATCGCGCGACGCGTGAGCCGGCGTCCACGCTCGTGCACGACCTGGTGCAGCTCGCGTTCCGCCGGGGCCTCCTGCTGCTGGGGGCTGGGAGGAGTGCGCTGCGCCTGGCGCCGCCCCTCATCGTGGATGCGTACGAGGTGGACACTGCGTTAGGCATCATTGACACCGTGCTCGACGAGCTCCGTGCGACGCGAACCTAGCTGGCGAAGCCTGCTGTCATCCCGAGCTTGGTTGTCATCCCGAGCGAAGCGAGGGATCCTCACCGTCCCGGTAGAGCCCTCTGTCGGGAGCCTGAAGATCCCTCGCCTGTCGGCTCGGGATGACCAACTGCTAATGAACGGTACAGGGCTGCTCCTGGCGCTGGCCGTGAGCGCGACGGCTGCCGCCCAGCAACCACAGCGCGAACCCGTCCTGCAACAGGTCAAGGTCCCGCACGCGTACTACTGGCGCGAGATGTACGTGCCACAAGCCACGAGCGGCCCGAGCGCCGTGACGTGGTCGCCCGACGGCCGGGAAGTCATCTACTCCATGCAGGGCTCGCTCTGGCGTCAACGGCTCGGCACGACTGAAGCACGTCAGCTCACCGCCGGGCCGCGCTACGACTATCAACCCGATTGGTCGCCGGACGGCAGAGTCGTCGTGTTCGCGTCGTACGATGGCGAGGCGATCGACCTCCGCATGCTCGACCTCCAGCGCGGCACGACACACACGATCCTCGCCAACGGCGCCGTCAACCTCGAGCCGCGATGGTCTCCCGATGGCAAGCGGCTCGCGTTCGTGTCGACGGCGTTCAACGCCCGCTGGCACATCTTCGTCGGCGTCGTCGAGCGTGAGAATTCGCAACCGACCGAGAGTCGCGCGGATGGCGCGGCGTCGTCCGTGCCGTCCCAAGGCGACGTTAGGCTGGAGAGCGTGGAGCGCATCACCGAGGACAAGGACAGCGGGCTCCCGCGCTACTATTACAGTGTCTACGACCACTACCTCTCACCCTCCTGGTCGCCGGACGGACGCGAGCTGATCCTCGTGTCGAATCGCGGACGCATCTACGGCACCGGCGGCATGTGGCGCATGGAAGCCCGCGCGGGCGCGACCCCACGCGAGTTGCACTTCGAGGAGACGACGTGGAAGGCACGCCCCGATTGGGCTCGCGACGGCAAGCGCGTCGTCTACAGCGGATACCATGGCCGGCAATGGAATCAACTGTGGCTCCTTCCCGCGGAGGGCGGCGACCCGATCCAGCTCACCTACGGCGAGTTCGACGCCACGGCACCGCGCTGGTCGCCGGACGCGCGGCGCATCGCGTACATCTCCAACGAGCGCGGGAACACGGCGCTGTGGATCGTCGACGTACCCGGCGGAAAGCGCACCCGCGTGGAGGCTCGCACCCGCACGTACGCAGAGCCGGTGGGACGGCTCGTGATCAGCGTGCAGGATTCGGCCACGCGTCGCGCGACGCCGGCGCGCGTATCGGTTGCCGGGTCGTCCGCGAGCTCGGGCGCGAGCCGCTTCTTCGCGCCTGACGACGCATGGCGCCACGCCGACGAGGCGCGAGTGCGCGGCGAGCAGCCATTCGAGTATGGGTACTTCCACACGGCGGGGAACGACACCGTCACCGTGCCGGCCGGACGCACGATCGTAGAGGTGTGGCACGGGCCGGAGTATCGGACGACTCGCCGTGAGGTGGCGGTCGGAGCGGGCGAGACGCGCGAGGTCCGCATCTCGCTCGCGCGACTGAGCAACCTGCCGAGCAAGGGATGGTGGGGTGGTGACCTCCACGTGCACATGAACTACGGCGGCGCCTACCACAACACGCCGCCGCACCTCGCGCTCCAGGCACGCGCGGAGGGACTGCACGTCGTGGAGAACCTCGTGGTGAACAAGGAGCAGCGCATCCCCGACATCGCCTCCTGGCGCCCCGACCTCGATCCGGTATCGACGCGCGACTTCGTGCTCGCCTACGGGCAGGAGTTCCACACCGGGTTCTGGGGCCACGCGGGACTGCTCGGGCTCACCAACCACTATCTGTTGCCGGACTACGCGGGCTATCCCGGCACCGCGCTCGCGAGCCTCTTTCCAACGAACGCCGCTGTCGCCGACCTGGCACACGCGCAGGCGGGGCTCATGGGATACGTGCATCCCTTCGATTTTCGTCCCGACCTCTCGCGCGTGGAGGGAGGAATTCCGTACGAGCTGCCCATCGATGTGGCGTTAGGCAAGGTGGACTACATGGAGGTGATGGGGTACAGCGATCACCTCATCACTTCGGAGATCTGGTACCGTCTGTTGAATTGTGGCTTCCGCATCCCCGCTGGCGCCGGAACCGATGCCTTCCCCAACTTCGCGTCGCTGCGTGGGCCTCCGGGGCTCGTGCGCGTGTACGCGCGCTCGGGCACGAGCGGCAGCGCGCTGGATCACCGGCGGTGGCTCGCGGCGATCCGGGCCGGGCGAACGTTCGCCACCAACGCACCGGTGCTGGAGTTCACGCTTGGGCGACGCGAGGTCGGTGACGAGATCCGTCTCGCCCGCAGCGGCGAACTGCGTGCTCACGTTAGGCTGCGCTCGCCGGTGCCGGTGGACCACCTCGAGCTCGTCGGCAACGGCCGCGTCGTGGCAAGCATCCCGCTCTCCGGCGACCGCACCACGGCCGACACGACCATCACGGTTCCGGTCGGCGCGAGCGGATGGTTCGTGCTCCGCGCGTGGTCCGATCGGCCACGGCTGCCGGTGCTCGATCTCTATCCGTTCGCGAGCACGAGTCCGATCTACGTGACCGTCGGCGACGCGCCGGTGCGGTCGAAGGAGGACGCCGAGTATTTCCTCGCGTGGCTCGACCGGGTGGATGACGCGTTACGCTCGCAGACGGCCTGGAACACACCGGCCGAGCGAGAGGAAGTGACGCGAATGCTCGCCGCCGCGCGCGGGCAGTTCATGCGGCGGCGGACCTTCTAGTGGCGCAGTGACCAGGACGTCACGGACGACGGCGTGCGAGCCATGCCTGCTGGCCCGCCTCGATGGCAGCCTCGTGTTTCGCTGAGGAGTCCATCACCGCGGAGACGCCCGGCACCGTATAGATCATCTTGCTGTACCTCGGCAGTGTGCGCTCATCGGCACCATCCAGGATCTTCATCGCGGCCTCGATGTGAGGACGCAGTTCCCTGGCGAGCAGCGCCTGTCCGAGCGCAACGGACGCGTGCCTCGGGGCGCCGAAATACCCGGGCCAGTCAGGTCGGTGTGCGATCCGCATGAGGTCGGGAAAATCCTTGGCGGTGATCGACGGCGCGCTCTGAATAGACGACGCCACGAGGTCGGCGCGAAGCGCCATCACCTGTGCGTGTTCAACGAGTCCCGCATGCACTGTGAATCCGTCCTCCGACGCCAGCGCCTTGCCGGCGATCGAATCGAGTGGTGCCCCTGGCGGCGTGAGGATCCCGGTGACGTGCACCATGTGTCCGCCGAACGTGTCACGGAAGTAATCGCCGGCCTGGTCCAGAACGACGTTGTGGTTCGGGCTGCCGTGCGAGTTCACGACGAAGATCCAGCGAAATCCCTGCTCACCGAGCGACGTCGCAAGGTCCATGTACACCGCACGAAGCGTCGCCGGCCGAACGGTGTAGCTACCGGGATAGCTCCACTTCTCCCCGATCTCGTTCGCGCCGCCGGAGCCTAACGGGATCACGGGAAAGAACACCGCCTTCCAACCCGGGCGTTTGACGATCTCGGTTGCGAGATCGGACGCGAGGCGCTGGCCGAAATACGCGTCGGACCAGCTCGGGAGATACGGGCCATGCTGCTCGAGGATTCCGCCGGGCATGATGATGACCGTGTGGGCGCGGTCGAGCGCGCGAATCTGCTCGGTGTTCATCTCCTCCAGATGATAGATCTGCGCATCCACTCGCTGCGGCGTGGCGAACGAGGTTGTGCAGAGCGTGCTCGCGAGCAGGCCGCTCCAGAAGGTCGAACGCATCGCGGTTGTCATTTTCTCCCTCCCACAGCTGTTCCGGGCCTACCGGAAACGAATGCAGACGGGGCTCGCCACCTGCACCTTTTCGCCCGTTGGCGTTAGGCGGCCCGAGTCGGCATCGACCCGGAAGCTCAGGATCGAATCCGAACGTTGATTGGCGACGAGCAGGAATCGCCCGGTCGGATCCAGCGCGAAGTTGCGTGGCCAATCGCCACCGGTGGAAACCTGCTGCATCGGCGTGAGCTGGCCGGACGACGGGTCGATCGCGAACACCGCGATCGTGTTGTCCCCTCGGTTGGAGCCGTAGAGAAACCGACCCGATGGCGCCACGTGCAGGTCAGCCGGAAAGTTCTTCGATGCCGTCCCACCAGGCGACGACGCCGTCACCTGCACCTGATCGAGCGCGCCCCGCTCGCCGTCGTACCTGTACACCACGAGCGTGGAATCCAGCTCGTTGATCACATACAGAAACCGGCCTGTCGGATGAAACGCGAGGTGACGGGGCCCGGCACCGGGGTTCGTGGCCACGCCGTTCGCGACGGTCGAGATCGAGCCGGTCTTCTCGTTGAACTTGTAGACCAGCACGCCATCGACGCCGAGGTCCGCCGCGATGACGTAGCGATTGCCGGGGTCGGTGATGATGCAGTGGGCGTGCGGGCCCTCCTGACGCTCCGCGTTGGGCCCCTTCCCCTCGTGCTGCACGATCGTCCGCGCGTCACCGAGCCCGCCGTCCTGCCTAACGGTGAACGTGGCAATGGTGCCGCTCACGTAGTTGGCGACGAGCACGGTATGACCAGTGCGGTCGACCGAGACGTAGCACGGCGCTGCGCCGTGTGAGGGTAGCTGGTTGAGCGGCGTGAGCGCACCGGACTCCCGCGCGATGGTGAATGCGCTGACCGCGCCCGTCGGCTTCCCACCGAATTCCGACAGCTCGTTCACCGCATACAACACGCGGCCATTCGGATGCAGGGCGAGGAACGACGGGTCGGCCGACTTCGCTGCGACGCCGTCGATCCGCATCGCTCCCGTCGCGGTGTTCAGGAACAGCCGGTAGATGCCCTCGCTGTGCCCCGCGTTTGTGTATGTCCCGATGTACGCGAACCGCTCGTCGGCGCCTGACGATTGTCCACCGATTCCGATTCCGATCATGCCGAGCACCGTGGTCGAGAGGAAATCGCGTCGGGTCAAGGGCGTGTCGGCGGTCATGACGGGATCGCGCTGCCGTCAGCGCGCCGGTCACTCCCGCCAAGCAGCGATCCGTCGGGCTGACGGAGAATCAACTGGCCGCGCCCGAACGTGGACCGTCCGCGCGTGTCGGCGTTCGTCACGACATCATGTCCGCGAGCGCGCAGACTATCTGCGACAGACTCCGGGACTCCACTCTCGAGATACACTCGGCCCCCGTCGATTTCGGGTTCAATGAAGAATCGCGGTCGGTCCAACGCATCCTGCGGTGTCACGCCATCATCGACGAGTGACATGACGACCTGCAGATGACCCTGCGGCTGCATCGGGCCACCCATCACGCCGAACGGTCCCCGCAGGGCACCGTCCGCGCGCGTGAGCATGCCCGGGATGATCGTATGATACGGGCGCTTGCCCGGAGCGTACGCGTTAGGGTGGCGCGGGTCCAGCACGAAACCGCACGCGCGGTTCTGGAGCGTGAACCCGAGGCCCGCCGGAACGATGCCGGAACCGAAGGTCGCGAACGTCGAGCTGACCACCGAGCACGCGTTGCCCGCTGCGTCCACCGCGCAGTGGTACACCGTGCCCGGAATCCCGATGGGTGAGCCTCGTGCCACGTCGGTCGATGCACGTTCGGGGTCGATCTGTGCGCGCCGGGAGGAGATGTATTCGGGGGAGAACAGGTCGTCCAGCGGCGCTGGCGCAAACGACGGATCGGTGACGTACCAGCGCGCATCCGCGAACCCGAGCCGCAGCGCCTCGATCTGCAGGTGCGCACGCTCGGCGCTGCCCGCCGGAGGGAGCTCGCAGCCATCCAGCAGTGCGAGGGCCAGGAGCGCAGCCAGCCCCTGCCCGTTAGGCGGGCACTCCCACACGCGGACGTCGCGATAGCTCACTGAGATCGGCTCGTCCCACGCCGACGCGTGCCTCGCGAGATCCTCCGTGGTCATCGCCCCACCGGCAGCGCGTACGGCACCCGCGACACGTTCCGCGATCTCGCCTCGATAGAAGGCGTCCGGCCCATGTTCGGCGACCGAGCGGAGAACCCGGGCCAGTCCGGGATTGCGGAACCGCTCGCCTTCCCGCGGTGCACGGCCTTCGACCGTCAGCTCCCCGGACTGGAGCTTCGGGAGGTTGCGCTCCCACACGGCCGCAGCAACGCGCGCCACCTCGAACCCTGACGCCGCCGCGTCGATCGCCGGCTCGAGCAGCCGCGCCACGGGCATGCGTCCGTGACGCGCGTTGAGATCGAACCACGCGGCGCACACGCCCGGCACCGTGACCGCATCGCCATGACATTCCGGAATTCGGCCGCGCTCGTCGCACGCCACGTCGTCGAGCATTCGAGTGCGTGGAGAGCGGCCGGAGCCATTGAGCGCCGAAATCCGCGAGGTCCGCGCGTCGAAATAGAGCGCGAACATGTCGCCACCCAGGCTCGTAGATGCCGGCTCCGTGACATGTAGCATGGCGTCCATCGCGACGCATGCGTCCGCAGCCGTGCCGCCATCGCGAAGCACGCGAGCACCCACGTCGCACGCGTGCCGCTGGCTGCTCGCCACCATACTCGTCGACAAAGTGGTCATCTACTGACGCTCACGAGGGTCGAGCGTGAAAACCTGAGTGGTCTGTCCCGCCGTCGAGTACCACGCGTTCGCGGCGCGGCAAAGCGTGCGCCGAAGAAGCTGTTCGCGCCCGCGGCGCCGGGCGTCGGCGGGGCCCGGTGGCGTCGGCGACGAACGTTCTGATGGACGAGATCCGTGCGCCGCGCATCAGCTTCTCCTCGATGAAGTTGGATGGTGTTAACGGTCGCTGAGCACGCAAGGTACCGCAACCGAACTTCCGCCGGCGTACCGTTGCGGTATACCACACTGCGCCGCCATGTTGCCGCCCCATGTCCGCCACCGCCACGCCTCCAAGCGCCTTTACACAGAGACTCTGAATGAGCGATTCCCCACCGGACCGTGCGACGTTCGACGCCGCGCACGTCGGCGCGGCCGTCGACGCCCTCCGCCCCGAGCTGATCGACTTCGCGCGATCGCTCGTGCGAATTCCCAGCGTGTCCGGTTCGGAACAAGCGGCACAGCGCGCCATCGCCGCCAAGTACCAGTCGCTCGGCCTGTCCGTCGACATCGTGCCGTCCGTGCGCGAAGAGCTCGAGTCGCACCCGGCCTTCTCCGATGACGCGCTCCCGTTCGTGGACCGCCTCAACGTCGTGGCACGGTGGCGAGGGAACGGCGGCGGTCGCTCGCTGATACTGAACGGACACATGGATGTCGTGCCGCCGGGCGATCTCTCGAAGTGGACGCGTGATCCGTGGGGCGGTGAGATCGAAGGCGATCGCCTCTATGGGCGAGGCGCGTGTGACATGAAGTCCGGGCTCGCATCCGCCGTGTTCGCTGTCCAGGCGCTCCAGGCCATTGGAGTGGCGCTGCGCGGTGACGTGCTGCTCCAGAGCGTCATCGGCGAGGAGTCGGGTGGCGTCGGCACGCTCGCGACGATCGTGCGCGGCTACCGCGCCGACGCGTGTGTGATCATGGAGCCGATGAATCTCCGCCTCGCGCCGGTCCAGACCGGCGCGCTCACGTTCCGCATTACCGTCAACGGGCGGGCGGCACACGCGTGCATGCGGCCGCATGGGGTGAGTGCGATCACGGAGTTCATCCCGATCTTCACCGCGCTCGAGCATCTCAACGTCGATCGGCACCAGCGCTTTCGCGATGCCCTGTTCGACGACCCGAACAACATCGCGTCGCTCAGCATCGGCACGGTGCGCGCCGGCGACTGGCCCTCGACCGTACCGGACCTGCTCGTCGCCGAGGGGCGGCTCGGCGTCTTCCCTAACGAGTCGGTGGCGGAGGCGCGGGGAGCGCTCGAGACGGCCGTGCGCGAGGTGGCGTCGGGGCGTGCGTGGCTCCGGGACAACCCGCCCATCGTGGAGTGGGTGGAGGGACAGTTCGAGCCGGGCACGACGCCCCTGGACGCGCCGATCGTCGATCAGCTCTCCCGCAGCCACGAGGCGGTGACGGGCATGCCGGCGTCGCTGTTCGGCGTACCATGCGGCACGGACCTGCGCCTGTTCACTCGACATGCGGGGATTCCGACCGTGCTGTACGGCCCGGGCAACGTGATCCACGCTCACGCCGCGGACGAGTACATCTCGCTCGAGCAGGTGGTCACGTGCACGAAGGTGCTCGCCCGCACGATGCTCGCCTGGTGCGGGACGTAAAACCGGGGTCTGAGCCAATTACCGCCCCAGCCACAACGGCTGCTCCGCCGGCTTCGCGCGTGGCCACACCTGGGCCAGCGTGTTGCCGACGCCCGATGAGAACGACGGGGAGAACGAGCGTGGATGGTCATCGGCGGAAAGCAGCGCGCGTGGGCGGGGCGAACGGTGCTACGGAGGTATACCACGACGGTAGATCAGGCGCGATACCTTATTTCATCAACCTCTGTCTGGGTGCGTATCTCCCCGCTCGGAACAACAAGCTGAAATCATGACTCGTCTCGGTCGTTTCGTTTGCATTGTGTGCGCGGTGATGCCGGTCGGCCTTTCGGCCCAGTCGGCCGGGCCTAACGCGGTCGCCTCCGTCGGTCCCGCGCTCACGCTCGGCTCGGCACTCACGCGCGCGAAGCCTTCAGCCGTTGGCATGAGCAACCGGCTCGTTCCGCGGCTCGACTCCGTCATCAAAGCCGCGATAGCCGATCACGCGACTCCCGGCGCGACCATCGCCGTGGCGCGGCGTGGGAAGCTCCTCCTGCTCAAAGGCTACGGTCGCACCGACTGGGCGCGGGGCGCGCCGCGCACGACCGACAGCACGATGTACGACATGGCGTCGCTCACTAAGGTCGTGGCGACGACCACGGCGGCCATGATCCTCGAGGAAGAAGGCCAGCTGAACCTCGACCGCACCGTCGCCAGCTACCTGCCCGAGTACGATGTGCCCGACAAGCGCACCATCACGTTGCGCATGCTGCTCACGCACGCGAGCGGGATCCGATCCAATTTCCCATTGTGGAAGGAGGCGAACGGCCGCGAGCAGTACTTCGCGGGCATGGTCACGTACCCCCTCGTGCGCGAGCCCGGGTCGGCTGTCGAGTACACCGATTGGAACATGGTGCTCATGCAGTTCATCATCGAACGCGTCACGGGTCAGACGCTCGACCAGTTCGTGCAGACGCGCGTGTTCGGGCCGCTCGGCATGCGGGACACGCAGTACAATCCTCCCGAGCTCCTCAAGCCGCGGATCGCGCCCACCGAAACGGAGGACTTCCGCGGCGGCCAGGTATGGGGAGTCGTGCACGACGAGACGGCGTGGGTGCTGGGTGGCGTCTCGGGCAACGCGGGACTCTTTTCGAGCGCTCGCGACCTCGCCGTCTTCGTGCAGATGCTGCTCAATGGTGGCTCATACGGCGGCGTCCGCCTGCTGAAGTCATCGACCGTGGCGCGCTGGACGGCGCGCCAGCGGCCGGACGCCAGCCGCGCGTTAGGCTGGGACACGCCATCGCCGCAGTCGAGTGCGGGTCGATTCTTCTCACTCCGAAGCTTCGGCCATACCGGCTTCACCGGCACGTCCATCTGGGCCGATCCGGAACGGGAGCTGTTCGTCGTCCTGCTCACGAACCGGGTGAACCCGACGCGCGACAACACGAAGATCGGTCCGCTTCGTCGTGCCGTTGCCGATGTCGTCCAGGAGTCTGTCCTCGACTCGCCGCTGCGGCAGTGGGAGGAACTGTCGGCCCGACCCTAGACCCTCTATCGGCACGTTTTGCAGGGCAACGGCAACACCTAACGCGGATTTAAGATCGATTTCGCGAATGTTCGCGGATTTGCTCCGGGGGCATTGAACCCTCCGACCACCGCGTACCGGTCCCCTTTTCTTTGTTGAACTGATCCTATAAAGCGTTGGCCTCGCATGTTGGTGCATCGAGAGGTTCGGCCAGAATCCTCAATGCGCTGCCACCAAGGAGGCCAACGTGTTTGTCGCTGGAATCGATGCCCACACAAGGTACGTGAAGGTCGTGGTGGTTGACAGCACGGGCGCACGGGTGCTAGGCCCCGTGCGCGTGAAGATGGAGGAGCCCGCCCGACTCGTGACGCTGCTGGCGCCCTATCGGCCGTTGGAGGTCGTCGTCGAGACGAGTTCGTCCTGGCCGCGGCTCGAGGCCGTGCTGAGCGCCCCGCACGTGCGGTTCGTGCTCGCGCACGCGCGCCGGCTCCGCGCGATCGCGGAAGCGAATTACAAGAGCGATGACATTGACGCGGAGCTCCTCGCCCGCATGCAACTCGCCGGCTTGATCCCGCGCGTCGACGCGACGCCGGCCGCGCAGCGCGAGTGGGCGACGCTCATCCGCCATCGCACCCTGCTCGTGGCCCAGCGCACGGCGCTGGTCAACCGGATTCACGCCCAGCTGCATCTCGGCGGCTTGTATCTCGAGCGGGGGCGCTTGCTCACGCGGGCCGGCTGGCAGTGGCTGCGGACGACCGCGTGGCCGCAGCTGAGCGTGGAACAACGCGCGCTCGCGCGCACCCATCGGCGCTTGATCCGCGAGCTGAGTGGGCTGATCCGGGCGCTCGACCGCCGCATCGCGCAGGTCGCGGCGCCGATTCCGGAGGCGCGGTTGCTGGCGACGGTCCCGGGGATCGGCCCGCATCGCGCGTTGTTGATCTGTAGCGAAGCGCTGCCGATCACGCGGTTTCGCACGGCCGGGCATCTCGCGAGTTACGCCGGTCTGGTGCCCTGCTCGAGTCAGTCGGGGCAGCGCGGCGTGCATCACGGGCCACTGCCGGCCGGGGCGAATCGGTGGCTCCGCGGCGCGCTGGTCTGCGCCGTCGTCTCGCACGTGCAGCACGCGCCGGGCAGTTGGCTCACGGCGTACTACGCCACCCAGAAGGCGCGCCTCGGCTGGCCGGTCGCGCGCGTGGCGGCCGCGCGCAAACTGGCGCGGGCCCTCCACGCGATGCTGCGCACGAATACCCCGTGGCACGATACACCGTCAGGGGAGAGCTCCGCCCGGGGCTTGCCGTCCCAACGGCCAGGAACTGATTGAGCCCCCCGTTTCGCATAGGAGATCATGAGTCTTCGGCTTGGACGGAAGCAACTCGCATAGGTGCGTGAGACGGTGCTCAGTCTCGCCGCTGATCGGACGTGAACTGATCGGACGTGAACGGTGACCGCGCATGAGAGATCTTGGCCGAGCCTCCGCGCAGTTCCGCCGCGCCAGCGCCCGCGCTGACGAGGGAGCTGGGCTACGCCCACTTGCGTTTCAACGCTTTATAGGTGCCCCGGGACGCATCGGGTTCCCGGATGGGCGCATTGGCTTCCCGAGGCCGTTAACCAAAGAACCCGGCTCGTGGCGCCGGGAACTGTCCCTCCAGGACAGGTCAGCCATCCGGATGTCCAAGATCGAGTCGATCAACCAGTCTGTCCCCAGAGCGGGGACGGATGCGGCTCGCAACGAGCCGTAACGAGAGAATGCGACGAGCTCGGGACGCATTGGCGTCCCGAGGTCGTTGAACCAAAAAAAGGTGAGACACCGGACGCCACCGCCGGAGGCGTCAATGCCCGCGGAGCGAATCCGCGAACATCGGCGTAATCGCCGTCGAAATCCGCGTTAGGTGTTGCCGTTGCCTGACTCGTCCTCGCCGAGATGCTGGTGCTGGCCTGGCCGTCGGGTCCATACGACGCGCTTGAACTGCACCGAGCTTCCGAAATTGGCCACGAGACCGACTTCGAGCCCCGACGCCCGCAGGTAGTTCAACAGCTGGGCGCGGTGAACCGGGTCGATCGCCTTTGCGACCTTGGTCTCCACGATCACCTTCTGGTCCACGACCAGATCTGCCACGTAGCGTCCAACGGATATCCCGCGGTACATCACCTCGAACGGGACGTTGCGCTCGACCGGTACTCCCCGCCGCCTCAGCTCCACCGCGAGCGCGTTGGCATAGACGCCTTCGAGGAAGCCCGGACCGAGGACGTTGTGCACTTCGAACATTGCGCCGATGATCGCGTTCGTGAGTTGGCCGTGTGGGAGATGGCCCCAGTTCGGGCCGGCGCCGGGAGGCACATCCTCGACCGGCCCGCCGCGGGTGTCATGTGTCGGTGGTGTCATGGACCAAAGCTCGCGCACTCGGCGGGTTCCACCATCATCGATTTGTCGCCGGGCCCATCGAAACCATCGTCCCGTGTCGGGCTCGAAATGTGCCGATGAGCCGACGCGTTGACGCGGCGCGTTCCTGGCGTATGCTGTACCCGGTGTCCGACCTGCTCGCCGACCTCCAGTCACACTTCGCGGACAAGTACGTCCTCGAGCGCGAGCTCGGTGGCGGCGGCATGTCGCGCGTCTTCGTCGCACGCGACGAGAAGCTCGATCGACGTGTCGTCATCAAGCTTCTGCCGCCACAGGTGACCGCCACGATCTCAGCCGAACGCTTCAAGCGCGAGATCATGCTGGCGGCGCAGCTTCAACATCCGAACATCGTGCCGGTGCTGAGCGCGGGCGACCTCGGGGCCCTGCCCTACTTCGTCATGCCGTTCATCGAAGGCGAATCGCTCCGCGCACGCATGATGCGCGGTCCGCTGTCCGTCCGCGAAACCGTCACGATCCTGAAGGACGTCGCGCGCGCACTCGGGTTCGCGCACAACCGAGGCATCATCCACCGCGACATCAAGCCCGACAACGTCCTCCTCGCGGCGGGCGCCGCCGTCGTCACCGACTTCGGCGTCGCCAAGGCGATCTCGGCATCGCGACAGCAGCATGGCGTCCGCGCGTCCGCTCCGACCATGACGGGCGTCGGGACGTCGCTCGGCACGCCCGCCTACATGGCGCCCGAGCAGGCCGCCGCCGATCCCTCCACTGACCACCGCGCCGATCTCTACGCGCTCGGCATCGTCGCGTACGAGATGCTCACCGGTGCGCCGCCGTTCCACGGGCGAACCCCACAGGCGCTCCTCGCGGCGCAGCTCTCCGAGGTGCCGGCGCCGCTCACCACCCGGCGCTATGACGTGAGTGCCCCGCTGTCTACGCTCGTCATGCAGTGCCTCGAGAAGGAGCCGGCGAAGCGGCCGAAGTCGGCGAACGATGTGCTGCGGATGCTCGATGACCCCGGTATTCTCGTGAGCGACGCCTTCCCCGCGGCCGAAGCGCCGAAGCAGCGCCGCAAGCGGTTCACGGAGATCGGGATCGGCGTGCTGGTCGTCGCCGCCGTCGCGGTCGCGTGGGTGCTCACGGAGCCAGGGGCACCTCTCGGCTCCCCGGCCGATTCCGCGAACGCCGCTCGCCGAGACTCGGCCACGAGCGCCGCGGCGACCAGTCCCGCCGCGACGGCGGCGACCACCGTGCCACATGCCGTCGCCGTGTTTCCGCTCGTGAGCGTGGGCAATGACGCACAGGCAGGTCAGGCAGCCGAAGGGATCACGTCGGAGCTCGCGACCGCGATCTCGCGAGTGTCCGGCGTGCGTGTGTCATCGCAGACCACTGCGGCCGCGGTCCGTCAGGGCGTGCGAACGCCGGCCGACGCGGCGCGTGCGCTCAACGCCACCATGCTGGTCGAGGGCACTGTGCAGCGCGCCAATCAGCGGTTGCGGGTGAGCGTTCGGCTGGTAAGTGTAGCGAACGACTCCACGGTCTGGGCGAGCACTATCGACGGCACGACAAACGATGCGCTCGCGCTGCAGGACTCCACCGTGAAGGCGGTGACGGCCGCGGTTACCGCCAGCGTGCGTCGTTAGGCCGCGGACGTTAGGTGTCCGACTTCAGCGTCACGGAATCCGGAACGACGCCTCGGCACGGAACTCCGGGTTGAGCGAGTGACGCAGCCTGAGCGAGTACGTTCCCGGGCCCGACCGGACGCCGAATTGCACCGCGAGCTCGGTGGACTGCTCCGGCGCGAGATCGCCCTCGGCACTCACCGCGGCGCACGAGATGAGTGGCTCGAACCGGTCGAGCTGCGCCGTGGTCTCCACGTCGGCGTCGAGGAACAGGCACACGCGCGACGTCAGGTGCGCGGATGCGGAGCCGGTGTTCACGAGTGTGGACGTCGCGGTGAGAAGCGCCGTGTACGGACTACCCGGAGGCGGAGCTTCGACCCTGGTCGCGATCCGCTGCTCGAGTCCGGAGGGGCCGACGGCGCGACCGTTCTGGTTGTCGCCGAGCCTCGCGTCTCCGGGGCCGAACGCGTTGTTGCTGGAGCAGCCGACGACAAGCGCCGCGAGCGCAATGAAGGACGTGGATCGAACGACGCGAACCAGACCAATCGGCACGGCGAGCCTCCAAATGGGTGCTTGTTGATTCCTCCGGCCGAACCTCGGGCGCCTCGTGGCGGTCACTTCTCACGATCCATCGCGCCAGATATTGCTTCATCACGACCAATGAGGCATGTCAGATGACCTTATGAACCAGCACTCAAACCCATTCTCGCTCGATGGAAAGATCGCCGTCATCACGGGTGGATATGGCGTGCTCGGCGGAAGCATCGCGTGGGGACTCGCCACTGCCGGCGCACGCGTCGCCATTCTCGGCCGGCGGCGCGAATCGGCGGAGCGAAAGGTGAAGGAGCTCGAGGACGGTGGGTGCGAAGCACGGGTGCTCATCGCCGACGTCCTCGACGAAGAACAGCTCATCGCCGCCCGCGATGAGCTGCTTGGCGCATGGGGCCGGATCGACATCCTGGTGAACGCAGCCGGTGGCAACGTCGCGCGCGCGCGCAGCGACGACCGCCCCGTTTTCGACGTTCCCACCGACGCGTTCGAGGAAGTCATCCGACTCAACCTTCAGGGTACCGTCCGCCCGTCGATGCGCTTCGGCGAGGCCATGGGCCGACAGCGATCGGGTGTCATCCTCAACATCTCGTCCATGGCGGCCGCTCGTGCCATCAGCGGAACGCTCGGCTACTCCATCGCGAAGGCCGGCATCGACAACTTCACGCGCTGGATGGCGGTGGAGATGGCGCGAAAATACGGCGAGGGCGTGCGCGTCAACGCGATCGCGCCCGGCTTCTTCATCGCAGATCAGAACCGCGCCGTGCTCCTCAACGCCGACGGGTCGTTCACGACTCGCGCGCTGACGATCATTGCCCATACGCCCATGGGCAGATTCGGTAATCCCGACGAGCTCAACGCCGCGGTGCAGTGGCTCTGCAGCGATGCTGCGTCGTTCGTGACAGGGGTAGTTCTGCCCGTCGATGGCGGTTTCAGCGCGTTCAGCGGCGTCTGATCCGTGGTGGGTATCCTAGCCAACGTGCAAGAGTTTAGGTGGTCCGAGACCGATTACGGCGCGATTGTGTCGTGGTTCAGTCGCACATATGGCGTTGGGTTACTCCGATGGGAAGAGCCCTCGATCGCGTCGGTATGGATTGGTGCCCTTGTCGGCGTGATGAGCGCAATAGGGGGTTCAGCGACTGGCGGCTACAATCTCACGACATCCTCGTCTTGACAGACGCCCCCCAAAAACCCAAGATCCCTAGTCATAAGGTCAATTGATCACACTCGTGACCTGACGCTCCTCGCATGAAGATCATCGACATCCGGGCCACCCCTGTGACCGTGCCGCTCGAGGCGCCGTTGCGCCACGCGAATGGCTGTCACTGGGGGCGCTTCGTTCGCACGATAGTCGAGGTCGAGACGGACGAGGGGCTGATCGGTCTGGGCGAAATGGGAGGTGGCGGCGAAAGCGCCGTCGCGGCGTTCGACGGCCTCAAGCCGTATCTGCTGGGCCACGACCCCGCCCGCCTCGAACGCATGCGGTTCCTGATCGCAAACCCGACGGCATCTCTCTACAACAACCGCACGCAGATCCTCGCGGCGCTGGAGTTTGCCTGCCTCGACATCCTGGGGCAGAAGTGGGGCGTCCCGGTCTCCGACATTCTTGGCGGACGCGTGCGGGACCACGTGCCGTTCGCGTCCTACCTTTTTTTCCGCTACCCGAACAGCGATGACCACGCCGGCGAAGTCCGGACCTGCGATCAGCTCGTGGCAGAAGCGAAATCGCTGAAGGAGCGATACGGGTTCAGATCGCACAAGCTCAAGGGCGGCGTCTTCCCGCCGGAGTACGAGCTCGAGTGCTATCGCGCGATCGCCGACGCGCTGCCGGGTGACAGCTTCCGCTTCGATCCGAACGGCGTATGGTCGACCGAGCAGGCCATCTGGTTCGGGCAGCGCATCGAGGATCTGAGAAACGATTACCTCGAAGACCCGGTGTTCGGGCTGCACGGCATGCGGCGCACGAGAGAGAAAGTGCGAATGCCACTCGCGACGAACACGGTCGTCGTGGGATTCGAACAGCTCGCCGCGAACATTCGCGAGACCGCGGTGGACGTGATCCTGCTCGACACGACGTTCTGGGGGGGGATTCGGCCGTGCGTGAAGGCCGCGGGCATCTGCGAGGCGTTCCAGTTCGGCGTGGCGGTACACTCGTCGGGTGAGCTCGGGATCCAGCTCGCGACGATGCTGCACCTGGGTGCCGCGCTCCCGAACCTGACGTTCGCGGCCGATGCGCACTACCACCATCTGGTGGATGATGTGATCGAAGGCGGGAAGTTCACGTATTGCCACGGGGGGATCGCCGTGCCTGACGCGCCGGGCCTCGGTGTCAAGCTCGATCGCGACCGCGTCGCAGAGTACCACGAGCTGTTCAAGCGCCTCGGCACGTATCCGTACGACCAGGACCCTCTGCGTCCGGGGTGGGCGCCGCTGATTCCGAATCAGTCGTGGGCCGATCCAGCGGATGATCGCGTACCGGCCATCCCGCGCTAGTGCGGTAGAACGATTCGTACGGGGTCAGACTCCTTACCCATCGTTTCATTGCAAGGCAATGAAACGATGGGTAAGGAGTCTGACCCCATACGTAGCGATTCTACTCGCCGTCACGGCACCGTCCGTGGCGCGCGCGGAAGACGGCTACGAGCTCTGGCTGCGCTACCGGCTCGTCGCTGATGCAGCACGGCGGGCTGAATACCGAACCGCGATACAACGATTGGTGGTCCACGGTGACTCGCCCACGCTGAGAGTCGCACGCGACGAGCTTGTCACCGGCCTAACAGGGCTGCTGGGTCGCGCCCCCCCGGTGGTGGTACCATCAGAGTCTTCGAGTGGCACGCTGATCATAGGGACTCCGGCAACCTCGCCGTTGATCGCGTCATTGCCGCTCACGGACGCGCTTCGATCCGTCGGTAACGAGGGCTTCGTGCTCCGCGCGCTCTTTGCGAAGGGGCAGCGCACCATCGTCATCGCGGCCAACCGCGACATCGGCGTCCTGTACGGGGCGTTCCACCTCCTGCGCCTCATCCAGACCAACGCATCACTCGCAGCGTTGAACGTCACGAGCGCCCCGGAGATCCAGCTGCGCATGCTGGACCACTGGGACAACCTCGACCGGACCGTGGAGCGAGGGTACGCGGGCCAGTCGCTGTGGGACTGGGCAGCGCTGCCTAACGAGATTTCCCCGCGCTACCGCGATTATGCCCGGGCGAACGCGTCCATTGGGATCAATGGCGTGGCGCTCACGAACGTCAACGCGAACGCGCGCGTGCTGACGGCGGAGTATCTCGCGAAAGTGGCGTCGATCGCGAACGTGTTTCGACCGTACGGCATTCGGGTCTTCCTCACCGCGCGCTTCAGCGCGCCGATCGAGCTCGGAGGGCTCAAGACCGCGGACCCGCTCGATTCCGCCGTGGGGGCGTGGTGGAAGCAGAAGGTTGACGAGATCTATCGGGCAGTGCCGGACTTCGGCGGCTTCGTGGTGAAGGCGAACTCCGAAGGTCAGCCCGGGCCGCAGGATTACAAGCGTACTCACGCCGACGGCGCGAACATGCTCGCGGACGCTCTCGCGCCGCATGGTGGCGTGGTCATGTGGCGCGCGTTCGTGTACAGCAACGAGGTCCCCGTCGACCGGGTCAAGCAGGCGTACGACGAGTTCCATCCGTTCGACGGCGCGTTCCGTGAGAACGTGTTCGTTCAGGTGAAGAACGGACCGCTCGACTTTCAGCCGCGCGAGCCGTTCCACCCGCTCTTCGGTGCGATGCCGAAGACGCCGCTCATCATGGAACTCCAGATTACGAAGGAATACCTTGGCCAGGACACGCACCTCGTGTTCCTGGCGCCGCTGTTCGAAGAGGTGCTGCGAGCGGACACCTGGGCGAAAGGGAAGGGCTCGACGGTCGCCAGGGTCATCGACGGCTCGCTGCACGGTTATCCCCGCACGGGGATTGCCGGCGTCTCGAACATCGGCACCGATCGCAACTGGACCGGCTCGCAGTTCAACCAGGCAAACTGGTACGCGTTCGGCCGGCTCGCCTGGGACCACGACCTGTCATCGCGGGCCATCGCGGACGAATGGGTGCGCATGACGTTCACGAACGAGCCGCGCGCCGTGGCGATCATTCGATCGATGATTCTGACCTCGCGCGAGGCGGTGGTAAACTACATGACCCCGTTAGGCCTCGCACACATCATGGCGACCGGCCATCACTACGGACCGGGGCCGTGGGCGGACGCGGGCCGGCCGGACTGGACGCCGTCGTACTATCCTCGCGCCGACTCGTTAGGTCTCGGGTTCGACCGCACCGCGACAGGG
>JBKOYV010000135.1:0-3525 GCA_046725585.1 Gemmatimonadota bacterium | reverse complement strand
GAACTGCACCGTGCCGTCGCAGAACCCACACAGGCCGTCGTAGAGAAGTACCGGTCCGTCGACCATGATCTGAAATCTACCGTGCAGCGGGAGTGCATCGCTGCAATGCATATCCGCAGCCCGGTACCTGACCACCATGCTTCGGCCTAACGAAGGTCGCCACACCCGCACGGATTGTGTCGATCGCCTTGCTCCATCATCCAGTACACCGTATCGTCAGCGAAGCCCCGGGGCCGTCCGCCAGGCGGCCGAGTAACGAAGGTTGCAGGAGGAAAGAAGGTGGCGAGGCAACGACGACCGTCCAAGAAGCGAGCGGCAACACGAAAGAAGTCCGCCCGCAGCGATCGCGCAGCCGCCGATGCGGCGAAGGTGAGTGATCTGAGCCCGGCCGAGAGGCAACCGGGTTTCACGCCGAGGACACTCGACCGGTCGGTTATCGCGATCCCGCTCCTGCGAGAGCTCGTCGACGAAGCCACGGAGTCACGCCCCGAGGCTGCCGCAGCCGAGCGACCGCCCAAGGAGTACGACGTCGTCATCGACCTCCACCTCGAGTATCCCGGCGGGCGAGACCAGGCGCGCCAACGCGTGCGCGATCTCGTGAAAATGCTTCCTCCGCGGAGTGACGGTACCCACCCAGTCCTTCGCGAAACATCGCAGTACATGTTCGCCCGCCTCCGCGGTGACGAGATCCGCATGCTCGTGGAGCTGGACCGCAAAACGCCGGCACCGCACACGTCCGGAGCCAAGCGACCACGCGGGAAGCGCGCCGCGCCGCCGGCGCACGCGATCTTTCGCATCTGGCCGGACTTCGAGGTCAAGGCGCTGCTGGTGAGGTCCGTGCGGACGGTGAAGGCCGATGCCGCGCACACCTCGTTCGCGGCTCTGGGCGACGACATCGTCTGGGCCGTCGTGGACTCGGGCGTCGACAGCGGCCACCCACACTTCAAGGCCAACCAGAACCTCACGCTCGGCCACGGGCTTCAGCACTACGACTTCACGCTGGACGATCCGCTCGCGCAGCCGGCGAGTCAGGCGAGTGCCTTACGCGATGACGCCGGACATGGCACCCACGTGGCAGGCATCATCGCCGGGGAGCTGCTCGGCAAACCGAAGCAGGGTGTCGTGCGCGCCATGTCGCGTCGCTGGAGCGAGAATGGCGACACCGAGACGGTGTCCGAGCAATACGACTCGATCACCGGCATCGCGCCGCGATGCAGGATCGTGAGCATGAAAGTGCTCGACGCCGACGGGAACGGGAAAACCAGCAGCGTGATCCAGGCGCTCGATCGTATTCAGGAGATCAACGGTTACGGTCGTCGAATCCTTATTCACGGCGTGAACCTCAGCGTGGGCTACGATTTCGACCCGGAGTGGTTCGCGTGCGGCCAGAGCCCGTTGTGCGTCGAGGTCGATCGTCTCGTGCGCTCGGGCGTGGTCGTCATCGCGGCGGCGGGGAACACAGGTTACGGCGTGCAGACCACCGAAGCGCGGGGCAACGTGTCGTCAGGCATCCCGCTCAGCATCAACGATCCGGGGAACGCCGACCTCGCGATCACGGTGGGGTCCACGCATCGCGACATGCCGTACACCTACGGAGTCTCGGACTTCTCGTCGAAAGGGCCGACCGGCGACGGACGCGTCAAGCCCGACGTGCTCGCGCCTGGCGAGAAGATTCTCTCGTGCGCGGCGGGGAAGGCGAAAGCCGATGCCGCCGCCGAGGTCGCGCGCGCGAAGTTCGACTATCTCGAGCAGAGCGGGACGAGCATGGCCGCGCCGCACGTCTCGGGTGTCGTCGCGGCCTTCCTCTCCGTGCGCCGCGAGTTCATAGGCCAGCCGGAGAAGGTGAAGCAGATTTTCCTGCGGAGCGCATCGGACCTGGGCCGAGATCGATACTTCCAGGGCAGCGGGCTCGTTGACCTCATGCGCGCCATTCAAACCGTGTAAGGGAGAGCAGCATATGCCGGTGCAGATCGCCTACCCGTACTTCGAGCTCACCTTCGACGGCAAGGGCAAGCCATCCGACGCGAAACAACTCGACGCGCTGGTCGCTGGGCTCAAGCAGCACAAGGTGACCGATCTCTTCGTCATCTCTCACGGCTGGAACAACGACCCGAAGGAAGCCCACGAGCTGTACCAGGAGCTGTTCACGAACGTGAAGGCGCAGGAGCAGAGCGTCGGGACGTCGGGCCGCACGTTCGCGGTCGCGGGCGTGATCTGGCCGTCGAAGAAGTTCGATGCGGCCGAAGACAAGCCTAACGCGGCGTCGCTCGGGAACGGCGTGTCGCGGCTCCGCACCCAGGTGGACACGCTGGCGGCGTTTCTCGCAGATGCGTCGTCCGGGGCGAAGCACAAGAAGGAGCTGGACCGGGCGAAGGCGCTCATCGCGCAGCTCGAGAAGAGTGCCGACGCGCGCCGCGAGTTCAGTGAGATCATCGTCGGGCTGCTGCCGGTGACAGTGGGAGAGGAGGGCGGATGGCACCTCAACGCGCGCGTCGCCGGGGCGATGATCGCCGACGACCGGTTGCTGAAGCAGCTCGGCAGTCCGCCACCGAAAGTCGCGACCGGTGGCGGTGGTGGAAGCACGAGCATGGGCCACAAGCCCGCGGCCGGCGCCCACGTGTTCGAGGGCGCGGCCGGGCTCGGCGACTTCTTCAAGGGGATTACGGCGGGCGCGTCGAACCTCCTCAACTACGTCACGTACTATCAGATGAAGGAACGCGCCGGGGCGGTCGGACGGGGCGGCGTGAACGAAGCGATCCGCCGCGTGCGCTCGGAGCTGCCTAACGTCCGGATTCATCTGGTCGGCCACAGCTTCGGGTGCCGGGTGGTCACCGCCGCGGCTACAGGCCAGGCCACCAAAGCGAATGGCTTCGTCGACTCGATGACGCTGTTACAGGGCGCGTTCTCGCACTACGCGTTCTCGGGAAAGTTCGACGACTCCAACAAGCCGGGCTTCTTCAGGAACCTGATCACGGAATCGCGCGTGTCGGGCCCGATTCTCATCACCCATACGCGCGCGGACAAGGCGGTCGGGCTGGCGTACGCGATCGCCTCGCGCGTGGCGGGCCAGATCGCGGCGGACATGGGTGACCAGAACGACCCGTTCGGAGGGCTCGGCTCGAACGGGGCGCAGAAGACCACGGAAGCGAAGAACGCCAACCTGCCGAAGGCGGGCACGGCGTTCGCTCCGGCCCTGGCGAAGGGCTCGATCACGAACCTCCTCGCGGACGGGCTCATCTCGTCGCATGGGGATGTCCGCAACCCGAACGCGGCGCACGCGGTGCTGAGCGCGGCGTGCACGTAGGGAGCGGGAGGCGGGAGACGGGAGACGGGAGACGGGAACCGAAGGAGTGTCATCCCGAGCGGAGCGAGGGATCCTCATCATCCCGGCAGAGGGCCCTCGCTCGGGACGACGAAGATCCCTCGCTTAGCTCGGGATGACAACCCGCTCGGTGGGGGAATAGCAGCAGCCCCCAGCAAGCGGCAGGAGCGCGCAGCCGGCGGCTACCAGCCACCAGCTGCCCG
>JBKOYV010000127.1:0-6839 GCA_046725585.1 Gemmatimonadota bacterium | reverse complement strand
CTCGTCACTGACCAACTGCCTCGACTGCTTCGACTGCACCCCACACCTACGCCAGCTACAACCCCAACAACTCGCACGCCGCGCGCGCACCCGCGTTAGACAAACCTACACGGCCGCGCGCTAGGTTCTGTTAGGAGCTCTAAGTTTTCTTCATATGGTTGCCTGCCCCGACTGCGGCGCTGCGATCGCCGACGATGGCAGTTGTCGTTCGCTGTTCGAAGCGCTGATCGCCCACGAGTACGCCTTCCCGACGTCATTCGGCGCGGTGCATCACCTCACCGTGGCGGCGTATTATCTCCAGCATCCGCGCGGCTACTCGCGTGCGGCGATTCGCGGCTGGCACACGATCATCTCCGAGTCGCTCGACGGATCGGCGACTCCGGCCGAATTCCTACGTCGTGCGCGGGCCCGGTCCCGCGAAGGAGTGCGGATACGCGAGCGTGGCGCCGCGCCGCCGGAAGGCTGGCCGCGCGGGTGGCCCATGACCGTGGCCGATGTCGTCGTTCCGCTCCGTGGGATACCCGACGCCGACGGGCACATTAGCCGCGTTAGGCAGTGGGCGGCGTGCATCCGGACGACGCTGGACGAGCTGGCGCTGCCGTAGGGCCTCAGCTGGAGTAGTACGCCGCGTTCTCTTCGATGTACCCTGCCGTGAGATCGCAGCCGTACGCGCGCGCCTCACCGTCGCCGACCCCGAGCGAGACCTCGAGATCCACGACCTCCGCGCGCAGCGTGTCGCGGACGACGGCGTCCTCGAAGTCGAGCCGCTGCCCGCCGGCGACGACCGGATGCCCGTTGATCCAGGCAGCGGTGTTCGCGGGGCGGATCGTACAGTCGAAGCATTTGCCGACCGCCATGAGCAGGCGACCCACGTTGGGGTCCGCGCCCGCCACCATCGTCTTCACGAGTGGGGAGTTCACGAGGGATTTCGCGACGCGCTTCGCCTCGTGGTTGTCGAGCGCACCACGCACGCTCGCACGGATCATCCGCATCGCGCCTTCGCCATCGCGCGCGAGGATCTCCGTCATGCGCGTGCAGCCGGCGATCAGGGCTTGGGTGAACGCCGCCTCGTCCACCGGACCGGCCAGCCCGTTCGCCAGGATCGCGCACGTGTCGGATGTGCTCGTGTCGCTGTCCACCGACAGCATGTTGAACGACACCTCGGCCGCCGCGCGGAGCATGCGGTCGAGCGTCGCCGCGTCGACGTCGGCGTCGGTGAAGATATAGGCGAGCATCGTCGCCATGTTCGGCTCGATCATCCCGGAGCCTTTCGCGACCCAGGTGATCGTCGCGTTTCCTACGGTCGTCGAGAGTGCCTTCGGATGGCGATCCGTCGTCATGATCCCCTCGGCGCCGACGAGCGGATTGTCCTGCAGGTCGGCGGCGATGCCGCGGATGCCGCGCTCGATGAGGTCGATCGGAAGCGGCACGCCGATCACACCCGTGGAGCTCACGAGCACGTGCTCTGGCGACGTGCCCAGCTCCGTCGCGGTGGCGGCGGCCATGCGGCGCACGTTCTCGATGCCTAACCGGCCGGTCGCGACGTTGCTCACCTTGCTGTTGACCACCACGGCTCGAAGCCGGCCCCCCTTGATGATCTCCCGCCCGACAATGACCGGCGCGCCCGGGAAGTGGTTTCGCGTGAAGATGGCCGCCGCGGCGGCGTCGACGTCGCTGGCGAACACGGCGAGATCCTTCGCCTGCGGCTTGAGCCCGACGTTGCGGCTCGCGCAGCGGAAGCCACGCGGAAATACCGCGCGATCGTGAAAGGTGGTCGAGGACATGACGTAACGGATTGGCGCGAATCAGAGCGCGAAAAGCTAAGGTAGCCAGATACGTCTGTCATCCTAACGCCCACCAAACAGTGGCACCGACGCTCCCAAGCGCACTCCGACGACCGGACCGGCCCCTTTCCACGCCCCAGCGTCACCGGCGTCCGACTCGCCTGACATTCGGTCCACGCGCGCGCTCAGGTCGAATCGAACGTAGCCGATGGGGGCGGTCGTAATACCGAACCCGCCGCCGAACGACCAACCGCTGGCGTTCGAGCTCGCGGTGTAGACGGAGCAGCAGAACGTCACGTCGTAGTCGAACAGCCACGTGACGTTCGCGAAGAGGTAGGGACGGATGCCACGCTTCCCGTCACCCCAGTTGAAGCGCGGTTTGACGTATATGCCGGACGTCGTCGACGAGCCATCGGGCCCAACATCGAAACGCGATCGCTCGTAGCCGACGCCAACGGCACCGCGTCCGTGCTCGAGGCGCAGTCCCGCGTCCCACGACCATCCGCCGTTCTGGTCGGTGCCCGGAACGATCTCGAGGTCCGACACCGAGTACGAGCCGCCACCATCGAGCACCAGCGACCACGGATCGGGTCGATGCCCCCAGGGCCACCACTGCGCCGATGCCGGAGCGCTGATGGTGATCGCGCCGAGGACTGCGAGAGCGGGCACACGCCAGGCTGCACCGGGACCACCGAGAAGCGCACGACGCAGACGACTGTTGGTCATGATACGTCTCCTCCAGATTCAGTGACGCGATCGGCAAGGTTCGTGAAACGGCTCACTCGAGGTCAGCATGACACAGCCGACAGGAGTCCCAGCCTGAGGATCGTCGGCGGGAAATATGCCGGCCGCGATCTCACGTCGCCGGCCGATTTCCGCGTGAGGCCCACAGCCGAGCACGTGAGAGCGGCCGTGCTCGACGCGCTCGCGAAAGACCTGCCTAACGCCCGTGTGCTGGACCTCTTCGCCGGGACCGGCGCCGTCGGGCTCGAAGCCATCTCGCGCGGCGCCCGCAGCGCCGACTTCGTCGAGTTCCGCCCCGCGAGCCTCCACGCGCTACGCGCCAACGTCGCGGCGCTCAAGCTCCGCGAGCGCACTCGCATCTTCAAGAAGGACGCCGTCCGGTTCGCCGCGGCGCTGCCGGCCGGCAGCTACGAGATCGCGTTCGTGGACCCGCCCTACGAGTCGCGCCAGCTCGACCTGGTGCTGGCGAGCTGGAACGCAACGGGCTTCTCACCGGTCCTCGTGGCCGAGCACGCCCGGACGCACGCACTCCCCACGGGCGCGTGGGAGCGGCGCTTCGACGACACGGTGGTGACGATCTACCGGCGTTAGGCGCGCCCCATGCCCCGACGCGTCATTCGTGGTGGATCGCGTCGATCGGAGAGAGGCGCGCCGCGCGCAGGGCGGGATACAGGCCGAACGTCAGCCCGACGAACACGGACGCCAGCACAGCGATCAGGAACGTTCCGACCGAGAACCCGGCATAGATCGGGGCACCAGCCGCCACCTTCCGCATCACCGCCGTGACGATGAACGCAGCGGCGGCGCCTAACGCCACGCCGATCATGCTGCCCACACCCGAGATCGTGACCGACTCCGACAGGAACTGGAGCAGGATGTGCCGATGCTGCGCCCCCGCGGCCTTGCGAATGCCGATCTCCCGCGTTCGCTCGATCACCGAGGCCAGCAGCACGTTCATGATCCCGATGCCTCCGACGAGCAGGGAGATGCCGGTGAGCGCGCCCATGAACACCTTGAACAGAAGCATCCCCTGCCGCGCCTGTGCCACCCGTGCCTCGTTCGTCGTAACGTTCAAGCGGCTCTTCCACGCGGCACCGTACCGGCCGGCGAGCCACGACTCCACGCGAGCGCGGAGCGCCGGCACGTCCTCGACTCGCCGCGCCTTGATCGCGATGGTCGTCGGACGGCCGACCAGTGCCGGCGGCAGCGCGGTCTTCGCGGCGCCGATGGGCATGACCGCGAGCGCGCGGCGCGCGTCGTCACTCGGCGCAAGCACGCCAATCACCTCACGCGCCTGTCCCTGGAACAGCAGCGTGTCGCCAACGAGCGACGACGGCGCTCGTCCCCGCGCGAACCGGCCCGCGAGCGCGGCGGAGATCACGGCGACCGGTGCGTCGCGGCCGACTTCCGCCTCGGTGAAGAATCGGCCGGCCGCCAGTGGCGCGGCGAGCTGGCTCTGGGCATCGGCGAGCGTACCAACGACCTGGGCGACGTGCGGGGTCGTGTCGGCGCGCGTCGTGACGAGCGCCTGCCCGGTGAGGACCATGCTCACCGCCCCACCGTCACCGATGGCGGTCGCGATCGCCGCGGCGTCCTCACGCGTTAGGCTCACGACGTCGGTTCTCGGAAACTGCTGCCCGTCCACGATGCGAAAGAGCGAGGGCGTGACGGTCACTGACTGGAGATCGGTGGTTCGCTCGATCTGCTCCCGGGCGTAGCGCTCCATCCCGTCACCGAGCGACAGGACGGAAACCAGGGCGGCGACGCCCATGATGATCCCGAGCGTCGACAACAGCGTCCGGAGGGGGTTAGCGCGGAGCGTGTCGAAGCCGACGCGGAGCGATGAGGCGGAAATACGGTCGAGCATCTGGGGACGGGGCGTGAGGCGAGGCTGAGGATGCTCGCCCTACGGTCCGCTTCGGGACGGGTTTCGGCAAGACGCGCGTGTCGTCTGCCGCCCCTCGCGACGGCTAGTGGACCACGTGGGCGGTGTTGATAGCAGGCGGGATGGGCCGATATGGCAGCATTGCCATGGGCACCTTCCGTTACCGAGCGAGCACGACTTCCGCCATGGCAATGCTGCCATACAGGCTGTTCCCGCCTGCTATCAACACCTGGCGATCACTCCACTAGCCCACGCCGCGGTCGGCCGAAGGCCGGTACATGGCCGGAGACGGCTCCGCCTCACATCGATAACCGACGCCGGGCTCCGTTACGATGATCGTCGGCGCGGCCGGAACGTGCTCGATCTTCCGCCGCAGATGCGTGATGTGCACTCGCAGGTTCTGCTGCGCGTCACCGAAGACGTTCCCCCACACCGCGTGGAAAAGCTGCTGATGCGTGAGTGTCCGGCCGGCATTGGTCGCGAGCACGCGCAGCAGGTGCCACTCCACCGGCGTCAGGCCGAGCTCGCGCCCGCCGCGGGTCGCCACCCGTCGCCCGAGATCGATCGCGAGGTCACCAATCCGGATCGTGTCGGGCGAGTAGCTCTGGTAGAGCTGTGAGCGCCTGAGCTGTGCCTGCACGCGAGCGACGAGCACCGGCGCGCTGAACGGTTTCGTCACGTAGTCGTCGGCACCGGCGTTCAACACCTGCACGGTCTCACGCTCTCCGTGTCGAGCCGTGAGGACGACGATGGGGACGCGCGTCTCCTCGCGCAGCTTGCGACAGACGCTGGCCCCGCTGAGGTCGGGCAGTCCGAGATCGAGCACGATGAGCTCGGGCGGCGTCTCCCGTATCGCGGCAAGTCCCTCCGCCGCGCTGCCCGCTCGTCGCACCGAGCGGGCGGTCTCGCGCAGCGCATCGGCGACGACTGCTGCGATGCGGGGATCATCCTCGATCACCAGAATCGAATCGACAAACGCCATTGGCCGGACCACCCGTCGGATCGGCGGAATTGAGAGTCCGTTAAAACGATCGCGATACCCTAACGACGCACGGTCGGCGTCTGTCCTCATCAGTACGAGGCCGCACGAGAGGCGAACGATCGCTCGCCCGACACCTCGGTCTCGATGCGGCGTGCATCGATGAGGCACACGCACCGATCGCGAAGGAGACTACCATGATCGACCTTAATGGCTCATTGACTCCCTGTCCCGGCGCTCCCGGGCGCCATCGGAGGCTCATGACCGCCCTAGCCGTCGGCGCGGCCGTGCTCGGCCTTGCCGCCTGTCATGATTCGACGAGCGCGCCGACCACTGCGACCACCGTTTCCGTTCTGAGCGGCGGCAGTCAGAGCGCCACCGTCGGCACGTCCCTGGCCGCTCCGGTCGTCCTGCAGGTAAAGGATCAGAACGGCAACGCGATGGCTGGTGTGGTGGTGACGCTCACCGTGAGCGCCGGATCGGGAAGCGTTCCGTCGGCACAGCTTACCACCGACGCGAGCGGACAGGTGACGGTGATGTGGACGTTAGGCACCGTGGCGGGGACGGACACGCTCGTGGCGCAGGTCGGTAGTCTCCAGGCGCTCGACGTAGTCGCCACCGCCACACCTGGCGTCCCGGCGAACATCGTCGTCGTCACGGGCGACAACCAGATCACCGCTGCCGGGGCCGCGCTCCCGTCGCCGATGACGGTCAAGGTCACGGACCAGTACGGCAACGCCGTGCCTAACGTGACAGTGACGTTCAGCGACGACGCGAACGGCACGTTCGCGGCAACGACCGTGACGACCGACGCCTCCGGGATGGCGTCCGATACCATCACGTTAGGCCCGACTACGGGGACCGACGACGTCACCGCGAGCATCCAGACGTCGAGCGGCTTCGTGACCGTCACGCTCCACGAGACGGCGTCGTGACGGCCGCCCGGCGTCACGACATCACTTTTTTCGACACCACGGCACACGCCACGGCGTGTCGCCTCACCAACGAGGTTTTCATGCGAACGCACTTCCATACCATCGTGACCGTCGCAGCCCTCGCCGCTGCGTCCGCCGTCAGGCTTTCTGCACAGGAGGAGTCCATTCAGCCTCCGCGGTTCACCGTCGCCACGTACGCCGGCGCCTCGATTCCAACAGGCAACCTTCGTGACTCGTTCGACAACGGATTTCTGCTTGGCGCGCAGGGCAACTACGACTTCAACCAGCATCTCGGAGTGCTCGCGAGCTTCGATTGGACGAATCCCGCGACCAAGCTCGTGCCAGCCGATACGCGCACGAACATCTACCAGGCGGACCTCGGACTCGAGGTCGGTGGGGCGAGGGGCAACACGAAGCGCTGGGCCATGCGACCGTTCCTCGACGTCGGGGGCGGAATGCGCTCCTATGACTACGCGTCGAGCACGCTGAGCAGCCACACCGCCGGTGAAGGC
>JBKOYV010000429.1:0-12754 GCA_046725585.1 Gemmatimonadota bacterium | reverse complement strand
GCGTTGTGGTAGTGCACACGAGTCGCACCCTCCGTGCTACCGAGGATCTCAGCGATCTCTTTGTACGAAAGCCCTTCATTCACTCGCAACAGGAAAACCTCTCGCTGCAGCCGAGACAATCGCTCGACCGCCCTTCTCACTCGCGACTGCGCCTCCTCGGCGACCAGCTCGTCCAGCGCATCGAACTCCGTTGCCGCGTCGATGTCGTCCACCGATGTGTCGTCGCGGCGACGACGCTCCGAGCGGCGACGATCGAGAATCAGGCGCCGCTCGATCGTGAACAGCCAGGTACGGAGCGAGCTGTCGGCCCGGAACGAATCCATCGATCCGAACGCCCGGACGAACGTATCCTGCACGACCTCGTCCACGTCCACGCGCTGACCCAGACTGACCGCAAAACGCGCGAGCGCCGGGGCGTGCCTCGCCACCAGACTCGTCGCGGCTCGCTCGTCGCCGGCTTTCCACCGGGCTATGAGCTCCAGATCGGTGGAATCGTCATTCGGCTCATGGTCCTGGGCCATGCAGGTCACTGGATGAGACGCCTCGACGGAGGCAACGTTAAGTGCCCGTTGACACTCGAGGTGAGGTACCCTAGGTTCGCGCGGACCAATGGTTTACGCAAGCACACCGCCAGGCGCCCGGCCCGAGATCATCGGCCACCGCGGCTCGCCCCGAGACCACCGCGAAAACACCGTCCCGTCCTTCAGGCGCGCCTTCGATGTCGGTGCGGAAGCCGTAGAGCTTGACGTCCACGGCACCGCCGACGGCACGGTCGTGATACACCACGACCCAGCGACGAATTCGCGTCCAGGCGAGTCCGGGCCGAGGATCGCGATCGGCGCGGCAACTCTCGCCGCGTTGCGGGACATACCGATCGCCGACGGTCCCATCCCCACCCTCGCCGAGCTCCTGGCCGTGGTACCCGAGCGTAACGTCGTGTATGTCGAGGTCAAAGCGAAGGGGATCGAGGAATCCGTCGTCTCAGTCCTTCGGGCCAGTGCGAAGCGGTGCGCCGTGCACAGCTTCGACCATCGTGTCGCTCGTCGTGTCCGTGAGCTCGCGCCGGAAATCCCGGTCGGCATTCTCCAGACGAGCTACCCCATCGATGCGGTTCGGCCGATGCGTGACGCCGACGCCCGCGATCTCTGGCAGCACTGGGAGCTGATCGACCTTCCACTCATCGAGAAGGTCCACGCCGCGGGGCGCCGAGTGATTGCGTGGACGGTGAACGACCCTCACTTCGCTCGGCGCCTCCTCACCTGGGGAATCGACGGGATCTGCACCGACCTTCCCGCGATCATGCGGGCGCTCGTCGACGAGACGGTTGACTAGCGCCAACTCGCGGCGAGTGACCCACTCCCCCAGGTTCGCCGCGCCTCCTGAATGTTGTATTCGACAACCCTCCACTCCTCTCACCACCACCACCGACTCATGAGAATTCGATTCGTCGGATCGGTTGCGATGAGCGGCATCGTCGCAGCGCTCGGCGCGTGTACGCCAGCGCAGCCGACGCCCGCCACGCAGCCGCGCCCGGCCACGTCGCCCTCGACGGCACGTGACACGACCCGGCCGGCGCCGGGAGCCGGCGCCATCTCCGCGCCTAACGCGGATCCGTTCCCCAGCACGTATGCGATCCCGGCGTCGCGCGCGACGCTCATTCGTGACGTCACCATTCTGACCGCCGCCGGGCCGGCGATCCGGAACGGGAGCGTTCTCTTGCGCGACGGAAAGATCGCGGCCGTCGGAGCCACCGTCGCAGCGCCCGCGGACGCCGAGGTCATCGACGGCCGTGGCAAATACCTGACGCCCGGGATCATCGATGACCACTCGCATTTAGGCGTGTATGCCGCGCCGGGCGGAGACGCATTGTCGGACGGCAACGAGTTGACGAACCCCGTCACTGCGAACGTTTGGGCCGAGCACTCGGTGTGGCCGCAGGATCCCCAGTTCCCCCGTGCGCTCGCCAGTGGCGTCACGACGGCCCAGATCCTCCCGGGGTCAGGGAACCTCATCGGCGGGCGCAGTGTCGTGCTCAAGATGGTCCCATCCGTGACCGTACAGGGAATGAAGTTCCCGGGCGCGAAGTACGGGCTCAAAATGGCCTGCGGAGAGAACCCGAAGCGGGTCTATGCGAACCGCGGGCCTTCGACTCGCATGGGCAACGTCGCCGGGTATCGCGCGGCATGGATTCAGGCCGAGGCGTATCGTCGTCGCTGGGACAAGTGGAACGCTGATCATCAGGGCGATGCGCCCCAGCGCGATCTCGGCCTCGAGACGCTCGCTGAGGTGCTGCGCGGAAACATCCTCGTCCAGAATCACTGCTACCGCGCGGACGAGATGGCGCAGATGATCGACATCGCGAAGGAGTTCGGCTACAAGATCCGCTCCTTCCACCACGGGGTGGAGGCGTACAAGATCGCCGACCGTCTCGCCAAGGAAGGCATATCCGCCTCGTTATGGTCGGACTGGGGTGGCTTCAAGATGGAAGCGATGGATGGCGTGCGCGCGAATCTCGCGATGGTGAGTGCCGCCGGCGCTCGGGCGATCGTGCACTCGGACGATCCATCGGGCATGCAGCGCTTGAACCAGGATGCCGCAAAGGCGATGGCGGCGGGTGAACAGATCGGCATTCACACGACGGAAGACCAAGCCATCAAGTGGCTCACGATCAACCCGGCGTGGGCGCTGGGGCTGGACGACCGAATCGGCTCGATCGAAGTCGGAAAGAACGCCGATGTCGTGCTGTGGTCGGCCGATCCGTTCAGCGTGTACGCTCGCGTCGACCGCGTATGGATCGATGGCGCGGCGGCCTACGATCGCGCGAACCCGTCGTCGTGGTGGCGCACGGATTTCGAGCTGGGGAACGTTCCCTTGCCGAACGGAGGTGCCAAGTGAAAGCGGGAACCGGGAACCGGGAACGGGGAACCGTGCGCCGTCGGTCCGTTGTGTTCATCGCCGCGCTTGCCGCGGTCCTCGTCACGACGGAAGCCGCGGTCGCGCAGACGGTCGCCATCACAGGTGGGAAGGTCTACCCCGTGAGTGGACCACCGATCGAGAACGGCACGGTGCTCGTGCGCGATGGGAAGATCGTGGCCGTCGGCGCGAACGTCACGGTGCCTAACGGCGCGACGCGCATCGACGCCACTGGCAAGTGGGTCACCCCAGGCTTGATCAACGCACTGACCGGGCTCGGCGTGACCGAGGTTGGCGCCGTGCCCAACACAGTGGATCGCACCGCCCGCGGCGACAGCGGCATTGCCGCGGCATTCCCGGTGTGGGAGGGCATCAACCCCGCCTCGACGATGTTCGCGCCGGCGAGGAACGAGGGCATTACCTCGGTGGTCGTCGTGCCGACCGGCGGGTTGATCGCGGGTCAGGCAGCTCTGATCGACCTCGTCCCGGGCACGGTCACGGACATGATCAACAAGGCGCCGGTCGCCATGGTCGCCCAGTTCGGCGAGCCGCGGTCCGGCGGATCGAACGCGCGAGGCGAACAGTACGTGCGCCTCAAGGACCTGATCGAAGACGCACGCACGTATTCGCGCCGGCGTGCCGAGTTCGATCGCGCGCAGACCCGGCCGTTTGCGGCGCGGCGTGCGGACCTGGAAGCGCTCATCCCAGTCGTCGAGGGGCGTCTGCCTCTCATGGTCAACGCCGATCGAGCGAGCGACATCGAGGCGGTGCTGCGACTGGCGCGCGAGGTGAACGTCAAGGTCATCATCGCAGGCGGCGCCGAGTCGTGGGAGGTGGCGGACAAGCTGGCCGCCGCGAACGTTCCGGTCGTGGTCGGGTCCATGGCCAACATCCCCGGGTCGTTCGCCGCGTTAGGCTCGCGTCAGGAAACGCCCGCGCTGCTGCAGCGCGCCCGTGCGAAGATAGTGCTGATCGCGAACGGGAGCGGTGGCGAGGAAGTGTTCAACGTTCGCAACCTGAAGTACGACGCCGGCGTGGCGGTCGCGTACGGCCTCGCGTGGGACGATGCGCTCCGCGCGATCACCCTCACGCCGGCGGAGGTGCTCGGTGTCGCGAACCGGGTCGGCTCACTTCAGCCGGGTCGTGACGCCAACATTGTGGTGTGGAGCGGTGATCCGTTCGAGTTCGCGACGCGCGTCGAGCACGTGCTGATTCGGGGTCGCGAGGTCACTCAGCCGTCGAGGCAGGACGAGCTGATGCAGCGGTACAAGACGTACCCGCCGGCGTACAGAAAACAGTAACAAGCCATCAGCCATTGCTGACGCAGCTAACAGCCATCAGCCCAGACGGCGGAAGGCGAACGGCGGAAAGCGAACGGCGGAAAGCGAACGGCGGAAAGCGAACGACGGAGCGCTTCTCGACGTTCCGCCGTTCGAGCTGATGGCTGATGGCTGATGGCTGATGGCTCGAAGTCAGATCGCCGGCGCTTCCGGTGGCGGAGGGCCGTCTGCGGCAGGCGGCGGTGAGGAGGGTGATGGCGGAGGCGAGGGCGGCTCCGCCGACTTCGCCTCGGGCTTCGGTGACGCGCCAAGATCGCGAAGCTGCTGCTCGAGTCGTGCCGCCTCGGTCTCGTGGGTGGCGAGCGTCGAGCTCAGGCGCGCGTAGGTCTCGGCGTCGAGCTCCGCGCCCGACTGCTTCGCGCGATACACGGCATATCCGAGCGCCTGCGCGGCCTTGTCGGCGAGCTGCCGCGTCCTGAAAGCCTCGAGGCGAACCTTGCCTTCATCGAGAGCGTTCTGCGCTGCCTTACCGGCGCGATCGAGCTCGGTCTTCAGCTTGTCCCAGATTGCCATGGTCGGTTTCCGTTAAACGGGTCGCGTCGCACTACGACATCGCCAGATACGATGTTGCACGGTCGGTGCCTGTGCGAGCGCCACACGGGCGGGAAACAAAAAGGCCCCGCGTGGGCGGGGCCTCATGGTTCGAACGTCCGTCGTCAGGCAGCGGTCGTTTCGGTTGCCTGCGCCGGATAGACGCTGACCTTGAACCGCGTCTTGCTCGCGTGCTCGAACTTCACGACGCCGTCGATCAGCGAGTAGATCGTGTAGTCCGTGCCCATGCCGACGTTACGGCCCGGGTGCCACTTCGTGCCGCACTGCCGAATGATGATGTTGCCGGCAATGACGCGCTCGCCGCCGAATTTCTTGACGCCGCGATATTTCGGATTGCTGTCGCGCCCGTTGCGAGACGAGCCGACGCCTTTCTTATGAGCCATACTCGCCTCGCCTAGCGGAGCGTGATGTCCTTGATGCGGACTTCGGTGAAGCCCTGCCGATGCCCCTGCTTGCGGGCGTAGTTCTTTCGGCGCTTGAACTTGAAGACGACGATCTTTTCCCCGCGCCCGTGCTTGACGATCTCACCCGTGACCTTCGCACCCGAGAGGGTCGGCACGCCGGTGTGAACGGTGTTGCCGTCGGAGCCGAGCAGGACGTCGTTGAACTCGATAGACGCGCCGGCATCGCCGAGGAGCGAGGGAACACGGAGCGTCATGCCCGGCTCGACGCGAAACTGCTTCCCGCCGGTGCGAATGATCGCGTAAGACATGTGAAAATCTCAGTAAGGACTACGGTGGACAAGAGCCTAGCAACTTATTCCGTCTACACTTAGGTGTCAACGGACGGGGACATCGGGACTGGGGATTGGGGACTGGGGACTCGGCCGGGAGGCTTTCGACTCGCACGGAGCCTTCCTCGGCGGTAGACGGTTCCCTGCCGAGTCCCCAGTCCCTAGTCCCTAGTCCCCACTAGGCAACCGCATACTGCTGCGTAACGTCCCTCCCGGCCCCCTTCACTACCAGCTTGAACTCGTCCGGCCGAAGTAGCGGATCGTCACGCACTTCGAGAGAGAAGCCGACACTCCTCTCGAGCTTCTTCACCACATCGGGTTCCTGCTCGAGCACGTACATCGCCACGTCCGGGTGCAGGCGGATCACGAGGTGATCGCGTCGACCCTCCACCCCCATCCGCTTCACGGACCGCTCCATCCGCCGAACGATCGTCTCGGGCGTGAACACGCGACCCGTTCCGTGGCACGTCTGGCAGGGCTCCGTCATGCTCTGCAGGTGACTCTGCCGGACACGCTGACGCGTCATCTCGATCAGGCCGAGCTCGCTTACCGAGAACGCCTTCGTCCGAGCCCGGTCGCGGCCCAGGTGGGTGCGGAGCTCCTGAAGCACCCGGTCCCGGCTCTGCTTCGACTCCATGTCAATGAAATCGCAGACAATGATGCCGCCCACGTCCCGCAACCGGAGCTGTCTCGCGACCTCCCGTGCCGCCTCGACGTTCGTCTTGAGGATCGTCTTCTCAGGATCCTTTTTGCCGGTGTAGCGCCCCGAGTTCACGTCGATGGACACGAGAGCTTCAGTTGGCTCGATGATCAGATAGCCGCCGGATGGCAGATCGCACCGGCGCTTGAACAGGTCGCGAATCTCCGTTTCGATATCCGCCTTGTCGAACAGCGGCGTCGGCTCCTCATAGAGCTTGATCCGGTCGACGAGCTCGGGGGCGATGCCCTTCAGGTACTCGATGATCTCGTTGTAGACCTGCTTCGCGTCGACGGTGAGGCTCTCGATCTTCGTGCTGAACAGATCGCGAATGATACCGCGCGTGAGGCTCGTCTCGCGGTGGACCAGCGCGGGCGCGCGGAGGAAGTGCGTCTTCTTCTTGATCCGCTTCCACTGCCCGATGAGCGTCGTGAGCTCTCGGTCGAACGTGTCCTGCGTGACATCTTCGCCCACCGTGCGAACGATCACCCCGCCCGAATCGGCGGGAAGCACTGCCTGCACCTGCTCGCGGAGACGTTGGCGTTCGGCGCGCTCGCCGATCTTCCGACTCACGCCCACGCGGCTCGCGAACGGCATGTAGACGAGGAACCGTCCGGCGAGGGAGATCTGCGCGGTCACGCGCGGGCCCTTCGTGGAGATCGGCTCCTTGGAGATCTGGACGAGGATCTCCTGCCCGCGCTTCAGCAACTCCTGAATCGCGGGGGCCTTCGCGCGACGACCTCGCGTCGGCGTGTCCTCCGCGTCGCCAGCCTCCTCGTCGTCGGCGTCGTCGTCGTCTCCGTCCTCGTCGAACACGAGGTCGGACGCGTGCAGGAACGCGCTCTTCTCGGTGCCGATGTCGACGAACGCTGCCTGGATGCCCGGAAGAACCGCTTCGACTTTACCCAGGTAAATGTCGCCGACCATCCGCCGGGCTTCGGGACGGTCGACGAGCAGCTCGACGAGCTGGTCGTCCTCGATGATCGCGACCCGCGTCTCGCGCGGGTTCGCATTGATAAGAATTTCTCGCTTCATGTGGATCGGCCGGCAGCCAGAACCAAGGCGACTCCTTGGCGGCTACGCGGCGATTGGAAAGAGTTGTGGTGGAACGACGCGCTCGGGCCGTTATGCCTCGGCGGTGTTCCGGGTTCGGGGCCTTCTGCGGGTGGTGCGCGATCGGCCACGCGGCGTCCGGCCGGCTCGCGACGCGCGCCTCGCCCTCGGCCGTGCGCGGCAGCGAGGTGAGGGCGGTCACGGCCCGCAGTGAGCGGACTTGCGTGCGATCGATTCGTGCCGGAACGGCAACGCACCGGGCAGAAGAGCCACGCTCGTTCGACGCTGCTCGAGCGCGACGGGAGCGTGGCGGCAGTACAAGGCTCGCCGCGAGTCGCACGGCGGCCCAGACGGGAAAACCCATTAGCATGCAGAACCGCGCGACGGACTCGATCATTGACGCTCGCGCGGCAGAGTTGGGGGCGGGATGAGCGGTCACCATAGATCGCCTCTCATCCGCAGGACGAGCCAGGTCAGCGCGAGGATAAAACCCAACGCGGCCTTCCACTCGCCGTGCCGCATGTACAACGATGGACTGAACCGGTCCGACCCGGCGACCGATGGGTCGCGCCACGGCGTGGGTCTCGGGACGAACGAAGGGACGTTCTGCTCCCAACGCGAGTAGGCATCCGGAAACATCGCACTGATCTTGACCCGCTCCTTTTCGATCGTTGGCCCGTAAACGAGCGCGAAGAACGCCACTACGACGAGGAGCAGCGACCAGTGCGCCGCGATCGCGAATCCGGCCGCGATCAGAAAGCTGCCGAAGTAGAGCGGATTGCGCGTGTGCGCGTAGGGGCCTGTGGTCGCGAGCCGGTCGTTCTTCACGATATGTCCCGCTGCCCACGCACGCATGCCGAGCCCTACCAGCGCCAGGCATCCGCCCACGGCAAGCGTGAGCGGTGTCGGTCTCGGACCGAACGCGAGATAAAGCGCCGCCAGCACGAAGCCGAGCGGCAATCGCAGGCGCCTGGCGACCTGCTCGAAGGTCAATCTGCCATCTCCCGCAGCAAGCTGCGCGCGATGACGAGGCGCTGAATCTCCGACGTGCCTTCGCCGATCTCGCAGATCTTCGCGTCCCGCATCATCCGCTCGACTGGATAGTCGCGCGTGTAGCCGTACCCGCCGTGCACCTGGATCGCTTTCAGCGTGGTGCGCATCGCGAGCTCGGAACAGAACAGCTTCGCCATTGCCGCCTGCTTCGTGAACGGCTTGCCGTGCTGCGCGAGCCATGCGGCGTGGAACATCAGGTGCTTCCCGGCCTCGATCTCCGTCGCGCAATCCGAAAGCTGAAACTGCACGCCCTGGAAGTCGAAGATGGGCTTCCCGAACTGGCGCCGCACCGTGGCGTAGCGCATCGCCTGCTCGAACGCTCCTTCAGCGAGGCCTAACGACAGAGCCGCCAGGCCGATCCGGCCCGCGTCGAGGGTGCGCATGAAGTTGACGAACCCCTGTCCTTCCGCACCCAGCATGTTCTCGGCGGGCACCTCGACATCTTCGAAGATAAGCTCGCAGGTATCGGATGCTCGCCACCCGAGCTTGTCTTCCTTCTTCCCCGCCCTGAAGCCGGCCATCGCCGGCAGCGACGGATCGTGTCCTACACCCACCTCGGCTGCCTTCGCGAGATCGGTCGTGGGTTTCGTCATGATGAACGAGCTGATGCCCCTCGTTCCCCGCTTCTTGTCGGTCACGGCGGTCACCACGAAGATCTCGCCGACACCGCCGTGCGTGATGAACCGTTTCGAGCCGTTGATGATGTAGTGCCCGTTCTTGCGAACCGCAGTCGTGCGCGTTCCGCCGGAGTCGCTCCCGGCGTTTTCCTCAGTCAAGCCGAACCCGCCTAACACTCGACCACTCGCGAGGAGCGGAACGAAGCGTCGCTTCTGCTCCTCCGTTCCGAAGTGCACGATCGGCGACGTCCCGAGCGTGGTGTGAGCCGAGATCGTGATCGCGTGCGATGCGCACACCTTTGCCATCTCGTGGATGGCGATCATGTAGGCGATGTAGTCCAGCCCCGCGCCGCCGAGATCCTCGGACCAGGGCACGCCCAGCAGGCCGAGCTCGCCCATTTTCTTGATGTTCTGCCAGGGGAACTCCGCACGCTCGTCGTACTGCGCGGCGACCGGCGCGACCTCCTCGCGAGCGAACGAGCGTACCATCTCCCGAACCGCGAGATGCTGCTCGGTGAAATAAAGAGAATCGTCCATGAATCCTGACGCTGCCGCTCGATGTCTGTTTGTTAGGCCGCCTCGGTTTCGTCGGCGCCCTTGATGGCCGCCAGAAACCGCTCGCCGTACTTGTCCAGCTTCGCCTGCCCTACGCCGCGAACTTCGAGCAGGCTCGCCCCGGTCCGCGGTTTCCGCGCGGCGAACTCGGCGAGCGTGCGATCGGTGAACACGACGTACGGCGGAACCTTCTCCTCGCGTGCGATCGAGCTGCGGAGCGCCTTCAGCGAGGCGAAGAGCCGCGCGTCTGCGCCTTCCAACACGAGCTCGCCGCCCGGCCTGGCGTCGCCGCCCGAGGGCTCCGCACCGCGCGGTTCTCCGGAACGCGCGGAACGCGAGGTATCGGCCATCGGAGCGGCTCGCTCGCGACGGGTCCGTGCCGGCCCAGGTGCGTGACGCTCTTTACCGACGTGCAGGCCCAGGCAGTTGTCGCATCCGCCGCAAGTCCCGCGACCAGCCTCGTCTCCGAAATATCGAAGGACAAAAGCTCGGCGGCAACCGGTGGTGTACGCGTATTTCTGCATGGCATCGAGCTTTGCGAGTTCGGCCCGACGCCGACGATCGATCACGGCCCACTCGACGGCGAACGCCGAAAGTGGTTTCCGCGGATCCGTGAGACGCGTCCCACCCCCGAGGCGCTCCCACGTCAGGAATTGTCGCGACTGAAGCCCCGTCAGAATCGGAACCGCCGTCGCCGACCCGCTGAACCCAGGCGGGAGCCCGTCCAGTGACACGACGGCGCCTTCGTTCAACCGGTTGCCGGCGGCCCGCCACAGCGCGCGTAGGAGCCCCAGCTCAGGGCTGTGCGAATCCGGCAGCTCGCGCTTGATCCGCTCCGGCGTCGCGAGCAGCCGCACGAACACCGATGAGCCCGACTCGGACTCGCGACGTACGGCGTCCGCACGCATCAGTATCCGAAGCGCCGATTCGACATCGCGCCCGGCCACCTTTCCGGGAACGAGCCGCGCGATGTCCTCGGGGCCGAGGTCGGTGAGCCCCGACGCGTCGACCACGCGCTGCATTGCCGAGTACACCGCTTCTACGAGTGCCCGCTCGGGATACGAACCCTTGATGAAGAACTCGTGCGTGAAGCGATCGGGAAAAGCGTGCAGAAGAACGCATTCCGAGCGGAGGCCATCGCGGCCCGCACGCCCCGCCTCCTGATAGTAGGCCTCGAGCGTGCCGGGCATGGCGTGATGGATGACGAGCCGCACGTTAGGCTTGTCGATTCCCATCCCGAACGCGTTGGTCGCGACGATGGCGCGAACGTCCTCGTTCATGAAGCTGTCCTGCACCTCGTGCCGATGCGCATCGTCGAGGCCGGCGTGATACGCGGTGGCCGAGATGCGCGCGCGTTCGAGCACGCCGGCGATCCGCTCCACGTTGCGTCGCGTAGAGGCATAGACGACAGCGAGTCCGTCGTGCTCTCGCATCGTCTGCACGAGCGCTTCGTCCTTTTCGTGGTCGTTCCGCGTCGGAAGGACGTGGTAGTGCAGATTCGTGCGATCGAAGCCCGTGACGATGATCGTCGGGTTTCTCAGCGCGAGCTGTGCCGCGATGTCACGTCGCACTTCCGGCGTCGCGGTGGCCGTGAGGGCGACCGTCGGCGGAGCGCCGAGTCGCTCGCGAACCTGACGCATGCGTAAATAGCTCGGCCGAAAGTCATGCCCCCATTCGCTGATGCAATGCGCCTCATCGACAGCGAGGAGCGAAACACCCATCGCGCGGAGCCTCTCGGCCGTCGTGCCGGCGTCGAAGCGCTCGGGCGCGACGTACAGCAGCTTGATGTCGCCGCGGGCCGCGCGTGCGAGACGATCAGAAACCTGCGACCCGGTGAGCGTGCTGTTGATGAACGCCGCGGGAAGCCCACGCGCGGTGAGCGCGTCGACCTGGTCCTTCATGAGCGAGATGAGCGGCGATACGACGATCGTGAGCCCCGGCAGCATCAGGGCTGGCACCTGGTAGCAGAGGGACTTGCCACCCCCCGTAGGCAGGACGACGAGCGTGTCGCGTCCGCTGAGGACCGATGTGATCGCGCGTTCCTGGCCGGGCCGAAAACCGGGGTAGCCAAACGACTCGCGCAGCATGGCGCGCGCCTTCTCCAGCAGCAGCTCGGCGGAAACCTCGGTGGGCACGTCGAACAATAACAACGTGACCGTCAGGCGACCATCATCGGAGTGTTGCGGTCGTCGTCAGACGGCGCGCGCGAAATGGCCGCGCGTGAACTTCCCGCCCACAAGCTCGCGAACGACAGACGTTGAGGATGGCACTTCGGTGCGGGATAGCTCGTCGAGTGCTGCCCGATAGCCGGCGACGACATCGCGCACCGGATCGCCGGGCACGTTGAACACCGCACGGAAGCCGCGAATGCCCGACTGCCACAATCGCGGCAGATACTCCGATGCTTCGATCGGCCGCGAGTGCAGCAGGCGATTCCGACACGCGGAATCCGTCGCGACGCCGAACGTGTAGCCGGCTGGATCCGTGAGCTCGACGACCGGGTGCTTCTGCACACAGAGGTCGCGGCAGGTCGTCGGCTCGCGATCGAAGGCGGCGGAAAGCACGCAGTGCTCGATGGTCATGCCTTCCGGCCTGCCATAGATCAGCACGTCGAACCCGGTTCCCTTCCACGGCGCCGCGACGGCGGCGAGCTCTGACGTCGTGAGCTCGATCGACAGCACGATACGCTGTGCGCCGAGTCGAAAGAGCTCTGCCGCGGTGTGCTGGTTGAAGCAGTTCACTGCGTAATCAGCGATTACATCGCGGCCAGTTCGGCCAAGCTCGGCTACGAGGCCGAGGTGTCCGCTCAGAATTGGAAGGTCGAGCGCGAGCCATTTGTCCAGCGAGTGGCGTTCCTCGGGCCGAACGATGGTCGGTGTCCGGAGGCGCAGTGCGACGCCACGTAGAGCGAGCTCTTCGCCGAGCGCGCGGATGCGAGCTTTCTGTGGTGTGGGGTGGCGAAGGAACGGGTCGAACGTGATCTCGGTCGCCCCGCCGTCGGCCGCCGCGCGGGCGTCTTCGAGAGAATAGACCTCGGCGCTCAGCGTGAATGGCGGCGCCGAGGTGTCGTTGTCGGGCCCCGTCGCGCTCTCCGGTACTACGACGCCCGGAACGTTCGCGATCGCCGTGGCGATTGCGCCGTCGCGCTCGGCGATTCGCGCGACCTCCGCCCAGTCGCGGCGGACCAGGAGCTCATCGACGACCTGTTGGCGGAGGTGATTGAGCTCACTCACCGGCAGGA
>JBKOYV010000293.1:0-26897 GCA_046725585.1 Gemmatimonadota bacterium | reverse complement strand
GGACCAGACGGATCGACGAGCGTCGGGCGATGCTCAGGGAGAGCATCGCCCCCGCTGCCGAGCAGGTCCAGGTGGTATCGGCCCGCTGAGCGAGTCCTGCGCGGCACCTGTCAGATCTAAGTCCGGGACGTAACTTCGGTCTTTCTTCGCCATGGTGGATTCCGTAGATTCTTCGATCCATGACCGCACCTGCCGACCTCTCCAAGCTTCGGATCAATCGCGACGCACCATCGGCACCAGAGCGGAAGGCGCTCACTCGCAACCTGCTCTTGTTCGCCGGTGCGTTGGTACTCGTGGCGGTCACCATCGCCATGATGCGAGCACGCGCGGTTCCGCAGGTGCAGGTCTTGACCGTCACCGCCAGCGCTGGCTCGGGCCGAGGCAATGCCGCTGGTGCAACGACTGTGACGGCCAACGGGTACGTCGTGGCGCGCACGAAGGCGTCGGTTTCTGCCAAGATTCCCGGGCGGCTTGCTTTCCTCGGGGTGAGCGAGGGATCGGTCGTTAGGCGTGGCGAGATCATCGCGCGCCTCGACAACGCCGACTACCACGCGGCAGTGACCCAGGCACAGGCGAACGTCGCGTCCGCCCAGGCGAGCATCCTCGAGGCGCGAGCCGACCGCGATCAGCTCGTGCGCGACGCCAACCGCTCTCGCGAAATCCGGCGGAGCAACCCGAACCTCCTTTCGGAGCAGGAGCTCGAGGCGGCGAACAGTCGCGCGGAACAGTCGGAAGCCCGCTTGCGTGCGGCGGAGGCGCGCGCGAAGTCCGCTGAGGCTGGCCTCGAGATCGCGCGTGCGAACATCGACAACACGATCATCCGGGCTCCGTTCTCCGGCACGGTGCTTCGCAAGGACGCGGAGGTCGGTGAGGTTGTAGCACCGTCGGTGGGCGGCGGCCTGACGCGCGGCGCGGTTGTCACCCTCGCTGACTTGCAGACGCTCGAGGTCGAGGTGGACGTCAATGAAGCGTACATCGCTCGCATTCGCCGCGACGCGCCCTCCCGCATCACGCTCGATGCCTATCCCGATACCGCGTTCCGCGGCACGGTCCGCCAGGTAGTTCCCACCGCCGATCGCCAGCGCGCGACGGTGCAGGTGAAGGTCGCAATCCTGGACCGGGACCCTCGCATCCTCCCCGAAATGGGAGCGAAGGTCGACTTTCTCGAGCCCGACACGGCGCGAGCCTCGGTGGCTGGCGCAATTCCACGGCCGGTCATTCGCGTTCCGGCCGCCGCAGTGAAGACGGACGGCGGCACGAGTGTGGTCTGGATCGTGCGCGACGGCCGACTCGTTAGGCGCCCCGTGCAGACGGGACCCGTGAGCGCCGGCTTTCTCGAGGTTCGCTCGGGATTGAACGGCGGCGAGCAGATCCTCGTCGGCGGCGTCGCATCGCCAAGGGAGGGAATGAAGGTGAAGGTGACCTAGGCCTGCTCGGCCAGTCCGAACGCATTTCTTCAACGGAATCTTTCTATGGCGCTTGTCGAAATCCGCAACGTTCACAAGTCATTCAAGCGCGAAGCGCAAACCGTCGACGTGTACAGCGGCCTCACGATCGACTTCGAGGACGGGAGCTACACCGCGCTGATGGGGCCGTCGGGCTCGGGGAAGTCCACGCTCCTCAATCTCGTGGCGGGGCTGGACCGCCCAACGAGCGGCACCGTCCGCGTCGCCGGCTCCGAGGTCAGCGCGATGAAGCCGGCGCAGCTCGCCGATTGGCGCTCGCGGACGATCGGCTTCGTCTTCCAATCGTACAACCTGCTACCGGTGTTGACGGCGCAGCAGAACGTCGAGCTGCCGTTGCTGCTGACCCACCTCAGCAAGAAGGAGCGCGCGGAGCGCACGGCCATTGCGCTCGGCGTCGTGGGACTGACGGACCGCATGGACCACTTCCCGCGACAGCTGTCCGGTGGACAGGAGCAACGCGTCGCCATTGCGCGCGCGATCGTGGCAGACCCCACGCTGATTCTGCTCGATGAACCAACCGGTCAGCTCGACGCGAAAAGCTCGGACGAAGTCCTCGAGCTGCTGCGCCGTCTGAACGAAGAGTTCCACAAGACCATCATGATCGTGACGCACGACGCGAAGGCCGCCGACAGGGCGACAACGGTACTCCACCTCGAGAAGGGCACCCTGCTCGAGCGCGAAGCGATCAGCGACGGCGCGAACGTCGAAACGAACGATGGAGTCGGAGTGGCCCGATGAAATTCCTTCCGCTCGTAATCGCCAATCTCAAACGGCACAAGCTGCGCACGATCCTCACGACGTGCAGCGTCGCACTCGCGCTCTTTCTCTTCGCGTCGCTCCGGACCGTCACGACGACGCTCAATGCCGGCTCACAGGTGAGCAGCGCGTCGCGCATGATCGTGCAGAACGCGACGGCATTCGTCATTCCGCTGCCGATGAGTTATGCCGCTCGGCTCCGAAACGTCCCGCATGTGGAGTCGGTGACGTGGGCGAACTGGTTCGGTGGCAAGTACGGAGACGGCAAGAGGTTCTTCGCCACGTTCGCCATCGATCCCGAGTCGTACCTGAAGATGTATCCTGAGATTCAGGTGGCCGATGACCAGAAGCAGGCATTTCTGAGGGAGCGGTCGTCGGCTGTGATCGGTGAAGGGCTCGTGCGCTCGTTTGGGTGGAAGGTCGGCGACAACGTCACGCTTCAGGGCACGATCTTCCCGGGCGACTGGACGTTTACGATCCGCGGCATCTATCACCCAACGCTCAAGGAGTACGGCGACGACTCCTTCATGTTCCACTACGACTACCTGTACGAGAAGGAGCCGGACCGCGTCACGCCGGGGTGGTTCATCATGAAGATCGATGACCCTGACGCGGCCCCGTCGGTAGCCAAGACCATCGACGACCAGTTCCGCAACTCCACGGCCCCGACCAAGACCGGGACGGAGAAGGCGTTCGCCGCTGGCTTCGCGAGCATGTGGGGGAACGTCAAGCTGCTCATGAGCACGATCGGCATGGCGGTCGTGTTCGCGATCCTGCTCGTCACCGCCAACGCGATGATGATGAATCAGCGCGAGCGTACGTCCGAGGTCGCCGTGATGAAAACCGTCGGCTTCTCCGACGGCCGAGTGTTCAGCCTGGTCATCATCGAGGCAGCAGTGATCGCACTCACCGGTGCCGTGTTAGGCCTCGGCGCCGCCACACTGCTTCCGATCGTGACGGGATTCGGTGAAGGCGGGTTCCTTCCAGGCTTCCACGTCACGGGCGGCACGCTGCTCGTGGGCGTGAGCGTCGCCGTGCTCCTCACCGTGGCGAGTGGAATCGTTCCGGCGTGGCAGGCGGCCAAGCTCCCGGTCGTGCAAGCGCTGCGGAGAGTCGAATGAAGATCCCGTTCATCTACAATCTTCGGAGCGTGCGCCAGCGGCCGGTGTCGACGGCGTTGACCGCGCTCGGCATCGGACTCGTCGTCGCCGTGTTCGTGGCGATGCTGGCGCTCGCGAACGGATTCATCGCCGCCCTCGTGAAGACTGGCTCGCCGGAGAACGTGCTACTCTTGCGACGAGGCGCGGACAGCGAGATGGCAAGCGGGATTCCGCGTGAGGCGATCAACATCATCGGCGCGTCGCCTCACATCGCGACCGGCCCGGATGGCCGGCCGCTCATGAGTCCCGAGACGTACATCGTGCTGAACCTTCCGCGCACGCTCAGTGACTCGTTCGCGGTCGCCAACGTCGTCGCACGAGGCGTCTCGGACAAGGCGTTCGAGGTGCGGCGCAACATCAAGATCATCGAGGGACGCCGATTTGCCTCAGGACAGAGCGAGATCTGCGTCGGCTCGAAGCTCGCCGGCCGGTTCGCCAATGTGAACGTCGGTGACGTGCTTCGCTTTTCCAACCGCGACTGGAATGTGGTGTGCCGGTTCACCGCCGACGGCTCGAGCTTCGAGTCGGAGATCTGGGGCGAGAACGAACAGTTCCAGAACGTGTTCCGCGGTCAGAGCTTCCAGGACATTGCGTTTCGTCTCAAGGACCCGGCTGGGTTCGACGAAGCCAAGCGTGCTTTTCTCGCTGACCAGCGCGTCCAGGTGGACGCGCACCGAGAATCGGAGTTCTACGCCAGCCAGTCGGAGTTGTTAGGCAACCTCCTGCGATTCCTGGCGATCGTGATCACGGGCATCATGGCGGTGGGTGCGGTGTTCGGCGCCGTGAACACGATGTACGCCGCCGTGAGCTCGCGAACACCCGAGATCGCAGTGCTGCTGACACTCGGATTCCATCCGCGAAGCGTGCTCGCGAGCTTCCTCGCCGAGTCCGCGGTGATTGCATTCCTTGGTGGGTTGGTGGGCTGCCTCCTGGCGCTGCCGATCAACGGCGTAGTTACGAGTACCACGAACTGGGCGAGCTTCAGCGAGATCGCGTTCGCGTTTCGCGTCACGCCGCAGCTCCTCATGGCTGGCCTCGTGTTCGCGGTGGTGATGGGAGTCGTTGGTGGCTTCTTCCCAGCCCGCCGCGCGTCGAGGCTCCCGGTGATTCAGGCGCTGCGATGACCGCGTTGCCTTCGCGGTGCATGGCCTTGCCGAGAGGGGCTCGACCCGAGATTCTCCCGATGGCTCGGTCACCGCGATAGACGCCAATTCTCGGCCGCTGCTTCGACGCTTGGGCGTTGGCGCGGCGCGGTCGTTGCAAGCGAACAGGTCTCACCCGGTCGGTGCCGATCGACGCGGATGGTTGGAGCTCTGACACAACTCCACGCGGACCTCATCCTGTGCGACCAGCGGACCCCCTCTCCGTGGTGCATCCCAGCGGCAACGGCGCCGGAGGTGCACCCATCCCGTCGGCACGCGCGGCGGATGTCGCGTTAGGCGGCGGGGCCTGCGCTCATTGCGGTGATCCCGACGCCGCCCCGACCCTCGCCGGCGATCGCAGCCGCGGGCCGGACCATCTGTTCCTCGTCTGTGACCGATGCGGCGGACGGTGGCAGGCTCAAGGAACTGACAACATCCGACCACGACGAGCGGCCGACCACCAGGACGCGACGCCGCGAGCGTAGTCCTCGAGCGACGCGACGTTGTAGTCGACAGGCTAGCGGACGAAGAGCTGGCGGGCGGGCACTACGGGTCAGCGGGTGGGCGGAGGACGAGGTGAAACGCCCGATCCGCGACACGGCTTATCGCGTGTCGGGGGAACTCCTTGCTGGTAGGTGCGCCCTCGCTGTCCGGCTCCATCAAGTAGAACGATGGCAGGCGGCCGAGGTCGGCCGGGGTCACGAGGTTCCCGAATCCATACAGCCGACGGTTAATGCGCCCGAGGTCGCGCTCGATCGCAAAGAACGTGTTAGTGGTATCGAAGGGCGTGGAATCCAGAGCTGCCGTGCGCGAGTTGAGCTCCGGCCGTTCCTGCAGCACCGGGTACAGTGTATCGCGCAAGCGTGTGACAACGAGCTCACCGGACCCGGCCAGCTGCGTCGCGACTCGGACGTCCTCGCGAACGCGCCGTGCAAATGCCTCGGCTCGATTTGCTTCACCCAACATCGTCTTCACGCTCGACGCGACCATCGCGAGCGTAGCGATCCAGCGGATCGGCACATCGGCGCGCGAAACCACCAGAGCGACCACCGGTGCGGTGGCAAGGGCGCCGACGATCCAGTAGCGAAACTCTGTGGCGGGCTGCACAAGCATCGAAAACGCCAGGAGCGTAAACGGCACCGCGACTTGCGCCAGGAGCAGCAAGGGCCCGAGCGCAAACGCGCGACCCGCGATGCGCTCGGCGCGCGTTCCCGTCCGCCAGGCTCGCGCCTTCGTGAGCGCCCAACAACTCAAGGCGATCGCGACCGGGAGTGTCAGGAAAAAAATGGCGAGCAGCCGTACCGCTCCAATCACGGTAAGATCGGGCATCCAGGTTGGTACCGTGATCGACGCCCGCTGTCCGAAGTACAGCGGTGCGCACGCGGTGAGCGCCAGCGGTCCCGCGATCGAAGGCAACAGCCGTCGCATGGTTGCAGCCCGCGAGCCCGGTGCGAAGACAAGGACGGTCGCAATCCCAATCGCCCAGGTCAGAATCCCAAAATAGTGCACCGTGCACACGACGATCGACACGAGCGCCAGCCAGACAGCGGACGCGGGAGTCGGCGCGCGTCGGGCAGTGCGGAGCAGTGCGAGCAACAGGCAGCCCGATGCGAGCAGCAAGGGTCCGTAGAAGCGGGCCTCGAACGCCGCGTGCATGACGACTTGCAGCGCCCAGACCGACAGCGCTCCGATCGCCGCCGGCCACGGCGAGAACTGGTCACGCAGCAGAATGTAGACGGTCGTAAGCGCGCCAAGCACGCACGCCGCCGCGAATAGGCGCGCGGTGACCGGGGACAGTCCTCCGGCGAGCAGCCCGACCGCACGGTAAAGGAAAAAAGCCGCGGGCGGATTGTAGTCCGCGCCTCGAGCGAGACTCCGTAGGCTTTCGGGTAGCGACTGCGTGCCCGCGACCAGATAGGTCGATACTTCATCGAGCCAGAAAGGCCGAGTGACCATCGCCCATGCGCCCAGCGCGGCCAGCTCCAGGATGACGAACGCCAGGCTTGCGAGCGTGAACCACATCGCCTCGCGGCCAAGTCCGACTTGGCTGTTCGACTCAATGCTTGGAATTGCGAAGGAATCGATGCTCATTCGGAGTCTTAAATCGGCGAGTTGACCGCGACGTTGGGATTAACCTATTTCGCGAGTGCTCGAGTTGTCAGCAGGGATGACAACGGGCGCGTTCTGGCGAGGCCAGAACACGCCCCCTTTGTCTTCGCCTTCAGATTGGATTACCTCGCCACCGGCCAAGGCGTGTCGACGAATGTTCCAGCGTTTGCCGGCACGCCCACTTTGGGCCACGTCGCGATCGGATAGCAGCCAGCGTTGGCTGTCGGGGCATCGTATCCGTACGGCGCATCGGTCTGACAGACCGTGTACCAGCTCTGTGCCGGCAGCACCACGAAGTACTTGCCCGTCACGGGATCCCGATCGGGGAAGATGTTGTCGGTGACCTTGATGTCCCCGTTCACGTAATACTGACGCTTGATCACGAACTTCGAGCCGCCGAGGGGTTTGCCGTACGTGTCGACAACGTTGAAGAACATGCTATACGTTGGCGCGTTCACGAACGTCCCCACCATCTGCGGATTCGTGCCGCCAACGGCGTTGAACCACTTGCACTGCGGCGTGGGCGGCATGTACCCGCTCGGCGCGAGGCTCTCGCACACATAGAACCCGCCGTGGGTCGGGAGCTCCACCGTGAACTTGCCTAACGTGCCGTTCTTGTCCAGCGCCCCGTTGTCCGAGATCTGTGGTACGATCACCGTATTGTAGGTCGAGTCGCGGATGTGGAAGTACGCGTTGCCGAGGAGGTTGTTCACCGGGTCGGTGACTGACCACGTGACGATCGGGATGTGCGGGTCCCGGATCGAGCTGAGGGTCGTCGTGCCCTTGGTCACGATGCCGAACGTTCGGCAGGGGCCGAACGGTGCGTACGGAAGCATGTACTTCGCCGGCGGCGTGGTCTGGCACAGCGTGTAGGTGCCCTCGAACAGACCACTCACCTTGAACTGTCCGCCGACTGGATCCTCATCCTGCGGCGAGTTGTCGGCCAGGGTCAGCGAATAGTTGTTCGGGCCCGTGATCTGGAAAACGGCGCCGGTCAGCAGGGTCGTGTTGTTTGTCGCGTCCACCACCGAAAAGATGACGGTTCCCGAGCCGCCCCCGCCGAGAGCAAGGCCGTTGCCGCCGGAGCGATCGAGCGATGGGCGCTCGGGCTTGGCGGGGCTCACGGGAGCATCGTCGTTGCAAGCAGCCAGTGCTGCAACGCCGAGCATCAGCGCGAACGCAGTGAGCGCGCGCGTGGGCGCGACGCGGTTGGAAGTCCTATACATGTCAGCGGTCCTCGCAATAGTCGGTTGTTGACCGATGCGGTGTCCGCGCGATCGTGCGCGGCCCTGATCGGTGTGCCGAATGTGCGAGGCAGAGTCACTTGGCCCTCACGAGACATCACCCGGAAATCTCCCGGCGGAATCGCTTGAGCCGCCGAGAGTTGGGTGATCAGGGCGCGTCCGCGCAGGACGAAAAGACGAGCGCGTCGTGTGCGACTACACGTCGTAGTACAAAAAGAACTCGTAGGGGACGGGGCGCAGGTTCACCGGCGCCAGCTCCCGCTGTCGCTTGTACGCGATCCAGGTCTCCACAAGGTCCGGCGTGAAAACGCCGCCGTCGAGCAGCCACGCGTGATCGGCTTCCAGCGCGTCGAGCACGTCCCCGAACGACGCGGGCGTGCTCTTCACCTTGGCTGCCTCGGCCGGGTCGAGCTCGTAGAGGTCGCGGTCGATCGGCTGCCCCGGATCCCGCTTGTTCCGGATGCCATCCAGCCCCGCCATGAGCTGCGCGGCGAGCGCGAGATACGGGTTGCAGGCCGGATCGGGACACCGGAACTCGATGCGCTTGGTCTTGGGGCTCGTCGAGTACACGGGTATGCGGACTGCCGCCGAGCGATTCCGCTGCGAGTAGACGAGGTTGACGGGTGCCTCGTAGCCCGGGACGAGGCGTCGATAGGAATTGGTGGTCGGCGCACACAGCGCGAGCAACGCCGAGGCGTGGTGCAACAGCCCGCCGATGTAATAGCGGGCGGTCTCGCTGATCTGGGCGTATCCCTTCTCATCGTAGAAGAGATTCGTCTCACCCTTCCATAAACTCTGGTGGCAGTGCATCCCCGAGCCGTTGTCTCCGAACATCGGCTTCGGCATGAACGTGGCGGTCTTCCCGTGCCGCCGGGCCACGTTGCGGATGATGTACTTGTACCACAGCAGGCGGTCGCCCATAGTCGTTAGGCCGCCGAACCGCATGTCGATCTCGCCTTGACCGGCAGTCCCGACCTCGTGGTGGTGCACTTCGACCGGGATGCCGACGTCGATGAGCCTGAGAATGATCTCCGAGCGAAGGTCCTGCAGCTGGTCCGCGGGCGGGACAGGGAAGTACCCCTCCTTGTGGCGCAACTTGTAGCCGAGGTTCGGGCTCTCGCCGCGGCCCGTGTTCCACGCTGCTTCGCTCGAGTCGATGTAGTAGAAGCCGTACTGCGCCGCCTGATCGTATCGGACCTCGTCGAAGATGTAGAACTCGGCTTCCGGGCCCCAATAGCTCACGTCAGCGACGCCGCTCGCGACGAGATGCTTTTCGGCCTTCTGCGCCACGTAGCGTGGATCGCGGCTATAGGGTTGGCGCGTGACCGGATCGACCACGTTGCAGATGATGGCGAGCGTCGGGACCTGGAGCACCGGGTCCATCTGCGCGGTCGTCGCGTCGGCCACGAGCAGCATGTCGCTCTCGTGGATGTGCTGGAAGCCGCGGATGCTCGAGCCGTCGAACCCCGCCCCTTCATCGAACAGCGCGTCGTCGAGCTCGGACGCGGGGAGCGAGAAGTGCTGCCAGGTGCCCGGAAGGTCGACGAACCGCAGGTCAATGATCTTCGCGCCTGCCTCCTTGGCGAGGCGATGGACGTCGGCCGGAGTGGTGGGCATAGGGGCCTCCGCGGGTCGGACGCGTGGAGCGCTGCGGGCTCGGGACGTCTTCGCCAGAAGCCCCGCACGCTTACCGCGACGACATGAACAGGATGCCATCGAGAGAGCTGTCGCGTCAGAGGTCGGTTCGTGGGTGATCCCCCTGAGGCACGATCCTCTTGCGTGATCGGGCCCGAGTTGGTAGCCTCATATGGGAAAGCCATATGAGCGGCACCATGGCCGACAAGCTCGATGTGAAGCATCGAAGCGGGAGGCACCATGAGATACGTTCGCGCCGCGCTCGCGCGCATCGCTGGAGTCTTCACCAGAGACCGTGGTCAGCAGGACCTTCGCGATGAGATGCAATCGCATCTCGACATGGAAACCGCCGAATACATTCGCCGCGGTATGTCGCCGGACGAAGCGCGCCGGAAAGCGCTGATGGCATCCGGAGGTCTCACCCAGGCCGCCGAGGCCGTTCGCGAACAGCGCGGGCTGCCATGGATCGAATACGTCGCGGCGGACCTGCGCTATGCGCTTCGCTCGCTGCGACGCAGCCCGACGTTCACCGCGGTGGTCGTGATCACGTTGGCGTTAGGTATCGGCGCCAACACCGCGATCTTCAGCGTCGTACGCGGGGTGCTCCTCAGGCCGCTGCCGCACAATGATGGTGATCGGCTCCTTTACCTGCGGCAGTCGGCGGATGGGCCGGGCCGAGCGAATCTCACGTTCTCGGTTCCCGAGGTTCGCGATCTCCGCGAGGGTGTGCGATCGCTGGCCGGTATCGCCGAGTACTCCTCGTGGACCGCGATCCATCAAACGATCGAGGGGCCGGTACGCATCGATGTCGGCCTCGTCACGGGCAACTACTTCGAGGTCATGGGGCTGTCCCCGGTGCTCGGCAGGCTGACGCAGCCCGGCGACGACGGGCCCGGCGCCCAGCCCGTGGCGGTCCTCACGCACGAATACTGGATGACGCGCTTCGGCGGAGACTCGAGCGTTGTCGGCACCACGGTGACGCTGAACAAGAAGCCCGTTTCGGTCATCGGAGTCCTGCAGCCGGCCCCATTCTTCCCCGAGCGGGTGGATGCGCTGCTCAACATGGTGAACAGCGAGCATCATTTGAGCGCCACCATGGTGGAGGGGCGCTCGCACCGGATGACGGAGGTGGTTGCACGGCTGAGACCCGGCGCGACCATGGACCAGGCCCGGGCCGAGGTTGCCGCCGTCTACGCCCGGTTGCAGAACCAGTTCAGGGAAGCGTACGACCCGGCGGCGCGCTATCGGGTCGCCGTCATTCCGTTCAGGGAAGTGTTGGGCGAGCGGGCACGCCTAACGCTGTGGCTCCTGATGGCGTCGGCAGCGTTCGTCCTCATCGTGTCCGCGGCCAACGTCGCCAACCTGACGCTCATGCGCGGCATCCGTCGCGAGCACGAGCTCGTGGTACGCGCGGCCCTCGGCGCAGGCGTGGCGCGGCTCAGGCGATTCCTGCTGGTCGAGAATCTCGTCCTCGCCATCCTTGGCGCGAGCCTCGGCCTCGGCATCGCGGTCGGCGGCGTTCGGCTGCTCACTACCTTCGCCGAGCGATACTCGCCGCGCGCGAACGAGATCCGTCTCGACGGCGTCGTCTTCGGCTTCACGATCGTGCTGTCCGTCGGCGTTGCGATGCTCCTGTCGTTCCTGCTGTCGCTGCCACGAGAAGGCAATTTCGCATCGAAGATCCTGACGGGCGGGCAGCGCATGAGTGCAGGCCTGCGGCGTCAGCGTCTGCAGCGTGGACTGGTGGTCGTGCAGATCGCGGTCTCGGTCGTGCTGCTGGCCGGCGCCGGGTTGCTCACTCGCACGATGATCCGCCTCTCCAACGTGGACACCGGCCTCACGAGCGAGAACGTGCTCACGATGCAGGTGACGCTCCTCACCCGGTCGGAGCTCCAGGATCCCGCTGCTATCGCTGCGGCCCGGCAGCGCGTCGAGCTGATACGCGACGAGATCACGGCTCTTCCAGGTGTCGTCGAGGTGGGTATAGGGACGCTTCCGCTCCGGAGGCCTTTCTTCTTCAACTTGCTGCAGGCCGAGCGTAAGCCGCTGGCTCCCGGCGAGGCAGTGCCACGCGCCGAGTTTCGAACCGCGAATCCGGAGTACTTCCGTGCCGCGGGGATTCCACTCGTCAAGGGGCGTCCGTTCGCGATGACGGATGGGGCGCCGTCCTGTGTCCCCGCAGAAGAGTCCGCGGGTAACCTCTCCGGCTGCGATGTCGCGATCATCAACAAGACCCTCGCCGACCGTTTCTTCCCGAACGAAGACCCGATCGGCAAGCGTATCGGGTGGAAGTCCGATTGGCGACCTGACAGCTTTCACTGGCTGACCGTCGTTGGCGTCGTCGGCAACACCCGAGACGGTGGAATGGACGCGGAGCCAGTACCTGTCGTGTTCACGCCAACGGCGCAGATGCCGGCGATAAGCGCAGGGCTGGTCATTCGCACCGATGGGCACGGCGCGGGTCTGGCAGCGACGGCAACGCGCGTCGTCCGTCGTATCGCGCCGACTGCGCTGATCGAGCAGGTGATGACGATCGCACAGTACAAGGCGCAGAGCGTCTCGCCGCGACGACTGAATGCCGTGCTCATCTCGTCGTTCGGTATCCTCGCGCTTCTCATCGCGGCCGTCGGTATCGCGGGCGTGCTGGCGTTCTCGGTGAGCGCGCGGACGAACGAGATCGGGATCCGCATGAGTCTCGGGGCCGACAGCGGTCGGGTGCTGCGGATGGTCCTGCGGGAGGGCGGCAAGTTGGTGGCGATCGGCCTCACACTCGGCGTTACCGGAGCCTTCGTCGCTACCCGGGTCATTCGTGGGCTGCTGTTCGGCGTCGAGCCCCACGATCCAATGACGTTCATTGGTGTGGGCGTGATGATGGCGGCGATCGGGATCGCGGCCTGCTGGATCCCGGCGCTGCGTGCAGCGCGGATCGACCCGGCGATCGCCATGCGTGCGTAGCGGCGCAGTCCGGGAGGCGTTAGGCGTGGTCGCGATCGAGCAGGCGTACGCTGCGGGGTTCAGCTACCATCGGCAATGACCGCTGCGGCGCGCGCCGGGCGTGCAGACCGAATTCTCATCGTCGGCGGTGGCATCGCGGGGCTGTCGCTGGCGATGGCGCTCCGGCGACGGGACGTGCACCCTGAGATCATCGAGCGCGCAGACGCCTGGCCAGCGTCAGGGGCGGGCTTGTACCTCATCGGTGCCGCGACGCGCGCGTTAGGCGAGCTGGGCGTCGCGAATGAGGTGCTCGACGAAGGTGCCGTCACTCGGGTCCAGACGTTTCGTGACCATCGCGGCAACCGATTGGCCGAGGTCGACGTGCAACGGTACTGGCAGGAGTGTGGCCCGTGCCTCGGCATCTCGCGTGCGGCACTCCACCGGGTGCTCGCCGGCCGGATCGAGGGGGTGCCGATCCGTTTCGGAACGAGCGTTCTGGCGATACATCAGGAAGGGGCACGCGTCTCCGTCGAGCTCACCGACGGCTCGAGCAAATCGTACGATCTGGTCGTCGGGGCGGATGGTGTGCGCTCGATCGTTAGGCGCCTCACGCTGGGCGATTCGGAGCCCCGGTTCCGGGGCCAGGTCGGTTGGCGTTTCATCGCTCGCCGGACGGCGACGGCCTCGCCAGACGGTTGGACCGTATACCTGGGTGCGGGTAGCGCGTTCCTCCTCGTGCCCATCGGTCCCGACGCGGTGTACTGTTACGCCGATCGATCAGCTCCGACGCGCGAGGCGGAAGCATCGGGCTGGAACGTCAGCCGACTCCGCGAACGGTTTCGTCACTACGCGTTGCCCGTGCAGGAAGTACTGGAACACCTTGGGGTGGCCGATCAACCGCATCGATCTCCGATCGAAGAGGCCGCGCATGAGGCCTGGGGACGCGGGCGCGTCGTCCTCATCGGCGACGCCGCACACGCAATGTCTCCCAACATGGCGTGCGGGGCCGCGATGGCGCTCGAGGACTCGCTCGTGCTGGCGGAGATCGTCGCGCAAACTAACGACGCGACAGGGGTAGTATACGAGCTCGCGCGCAGGCGGTCCGCGCGGGTCCGCTGGGTTTGGCGTCAAACCAATCACCGGGATCGGTTGAGGCGCCTGCCTCCCGCCGTGCGCAACCTGGTGCTCCGAGGGCTCGGCGAACGGACGTATCGGGCAAATTACCGTCCACTGCTCGCGCCGCCGTGATCGTGGTGTGAACGAGGAACCGCTGCGAACATCGCTGCCGTGCTGGCCGTGCGCTATCGCTTCTGAATTCCGAGTCGGCTATAGAAATCATCGATGCGGCGATCTGGTTGCAGCGCCTCGAGAACGGCGGGAAGGTGCGTGAAGTCGATCGCGCGGTCCTCCACCGCCTTGTCGAGCCATGCGAACGCGTGGTCCTTCTCGCCGAGGCCGGCGTACACCGCCGCAACTTCAAACGCGCTACCGCCAGCTCGTCGCGAGCGCTCCTCGAGCGCCGTGAGGATCCGCCGCGCTTCATCGGTGGGCCGGCGCGGGCGAGCATGTACCCCACCAATGCCTGGGCGGGCAACTCGCCGCCCTGTGCGTTCTGCTGCGCCTCCGCGATCGCCTCCGGCCACATCCCCTTGCGAGCATAGCACTGGGCGGCGACGCTCCGAGCCCTCAACAGCGGCGGCTGAAGTGCTCTGAGCTTGGCAAGCTGCGCGAGTGCCTCGTCGCACCTACCGCTCACAAACATCGCACGCGCGAGCTCGCCGTTGGCGGCGGGTGAGAGCGGATCAATCGCCAGCGCACGACGTGCTTCCGCCAGCGCCTCGGCAGGCCGTTCCTGGAACGCATGGAGCTGACCGAGCCACAGATGAAACCGGGCGTCCTTCGGTTCGAGCGTCACGGCCCGCTTCAACTCGGTATCGGCGGAGGCCAGGTCCAACTCCTCCCTCCTCACGATCGCGAGCGCCGCGTGAGCGTCGCCCAGGGCGGCGTCGAGCGTCACCGCTTTGAGCGCGGCTTGCTCCGCCAGCGCCATGTGATCGCGGCGCGGCATGATCGTGTCGTCGCCGACGGCAAGTCGCGTATGCACACGGGCGAGACCGGCATATGCAGCCGCGGAAGTCGAATCGAGCGCGATGGCTTCGCGAAAATATTCCAGTGCGGTGCGGGTCGAGCTGTCGCTTCGCATTAGCGAGGGATTGTTCCCGCGCAGATATAGCTCGTAGGCGGCGATGCTGGTCGTCGGGCCTCGCCCGATGTGAGCGAGCGTCTCGCCGCCAAGGCGCGCATCGAGCTCGTGCGCCACGTCGCTGGCGATATCACTTTCCACCGCGAAGATGTCGCGCAGTTGACGGTCGTAGGTCTCCGACCATCGCATTGCACCGTCGCGCGCATCGACGAGACGCACTTCGACGCGCATCTGTGAATCCGCTCGCTGTACGCCTCCTTCGAGGATGTACGAGACGCCGAGACTGTCGGCGATGCGGCGCACGTCGGCGTGACTGTTCTTGAACACGAACGCGGACGTGCGCGCCGTAACGCGCAATGCGCCGACCTTCGCCAGCGCCGCGATCAGCTCCTCGGTGAGGACGTCGACGAGTGCGGCATCCTGCGGGTTGCGACTGACGTTCACGAGCGGGAGGACGGCGATCGATGGCTCGGCAGCCGTGGCGCGCGCGCCAGCGTGCCGAGTCGCCCACAGCGCGGTGGCCGTTCCGATCAGCGCGGCGGCGGCCAGACCGCCCACAACGCTACGCGTTAGGCTGCGACGTCGGGCAGGCATCGCCGTTAGCCCAACGTTAGGCTCAGCCGAGGGTTCAGCGTCGGTGGGTACGGGCCGCAGCGGTCCCGGCGGCGGTTTCGACGCTGCCACGGGCGTCGTTCTCGCGGCGGCTCGAACCTCGGCGACGAGGCTCGCGACTGCGGGGCCAATACTCGTCCCGAGCTCTCGCGCGACCATGATTTCGTAATGCTCGGCGTACTGGAGCGCCGCGGCCTGATCGCCCGCGTTCGTCAGCGCGCGAATGAGGCCTGTCGCATGCTTGCTGCTCAGCGGATCAGCGTCCGCGAGCTTGCGCCACCACCGTACAGCGGCGGCGTGGTCCAGCGCGGCGTCAGCCCGATGTGCCAATCGGTCCACCGCGGTTGAGAAATCAGTCGCCAACCGTGCCCGCTCGGATTCCGCCCAGCGCTCGAACTCCGGCGCGTCGTCGAGGTAGAAGCCGTCGAGGAAGGGGCCGCGATACTCCGCGACTGCTGCCTCGGGGTCACCGCGCTCGAGCCGGGCCTTGAAGGCACGCACGTCGCTCTCCACCACGGCCGGATTGAGACTCACGGGATTGGACGTGGCGAACACCGACTCGTCAATCGAGCTGCGCAGCGAGTACAGTAGCTGTTCGAGCGCGTGGCGAGCGCGTGGTTGCGTCGCCTCCGGCCAGAAGAGTGCGAGGAGCTGATCTCGACTGCGCCCGCGCTCGCTCGCGGCCGCCAGTACCGCCAGTAGGGCCAGTCGGCGCCGGTGATGTCCGTGCCTACCCAGGACCGTGTTATCCCCAGGCCCCGCGAGCGCGAGCGTCCCGAAGGTCTCCAGGCGGTAGCGCGGGGTCGAGCGTGTCCCCGTCGTGTCGATCACCGAGCGAACCTAAAGTCGGGCCAAAAACGCAGCAAGAAATCAATCTCGAAATCGAGGCGCTCGGCTCGGCCCGCGCCGATGCTGCTGCGGTCAACTCATCGCGTTCCGCCGACGCGCCTCGTTCAGCCAACCCGGCCGAGCTCGGATGCCATCAGAGCCAACATCTGAGATAACACTGAGCGAAAGCTGAACTGGCCATGAGGCGTGTCGCCTACTCATCGCGGCAGCTCGGTCCGAAGCGCCTCTGCGCGGAACGAGCTCCTCAGTCGCTTCGAGGTCGGGGATGTTGTTGCTCCGCGAAAGTCACGTTGGCGTTCTGGCGCTCGCCGTCTCGCTGGCGGCCTGCGGCGACAGCAAGGACTCGGTAGGCCCTAGCGCGCAAGCGCCGGCCGCAAAGACGCCGGCCTCGACACTTGGATCAGGCTCCGTATCGACCCTCCTCGGCCGTGCGACGTTCGGCGATGCGACGGCAGGTCCTTTCGAGGTGATGCGCACGGCCGGGCTTCACTGGTTCGTCGACGTCAAGGCGGACCCGGATTTCGACCTCGCCATTCAGAACATCATCTTCGAACCAGGAGGGACGAGCGGATGGCACAGCCACCCGGGGCCGGTTTTCATCCAGGTGGTGTTGGGCACGATGACGTTCTACGAGGGCGACGACCCGACGTGCACACCCATCGTCCGGACGGCGGGGCAGGGGTATCTCGACAAGGGTGACCATCCCCACATCGCCCGGAATGAAACGAGCCTGCATGCGGCAACCCTGGTCACCTACTTCGCTCCGCGCGGGGCGCCATTGCGGATCGATGAGCCGGCTCCCGGCAACTGCTCGTTCTGAGGCCCGTTGCGTTTCGACGCGATCGACAATGGTTCGCTCGCGGCCAACGCTCGCGCTTCGTTAGGCGTGCACGGCTGCATCTCGGCGTTGGCCACGCCACCAACCAAACCCGAGAGTAGCATGACGGTTTGCAGTCCGTCGCCCGCAACGGAGACGGCTGGAACCGAACGCCCGTGTTGAGTGTGCGCCGCGGAGGCGCCGCACCGATCAGCGTGATTGCGGCGATCAGCGTCCGGGACAGTCGCGACATGAGAGACTCCAGTCAGACGGGTGCGCGGCGGACCCGGGTTACGTCCATCCCATTCGCTCGCGCTTCGTTCCGAAACCCGCACGGACGCCGGAAACCGGCTCACTGAGGTCGTCTCTTACTGGTGCTCGGCGCGTCGAGTGGTTTCTTGACGGGTGAGCACATCACCCATATCGTCGGCTGAGGCGGTCCTCTACGGCTCGCCATGTTCGCGGTGGTTCATGATGACGACGTTCCCACGCTCGAACTCGTCGGCAGCAGCCTCACCCGACGTCACTCGACTCCTCGTTGCGTGGGGTGCGGGCGAACACGGTGTCGGCGAGCAGCTTTTCTCCGCCGTCTATGCCGAGCTTCACCATCAGGCAGCCCGGGCGATGCGGCGCGAGTCGGATGCGGTGACGCTCCAGACCACGGCATTGGTGCACGAGGCGTATCTCCGTCTCATCGACCAGAGCCGCGTCGAATGGCGGAACCGTGCCCAGTTCTTCGGGGTCGCGGCGCAGCTGATGCGCCGTCTCCTCGTCGATCACGCGCGCCGCCGCCGAGCACGGAAGCGCGGCGATGGCCTGCGGCCGCTCACGCTCGAGGACGCCGATATGGCGCCTGACGCGTCCGCTGCAGGCGAAGCGGTCGACGTGCTCGTCCTGCACGAAGCGCTCGAACGACTCGCCGAGCTCGACGAACGTCAGGCGCGCATCGTCGAGCTTCGCTACTTCGGTGGCTTGACCATCGAAGACACGGCCGAGGCGCTTCGCATCTCGCCGGCGACGGTCAAACGCGAGTGGGCGGTGGCCCGCGCGTGGCTGCGACGCGAATTGGCGCGATCGTGACGGCGGGGCGCTGGCCGGAGATCAAAGCCGTCGTCGCGACGGCGCTCGATACGCCGACCGCGGACCGCCGCGCCTATCTCGATGACGCGTGCGGAGCGGACACGGAGCTGCGACGCGAAGTGGAGTCCCTGCTCGTTGCGGCGGCGGGCGCCGACAGTCTTCCGGCCGCTCGGGCCGCGGTCGCGGCGGCGAGCGCGAGCTACGCGATCGACGGGGAGTCGACGCTTCGCGCGGCCATCGAGCAGACGCTCGGCGATCGCTACGAGATTCTCCGTCCACTCGGCAGCGGCGGCATGGGCGCCGTGTTTCTCGCTCGCGAGCGGGCGCTGGACCGGCTCGTTGCCATCAAGGTACTGCGACCGGATCTGGCCGAGGCAGTGGAGGGTCGCGAGCGCTTCCGTCGCGAAGCGCGAATCGCCGCCCATCTCTTTCACCCTGGCATTCTGCCACTGCACACGTTCGGTGAGAGCGGCGGCATCTGGTACTTCGTCATGGGCTATGTCCGCGGCCAGTCGCTTGCCGACCGGCTGCGGCTCGAGAGCCGGCTGTCGTCCACCGACGCACGGCGCCTCCTCGCCGAGCTCGCGGACGCGCTGGACTGGGCACATCGACACGGCGTTGTTCACCGCGACATCAAGCCATCCAACATCCTGATCGATGACGAATCCGGCCGGGCGATCCTCGCCGACTTCGGCATCTCGAAGCTCACCGGCGGGAGCGACAGCCTAACGATCACCGGCATTGTCGTCGGGTCGCCTCATTTCATGTCGCCTGAACAGGCGATCGCCTCGAGCGATGTCGACGAGCGGAGCGATCTCTACTCGCTCGGCGCCGTGGCGTACGCTATGCTCGCCGGTCGCGAGCCGTTTGCGGGGGCGAGCGCGAACGAGCTCATGTACCGGAGGCTCACGCAGGATCCTGCACCGCTGTCGGCGATCGCTCCGACAGTGCCGGCGGACCTGGCGTCAGTCGTCATGCGATGCCTGGCGCGGGATCCCATGCTGCGCTGGGCGTCGGCGCGCGAGCTGAGGGACGCCATCACGCGCTGCAGTGACGATGACGGCTCGCGGACGCTCCCCGAATCCGTCCGCGATCTGCCGAGTTTCGCGCCCTACGCGGTCGCGTGGGCGATCGCGTGGAGTGCGCTGGCGCTCGTCGCGCTCAGGTCACCGCGCGATCGTGCACTGCTTCTGCTCGTCGCCCTCCTCGTTCCAGTTGGCTTCGTCCTGCACGTGTGGAACACGCGGGGTGACGGACTCCGGCTGGTCGAGTTGGCGCGCATCGCCTCGTGGCCGCCCGAGTGGTGGGGGCTCTGGTGGCCGCGTGCGCTTCGCCGCCCGAATGACATCTGGCCACGCCTGCCATGGCAGGCTCGCTTCGTTCGCGTGATGCTGACGACGTTCTTCATCGGCCTGCCTGGATTGATCCTCGCGCGGGAATGGTTGTCCGTGCGCGGCATCGAGCCGGCGAATCTCGCGGGGATCGATGCGTTCGTTGCCGGCGAGGTCGCGTTGGTGCTCGGCACTGCGCTCGTGGTGACGGGTGGTTTCTGGTGGACGTCACGCCGAGCGCTCCCCGTATCGGAGGGAGCGCGCGTGTTGTTCGGCGCCACGTCGCCGACCCCAATCTGGAACGCACCTCGAGTCGCTCGCCTGCTCGACCCGGACGCCGGTAGCGTCAGGGCTCCCGACCGCGATGCGCCGGCCGACCATCTCCGCGCGATCCAGGATGTCGTCGTGCTGCTCCGCACGGAGGACGGAGGCGTCGGCCCGGTGGCTCGGAGCGCGGCCGAGCGCTTATGCCGCGAGATCGACCGATGCGACCGTGACAGCGTGTCATTCGCGCGCGACGCGAGCCCCCGCGAGGTCGAGCGCCTAACGTTGCAGCTCAGCGCGCTGGATGAATCGCCGGAGCAGGACAGTACGGAGCGCCGCGAGCTACGCGATCTCGTGCGACACCAGCTCGATGTCGTTCGTCGAATGCAGGCCCGCCACGAGCTGGCCACACAGCGCAGCGCCCACCTTTTCTACCTTCTTCGCGGCCTGTGGGCCCAGCTCTGCCTGCTGCGAAACGTCACCGTGGGCGGGCCGGTGGCGGTGGCCCGGCAAGCGGACCACGTACGCGAGGTCTGCGCCGAGATCGATCGCGCGCTCGAGCGCGTCGAGCCGGGCGGGGCCGCGAAGCCTAACGCGTAACCTGGGCGACGCAGCTCATTCCGCCGAGCGCTCCCCGCTGCAGGACCGGGTAGCCACCGCGGACCACGAACTCCACCGCCACCGGCACCCCGCTGGTCTGTTGCGTGGTCCATTCGGCGCGAAGCGAGCTGCCGCTCCCGTCTGCCTTCGTCGCGCGGGAAACGATGCGGAACAGTGCCCAGTCGCCTGTCGCCTCGCCGACCAGCAGCTCCCGCTTCCCGATCTTCGCGATCAGCTTGGCGTCACGTCCGGACTGCGCCGGCCACACGAGCTGCGCGGGGGGCGTATCGCGATTGAACCGCGCCACGTACGACCCGTGCGTGAGCGTGATCTGAGACACCTGCGGCGTGACCACGCCCCGCGCCGTGAGCTCGACGTGAGGCTCCGGGGCACCGCCGAACAACGCCGCCGAGACCGCGGCTGCCCGGTTGAAGAACGCGAGGAAAGGCGCCGAGAGCGCAACCGGCGCGCCCTGCTTCTCCACCCACTGTGCGCCCTGCTTGTCCATCAGCGGTTCGAGGCGCTCCTGATGGAAGGCCCATAGCGCGCCGCTTCCCGGCGCCAGCATCGCGGCGACATCGGGGATCGATGCTTCGGCCGACGCATCGGGATTGAACGGGAACTTCGCGAGCAACGGCGTCATGGCGGCGCACAGCGCTCTTCCACGCTCGTTGAGGATGGCGGCGAGCGCGGGGCCACCACCGCCAGCTGGGGGTGGAGGCGGCGGTGCGGCTCCGCCGCCGGCCGGGGCCGCCGCCACCACCTTGGGGCCAGCCGGCGGTCGCGTTGCGGCGATGGTGCGCAACGCGACTTCAGCGCCGTCGATCGGCGCGAGCAGCAGTGCTGCCACCGGAGGCCCGACCTGTACGGCGGCGGTATCCACCGCGAACTTCTGCGCGAGCTGGCGTGCCGCGACCTTTGCCTGAGTCACGGGTCCGAGTGCCTGCTGCGCCGCCTGCGCCAGGGTCTGCGCGCTCGCCGTGTCCACCACCGGCGGCATGTTGGTTACCTGCTCGAGCGCGGCCTGCGCTCCCACGAGCGCGTTGACGTATTGCTGGTTCGCGTCGGACACGAACTTGTCGGGCGGACCGGGCGGACCGGGCGGCGTGACGGCATGCACGGGCTGGAAGGCCGCGGCCATTGCCGAGTCGACCGCGGTGTTGCGCGCGACGAGTGCCAACGTTGCGAGCAACGGCGATTGCGCGCCGCCGAGAATCCCCAGCTTCTGCGCGACATCGCGCGCCGACGCGCTGCGCACGACCGAGGTTGCGCGCACGAACGCGCGCCACCGCTGCACGTATTCACCGCGGTACCGCCGGCGCAGCTCGCCGAGCACCGCCTCGCGATCCTGGGTCTGGGCGGCGGCCGAATCGCCGACCACCCAGCGCTCGCCCTCGAAGTACGGGTCGGCGTTGCGGAAGGCATTCTCCATCTGCGCCCAGCCCGCGGTGGTGAACGCGCCGGGCATCTCGTTAGGCGCCGCCACTACGCCGGGCGCCATTGGGGCTACCTCGGCGAGTCGGGCCGGGGGCGCAGCCTGGTTCGCCTGGGCGAGCATGCTCTGATAGATCTGTTCCGCGCCGGAGAACCGCCGCAGGAAATCGCGCGACCGGCGCACCAGGCCGCCGTCCGCGGCTTGCGGCCACGGGTTCGCGCGCGCGAGCTCCGCGGCGTAGAACTCGAACTGCCGACGCGCGAGTGCGGTCATGTCGGCGTCGAGCGTCTGACCGCGAGCCCAGCTCGTCAACAGCACCGGTGCGAGAAACTTCGGCGTGCTCCGCGGTGACTCGTTGGTCATGACGAGATACGCCTTCAGCATGGCGTAATCACGCCCGAAGTCGTCTGTTGGTCGCGGGGCCGCCGGGAACGCACGCAGGGAATCCACGAGCGCGCTCCATGTCGCCGAGTGTAGTTGGCGCCGGTAGCCATCGAGCCACACGCGCCGGCCGCCGTCGAGCAGCCGATCACCACGCCACAATCCCCAGCGGAGACGCATCAGCACACCGCTCGCGCGATACGCGCCGAGCGTATCCAGCGTCCCACGAAGCGCATCGAGACGACTAAGCGCATCGATCGATGGGAACGTCACGGCACCGCCCGGCGAAGCGACGACCGGCAGGGCTGCCACGCCGGCGGCCGCGGTGGTCACACGGTTTGCGAGCGACCGGTTGCCCACCCACGAGCGAGTCACGGCCACCGCGACGACGAGCGCCGCAGCGATCCCGACGCCGAGGAACGCGCGGCGAACGCGCGCGACGCGCAATCCGCCGTGCGCCGCCGTCGCGGCACCGCGGTCGGCGAGGATGACTTCGGGGAAGAGTCGATCGAGGAACACCCACTGTGGAACCCGGCGTGACGACGGGCGCGTATAGGACGCCGCGGCCTGCGCAGCCGCCACGCTACCCGAGGAGAACACGCGAGTCGCGTCAGGAACTCCCATCGGTGCGGGGGTCACTTTCGCCGCGGGGGCCGGTGCCACATCCGAGACGAGGATTGGCCGCGCGCCCACGAAGTAGAAGCCGCGGAGCTGGGGGCTTACGCCAAGGTGCATGGGCCGACACAGCTCGAGGAGAAATCGCGAGAGTGGCGCGGACAGCTTGCCCATCTCGCGCGGCAGCTCGTACCCGGTGAGGCGGCGCTCCACCACGCTCTCACGGGCCAGCAGCTGGCCGCGCCGGCCAGCGAGTGCCGCCACGATCGCGGCCATCGCGGCATCGAGTCGTGGCGTCACGCGCTCGGCATACGCACCGGCCGCGCTCGACCGCGCGGCGCCGGCGTGCGCGGCGTTGTCGAAGGGCAGGGCCGCGCCGAGCGGGGTGCGGATCTCCTCGCTCGTGAACGCTGCCGCCCAGTCCTCGAAGTGCGGAATGCGATCCGCTTTCGTGAACAGCACGTACACGGGTAGCGCGACGCCGAGCTCCTTCGCGGCTTCCCCGAGCCGTTCACGCGTTAGGCGCGCGAGCCCTTCGAGGTGCTCGCCGGCAGCGCCGGTGTAGAAGTGGTCGCAGCTCACGCAGACGACCGCGGCCCGGGGCGGCGCAGTGCCACGGCCGAACGCGGCGGCGAAGCGAGGACCGCGCAGCGCTCGAACGAATCGACGCCAGCGAGGCGCGTCGGCGAGCACGTCGGCGCCGGGCTCGGCGAGCACCGCGTCGCGAACGAGCCAGACGTTCGCGCTCGCGGTAGGCTTCGGCGCTTCACCCTTCGCGGGCGGCGCGTCGCCGGCGAGCAGCTGCGGGTCCGTCCCCGAGTGCGTGACGACGGTCGTCTTGCAGCTTCCCTGCGAGCCGACCACGAGCACGATCGGCTTCGCGTCGAAGGCGCCGCGAGGCAGCCGCGCCCGCGCGGCTGCAACGGCGGCGAGCGCTTCGTCGCGGCCAGGTGCGGCGGCTACGACTGCCGGCTCGTCGACGGGGCGCAGGAACCAGAGCAGGGCTCCGGCCGCGACCAACCCGAGCACGACGAGCCCGACGCGCAGCGCGACACGTTCCCCATCGGTGAGCGAAAGCACGCCGCCGAGCAGCCAGGCGAGCAGGATGAACGCCACGAGCACGGCAAGGGCGGCGTACCAGCGGGTGGATTTGCTGCGAGCCATGAGCGTTAGGCAGGTGACAGGGCGAACGGCACGATGGCGTCAGTTGGTCGCGGACCGCGGTGCTGCGAGCGCGTCGAGGCTTCCGGTGGAGCCGCGCAGCGAGAGTGCGGCAGCGCCCCAGACGGCTGCCGCGAGCAACACGCTGGCAGCGAGCCCGATCACGAGACGACGGATCCACGGATCGCGCCCGGCGATGGCGTCGTTAGGCGGGCGCCAGGCGGGCACGAGGTCGCCCGGCGCACCTCGCATCCGCTTCACCCGGTCGTCGAGCTGCGCGGCGACCGCGTGGAGCGCCCCACGGTCATCGAGCCCATAGCGCCCCCGGAAGCCGAGCAGCAGACAGAGGTGATGCACCTCGAGCAGGTCCGCCAGCGCCGCCGAGTCCGGCCGCGCGAGCAATTGCTCGACGTGCTGGAAGAACCACTCGCCACCCATGTGCCCGCCGAACAGCTCTTCCTGGAGTGGGCGGCGCGACCAGTCAGCGAGCGCGGCCTGGCGCGAGTTCAGCGCGGATTCGTCGAGGAGCGCGACGACCGCGAAGATCGCGAGCCGCACGTCGCCCGGCGCGTAGCCCGCGCTCTGCGCCTCCTGGTCCGCTCGTCGAACGAGCTCCAGCAGCTGCGCACGAAACGCCACCGCGTCCGGCACGGGTTGCCGATCGCCACGAAGCCGCGCGACCGCGGTGAGCAGTTCCTGCAGGATCAGCGCGAGGCGGCCCGCGCCGATCGGCGTTACGGATACCGGCGTCAGCGCGGTGGCGGGAGTACCGATGGCACTGGTCATGGCAACGGACGGCGAAGCGGAAAGCGCAAGGAAGGTTCGCCGCCGTACTGTATCTCGAGTGGCGGCGCGCATCCGCGAAGGTAGAGCGCACGGCGCTCACGCGCCATGTGCCCGCGTTCACCCGCCTACGAGGACCGCGAGCTCGACCACCGCGTCGCCGAACGAATCCGGGAGGTACACGCCGATCTCGCGAGTCGCGGTCAGCGCCGTGTCGCATGGCCCCGCGCGCAGGATCTCGAAGTAGGTGAGCTCCGCGCGTGGCGCGAGCCCGGCCGGTGGGGCCGGTACGTGCTCCAGCGCGAAGCCGGGAACGGCGCGTCGGGTCAGCTCCACCACGAACTTCCGCGCGCAGACTTTCGAAAGCTGCGGCACGGCCACGATCGTGTCGCGCGCGGAGAGCGCTGAGCGCACCCCAAGGAACCACCGCGCGGCGCGATCGAAGCAGCGCGGGTCGGCGATCGCCGCACCGAACAGCGTGTCGTCGCCGCGCGCCAGCGGGACCACCACCGCCTTCGCGGCAACGACCACATCGAGGTGCTTGCGCAGGTGCCGCTCGAGCGCGCCGAAACACGTCCCGAGGTCATCGTGCGCGTACGCCGGGAGGTCACGGGGCTGGGTCGTCAACGAGAACGTGCACAGAGCGCCGGCGAGGCGAGACAGCTCAGTCCACAGGCGCTCCGGGTGCGCGCGGCGCGTGGCGAGCAGGTGACGGAGCGGCGCCTCCGCCGACCGGATCGCATGGAGGAGCCAACGCGTCGCGAGCTCGTTCCCCACGTATGCGGCGGGCGATACGCCGCCTCGCGCTGTTCCAGCCGGCCCAAGCGTCGCGCTGAGCGAGGCCCCTTTTGCCTCGAGCATCCCGATCCCGCCGCGCAGGATCTCGAGCAGCCGGTCACTCGCGCCGATCTGGAGCGTGGGAGGGACGTAGTCGGGATCCACGATGAAGCGGCCGCTCCCGTCCCGCCGGATGCGCGCGATCGGAAGGCTCACGTCGCTCGACGTCACCTCGTGATCGAGACGGAGCCGCAGGCGCTTCGCGGCGAAATGAATATCGGTCGCATCCTCACCCGAGGTCTCGTCACGCACCGTGGCGACGGTGGTGACCCAACGCGTGCCGCCCGCGTCGGGGTCGCGCTCCGACGACGCGTACGTACCCAGCCCCAGCTCCGTGCCTCCGCCGTTCTCCGGACTCACGTTGGGGCCGTCGCTTCGCCAGCCGGGTAGCGTCAGCAGCACCGTGTGGGCGTCGCGCGCGGGCGAGAACCGCTCGGCAAGCGGCGTCGGCACGGGCGCACGGTCGGCCTCGGGCACGGCCACGGGAGTTCCGTCGGGGAAAATTCCTCGGGCGTGCGACAGCGCGAGCGTTCCGCCGCCGAGCGCATCGGCGTCGAGCACCGCGGTGGTCACCCCGTACCCAAACGGGAAGAGTGCCTCGATCGTGTGGCCGAGGGTTTCCTCGAAATGATGTCGCTGCGCCTGGAAGTGTTGCGGCGCGAGGAACATGCCCTCTTCCCAGACGACGCGGTTCACTTGTCGAGGGGGGAGACGCATGACGGAGTTTGCAAGAAAAGTGAGTGCGGCGTGAGAGGCCCGATTTTGCGCGAGCGATGCCATTTCCCGTAATTGCGCCGCGTCACCGCGGAGTGAACAATATACGTCCTCGCTGCTCGCCGTCCTCGGTCCGCTCGCCGCGGGCCCGTTACGTGGCCGGCGGGTCGAACCGTGCCGTCACCCGATGACAAGCTTCGACGACCGTTATCGACTGCTCAAGTGCGTCGCGCTGGGCGGTGGAATGCGTACGCACAACGCTCAGGAAAAGTCGACCGGCCGGCCAGTGATGGTGCACATCCTGGACGAGCCGGAGCCGGACGTCGTCGAACGGCTGCGCCAGCACGTGAACGCGCTCGCGTTGGCCGACCGGTCGCGGATCGTGGAGATGGTGGCGACGCCTAACGGGTTCGCGGTCGTCAGCGAGTTCCTCGCCGGACTGACGACGTTCCCGGACTGGCTCGCTGCTCGTGCGCCGGTGCCTGCCGCCGGGTCCGCCGCGGAGCCGGCCCCAGCCCCCGCCGAACCGGCGCCGGCGCCGGCCCAGCCGGCGTCGCCTCCAGCGGATTCTACGCCGGCGCGCGCCGCAGCGGCGCCAGAGCCGACGCAGAGCTTCGTGACCGGCCGGGTCGAATCCTCGCGCGGCGGGCCCGCAAAGGGTGTGCAGGCAGCTGGTGAGTTTCCGCGGCTGTTCGAAGGGAGGGGCGGCGAGAGCGGCGCCGGCGTGCCGGGGCCGGCCTCCGCGCCTGTCTCGGCCGCGACTCCCACG
>JBKOYV010000180.1:0-2327 GCA_046725585.1 Gemmatimonadota bacterium | reverse complement strand
CTTAGCCGAAACGGCTCACGATCGCCGGTTCCGCGGTGTCACGGTCGAGAGCGAGGTCGGACGCGATGGTTCGCGCAAAGCGCGGCCAGTCAGCCACCGCGATGGGCTTCTCTGCCTCTCGCTCGTTCCAACGTTCATCGCGGGCCTCGGTCCACCCGCCCCAGAAGCGCACCGCGAGCTGAAGGCGAAGAGGCCATGCTGGATCTTCGCGGGACAGCGTGTCGCGAATGGCCGGTAACTGTCGGCCGATCTCCGCGTACTCCCCGGCCTCGTGCGCCAGCGCGTCCTCGATGAGACCCGCCACCAACGCTTGCCGAGCGGCGTCGTACGCGGGCATGTCGATCGGCGCGGGCGAGACTCTCACCCCGGCGGTGCTGGCCTGGCGGTCCTCGCCGGAACGCCGTCGCGAGGAGTAGACCTCGACGATTCCCGCGAGCCAGAGCGCGCCCGCGAGGCTCGCCAGGGCAGTCGTTAGGCCGTCAGCGCGCAGCGACGGCTCGACCAGGTGCATCCCATACCCCGCCGCGATGGCACCAACGACGCCGGCCGCCATGGCTCGGACACGGCGCCGTGCCGAATCGGACCGGGACGGCGGACCCATCACCGGCGCGACGGAGGCGACCGCCAGTCCCGCGACCGGGCCGACCAGGATCCAGAGCAGTAGGTCCATTGCAGCCTCGGTGAGAGTGAGAGCGGCAATCGTGACGGCGGTCGCGGATCCGCCGGAGGAGCCTAGGGGCCCCTGCGGGCCCGCGCCGCGGCCTTGTGCCGTGCGCGCTGCGCCGCTTTCGACTTGAGCTGGCGCGCTTCGCTCGGTTTCGTGTAGTACCGCTTGCGGCGCAGAGCGGCGAGGATGCCCGACTTCTGCATCTTCTTCTTGAAGCTCTTGAGCGCCCAGTCAATGCGGTCGGTTTCTTCGAGATGAATTTCGGGCATGGCTCTCCGGGCTCAGGTGATGGTCACATCGCGAAAGCGGACGAGCCGCTGCTGGTCCTCGTCCCACAGCGTTAGGCGAAAGGCTGCCATTCCGGAGCGAAGCGTTACCGTGGGAGCGCCCTGAAAGACGACGTTCGCGTCGTGGCACTGCTGCAGCCGATAGTTCGGGATGCGCGGCGCAACATGATGGACGTGATGCAGACCAATGCTCGCCGCAAACCACCGCAGCGGCCGCGGCAGCTGCAGATGCGAGCTCCCGCGCAGGGCCGCGTTCGCGTAGTCCCAGCGATCGTGCCGTTCCCAGTACGCGTCCTCGAACTGGTGCTGCACGTAGAACAGCCACACGCCCATGAGCGCCGCGAGGTAGTAGGGGAGGGCGTACGCGATCATCACGCTCTGCCATCCGACGGCCCACGCCGCCCCGGCCAGCATGATCGCGATGGCGGCGTTCGTTCCCCAGACGCTCGCGAGCTGGCGCGTGCCGGTCGCCGTGCTGGAGCCTCGGAAGCGCTGGCCTAACGCCAGGTGGATAGGCCCGCCAAGCAGCAAACTCGCCGGGTGCCGGATGATCCGATAGACGAGGCGCCCGCGCGGCGAGCGCTCCCGATACTCGCGGACGGTGAGCGTCGGGACATCGCCGTGACCGCGCCGGTCGAGATCGCCCGATGACGCGTGGTGCAACGCGTGATCACGCCGCCACTGGGCGAAGGGGGTGAGTGTCAACACGCCGGTCACGAATCCGACGACGTCGTTGACTCGCCGCGAGCGGAAGAACGATCCGTGCGAACAATCGTGCATGAGCACGAACGTTCGGACGAGCAGTGCGGCGACCACCACCGAGAGGAGCAGCGCCGCAATCAACGACCATGATCGCAGCGCGTGGACAGCCCACATGGCGGCCAAGAGCGGCCCGAGCGTGGTCGCGAGCTGAAACGACGCGCGCCGCGCGTTCGGACCGAGATACGGCCCGACCACGCGGCGCCAGTCCGCACCCTCGGGGGGTGACGGGTTCTGACTCAACGAGCCAACTTCGTCACGTTTTCGGCTGCGGGGCCCTTCTGTCCCTGCACGATGTCGAACTCGACACGGTCGCCCTCGACGAGGCTTCTGAAGCCCCCGCCCTGGATGGCCGACTGATGGACGAAGCAATCCTTTTCTCCGTCCTCACGCGTGATGAAGCCGAACCCTTTCGAATCGTTGAACCACTTGACGGTCCCGGTGGTACGCATTTGACCTACTCCTGATGATGTGCTGTGTGGGGAGTGCGGGAATGCCGTACCGACCGACACAACGAGCTCGTGAACCACGCCTCACGATGGCGGCACCGCGACGCGGTGCTTTTCGCGACGGAACGCAAAAGGGCCTGCTCGCAAATTCGGCAGGCCCCAGAT
>JBKOYV010000192.1:0-25473 GCA_046725585.1 Gemmatimonadota bacterium | reverse complement strand
CCGTATATCAGCTCGGGCATATTGCGAGCAGGAATCCGGATTATCGCGGCCGCGACTTCGACACGGTCGAACCCGACCTTCGTCGAGGGTGGTCGGACGAGATCGGCGCGCGCCACGGTGATTGGGCGTCGGTGCGCGACTATGCGCGCGAAGGCTATACGCGCGGTACCTCGACGCTCGCGGCGACGTCTGCGGGTGCCGTCGACAGCGCGGTGCGCACGAGCGACCGACTCGACAACCTTGGCGATCGTTCTGCGCATGCCGCGGACCGTGTCGCAACGGGGCTCGAGGCCGGCGTCGACAACATCAAGGATCGCATCGATGGGAACCCGGCGTCGAAGCCAGGTCTCGACCCGACCGACGCACGCGCCGGCGGCCGCAACTTCGCCGAGCGCACGGTCGACAAGGCGCGCGGCACCGATGACCGTCTCGCAGACACGGGGCATGGCGTCGGCGACGCAGCCCGCCGTGGTGCGAATAAGGTCGTGGATGCGGTGGACAACGTGAAGGACCGCATCGACGGAAACCCGGCATCGAAGCCCGGGCCTGATCCGACCGACAAGCGGGTCTAGAACCAACCGCGAACGTTTCTGGGGACTGGGGACTGGGGACTCGGCCGGGATGCTATTGACGCCGAGGAGGCTTCCGCGGCGGTAGAAGGCTCCTGGCCGAGTCCCTAGTCCCCAGTCCCCAGTCCCCCTTCACAGTCCACTCCATGCCTAACGGTACGTCTCGAAGAATCCGCTCCCCTGCCCTGCAACCGGCGCCCCTCCAACTCGTCCGGAGATCCGGGCGGTTCCCTTCATCTGAATGAAGTACGGCCGAGCGAGGTCACGACCCGCCAGTGCCTCGCCGCGCTCGGCCGACGGTTCGCGCGTATCGGTGGCAACCGCGTCCTCGATCGTGAGCTCCACGCGGAGCGTGTCGTTGCCTCGAGTATCCGCGAACGCCGCACGGGCGGGTACGCGGAGCTCGCGACCGCCGGCGCGAATGGTGAGGGCATCGGTGTAGTCGATCCGCCGTGGCCGGAAGAGCGCGCGAAACCCTAACGAATCCACGAGGTACACGAACAACGGGTTATCGCCGGCGCGGACACTGTCCTGCTGCACTCGGCCGTACAGGAAAGTGTAGGACCCAGCTCGCGCGGCGCCCCATTCCCACGTGACTCCCCGCCACACACCCCAGTTGTGATCGTGGTACGCCTGCGCGCCGTCGTACTCCTCGCATGCGCCGCGAACGCAGATCGTGCCAGTCGCCGAGGCGCGCAGGCCGGCCACCGCGTAGCCCGAGACGAATGCCTCGCCACCAAGCGCTGCCCCTGGGAAGTACGCGCCTGGTGCCGGCGTCACGACGAGATCGACGAGCGCCTCACCCTCGCCGCGCTCACCCTGCGCACGCGCGTGCACGACGTAGCGGCCGGCACTGTCCACGGACACGCGCCCACTGCCCACGCGCAGGTCGGCGTTCCACGTCGAAAACGAGATCGAGTCGTTAGGAAACGTGGCCGAAAATCGACGGGCCGCTTTCCCGTGCTCGTTCAGCGTCAGGGTCACCTGACCGCCCCAGCGCCCATCAGGTACCGCTCCGCTCACGATGAACGCGAGGAAGATCCACCGGCTCCGGTCGGCCGACAGGACGTTGAAGTAGTGCCATTCACTCCAGCTGTCGCGGTTCTCCGCGTTTCGCGGGGCGAAATGGAAGTGGTCGATGTCCGCGCGCAGCTCGGCCAGCGTTGGCGAGCGCCATCGGCGATCGAGGTCGTCATCCTCCCACCGCCCCTCGGCAAGCGACGGTACCGCGCCCACGAGCGTCGACCGCGACGGGAGCTCTCCTGTCGCGCGGACCGCGCGCTCGCGGCCGTCGAGCGTCCGGAGGTACACGAGCTTGTCCACGATCTGTGGCGCAACGGCCTTCACGCCGGAGTCGTTGCGCGGATTCGAGAGCAGCTGAAGGTCGAGGAAGCGCGCGTTGTTGATCGAGAAGAACATGCCGCCCACGCCACCCGTCTTCATCACCTCGACATCGATCCCTTCGGGAAGGACGGTGATGTCACCACCGCCAACAAGTCGTTCGTCGCGCGCCTGCGTCAGCATCGCTTCGCCGATCGCGAGCAGGACGATCATGACGCCTACGCCGAGACCGAAGCCGCCGAGCAGGAGCGCCGAGCGCCATGGGCGCAGCGTGAGATTTCGCCGGGCGAGAATCCCGATCATGCGCGTCGGAGCAGGGGCTCGTCGCGGACGATGCGTCCGTCGAGCATGTGAATCACGCGTCGCGCGGCACCGGCGAGCTTTTCGTCGTGCGTCACCACCACGATGGTCATCCCGTCGCGGTTGAGCCGGTCGAACAGCGCAATGACGTCACTCCCGGTGCGCGCATCGAGCTCGCCCGTGGGCTCGTCCGCGAGAAGCACCATTGGTCGATTCGCCACCGCCCGGGCGATCGCCACTCGCTGCTGCTCCCCGCCAGACAGCTCCGCAGGGCGATGGTCGGCCCTCTCCGCGAGCCCGACGTAGCCTAACAACTCACGCACGCGCTCGCGGCGCTCGGCCGGCGCGACCTTCGCTTCGGCCATCGGCAGTTCGACGTTCTCCTGCGCCGTCAGCACGGGCAGTAGGTAGAAGCGTTGGAACACGAAGCCGATGTTCGTGAGCCGAAAGTGAGTAGCCGCTCTGTCGGGTAACGTGCTCACGGCGATTCCGGCGATCGTCACGCTGCCGCGCGTTGGTCGGTCGATCGCGCCGAGCAGATTGAGCAGCGTCGACTTTCCGCAGCCCGACGGGCCAACCACGGCAACGTACTCACCGCACATAACGTCGAGCGTGACGCCGCGCACCGCGTGCACGGGTTCGCCCGAGTGGGGATAGTCGCGATGCGCGTCGCGAACGGACAGGAGCGGCTGGGTGGTCATCCGACGGCCTCCTCGCGCAGCGTCGCGGAGATCGGCAGCGAGGCCGCGCGCCAGGCCGGGTATGCGCCAGCCGCTATCCCCGACGCGACGAGGAGGCCAAGCGCGCGGAACGCGGAGTCGGGCTGAAAGAGGAAGAAGTCGATCGCGTCCGGAAGCCCGGGAAAGCCGCGCAGAATGGAGTTGAGGTATCGGGCGGTAAACACGCCGAGCACGAGGCCGGCGCTTGCCCCGGCGAGGCTGAGCCCAATCCCCTCGATCACAATCTGCTGGACGACATGGGCCCGTGACACGCCGATGGCGCGCATCACCGCAATCTCGCCGATGCGTTCGTTTACACTCACGGTGACGAGCGTGGTCACCAGCAGGAACCCGACGATGAGACTGACTGCGCCGAGAATGAACGCGAGCTGCCGGAAGTAACTGAGCCGGTGCTCTGCTTCGGCGACGGCGCCGGCGGTCGAGAGCGCGGTCACCCGCGGTAGCGCGCGCTCGATTGCCATCCGTGCCGCCTCCGGATCGACCTCAGGCGCGGTCCGAACCATGAACAGCGACACGCGATCGGTCCGGTCGGCGCCGCCCATTGCTTGCACCGTCGCGAGCTGCAAGGCGGCGGCCCGGTCGTCGGCGCTCAGATAGGTGAAACGGGCGCGCCCGGAGATGACGACGCGGCGCCGCCCGGTATAGGTTCGGACCTGGGGGTCGAACCCGATCGCGACATCGAGCGTGTCGCCAATGCGAGCTCCGGTGGCGCGCAGCAGCGCGTCGCTTGCGACGACCGCGTCCGCCACCGACGGCTCCCGCCCCTCGAGCAGCTGGTAGTCGCCCTGAACCGTAGGATCGACGCCGAGCGCGAAAGCCGTCACCGGGTTGCCGCTGCCTAACACATGGATCGTGGCGCCCAGCACGGGCGCGACGGCGGTCACTCCAGCGATCCGCTGCATCGCGACCGTAGCATCCCGCGCCTGTCCAATTGTCGCCTCGGTGTCGAATGGCAACGTCCCGCGAGGCGACACGCGAATCGTGAACCCGTTGCGCCCGAGGAGGCTCGCGAACGACTCGCGCATGCCCGTGGCGAGCATCACCATGTCGAGCAGCATCGCGGCAGACACGGCGACGCCGAGGACGGCCAGCAGCGTTCGACTGGCGTGGCGCCGGAGAGACAGGGCCGCTAACTGAAACCGCATCAGCGACCGAAGAGGATGAGTGGCGGTGTGCGCGCCAGACGACGGGCGGCCAGAGCGCCTGCACCGATTCCGAGGACCAGCGATAGCAGCACGGAGTACGCGACGGTGCCCGGCGTGATGATCGCGAACCGCAGCGGAGTCCGATACACGGCCTGGTAGTGTGCGTTGACGAATGCCGAGGTAACGAACCCTAGTCCGACGCCGAACAGGCTGCCTAACAACGCGACGAACGACGCTTCCAGCATCACGGTGCGGACCACCGTCGCCCGCGAGATCCCCATGAGGCGCATGGCCGCGACGTCGCGACGCCGCTCGTCCACCTTGAGCAGCATGATGCAGAGCAGGAAGGTGGCGCTCGCGACGATGGTGATCATGCCGATCGCGCGGTGAAACCGACTCACTACCACGAACGTCTTCGAGGTCTCGACCGCGATCTCACGCGACCGGTACGCACGAAAGCCAAAGGCAAGGGAGTTGATCCGTCCGAGCGTCGAATCGGCCGCCGCCCCGCCCGCCGTTGCGATCGCATAGCGGTCGACTCGATCGCCGTACCCGATGATTCGCTGCAGCTGGTCGAGGTGCGTGCGGATGCGGTAGTCGCCGCGCGCGACTTCCGACGGGTCCGCACCCTGCCGGACGATCGCGGCAATTCGCACGGTATCGCCGCTCGGGCGTCCGGGTTCCGGCGCGAGGACCACCTTGTCACCCACGCGCAGTCCGGCGTCGGACGCCAGCCGCTCATCGACGGCGATCGTCCGAATGGCCGCTTGCCACGGCGCGATCGAATCGATGCGCTGCGCCCGCGCGCGTGTCGGCGTCAGGGCAGCCGCCACCGCGAGCAACGCGAGCAACTCTCGTCGCGGACTGCGCAGTCCTTTCCCGGTCACGCCCGAAATCTGCCGCGCTGAGAGCAGCCCTGGTGGCTGGCGATCGCTTCGATCAGCGTGTGGTCGCGTGGCGAGCCCAGGCCGCGGTATCCTTGAGCGACTCCCGGGAAGCCTGCAGCGGATACGACGGAGACTTCACCGCCGCCACACCCTGCCTCAGCATGAGCATACCGGCGCCGAGCTCCAATGCCCCGACGACCAACGCGCCCGCCCAGTAGTGGTGGCCGAGGACCGCGGCGACGCCGACGATCAGGAGCACGGTCAACGCTACTGCGGCGACGATGCCAAAGGCGAGCGCAAGCGCGATCCGGATGGAGCCATCGACGCTTGTGCGCACGCTCTCGTGAAGCTCGAGCTTCGCGAGCCGTATTTCATCCCCGGCCAGGCGCTTGGAGTCGTCACCAAGGCGGCGAATGAGATCCGGGATCCCGGTGTCGGGGTCGATCGGCGTAACCGGTTGGGTGGCCACTGATACCTCGCTGGCAAGCTGCAGGACGACGTCGCCCGACTGGCGCAAGGAGCATTCCCCGAGCGCGAGTCGCTTGCTGCCCCACGTGTCGCAGTGCGAGCTTAGCGCGACCCTTTCCGGAGCCGAGCGACCGCATGGCCGTCACCGCCACCAGCGTCGAACAAACCACCGCGCCGGCTCCCAGTCGCGGTCGCCTTCTCCAGGTACTCGGCGTCGCGTTCGGAGTCGCCGTGATCGTCGGCAACACGATCGGATCGGGAATCCTTCGAACTCCAAGCTCGGTTGCCGGACTGCTGCCGAGCAGCGGGATGTTCATACTGGCGTGGGTAGCGGGAGGCGTGTACGCGCTGCTCGGCGTGATCTCCCTGGCGGAGCTCGGCGTGATCGTACCGAGATCGGGTGGGCAGTACGTGTTCGCCCAGCGCGCGTTCGGGCCGTACGCGGGGTTCATTATCGGATGGAGCGACTGGGTGTCGTCGGTCGCCTCGTTCTGCGCGGCTGCGATCCTCATCGGCGAGTACTCGGGCGCGCTCTTTCCCGCACTGGCAGAGTCGAAGCTGTCGGTCGGGATCGGCGTCGTAGTGGTGTTCACCGTCCTGCAGTATCGCGGCGTGAAATGGGGCGATGTGGTCCAACAAGCGACGACGCTCTTGAAAGCACTCGCGTTCTTTGCCTTGATCGTTGCGTGCTTCACGCTCGCGCCCGCATCGGGTCCCGCCGCCGCGCCCACCGCTCCGACACAAGCGATCGGCATCGGAGCCATCGTGCTCGCGATGCAGGCGGTGATCTACACCTACGACGGCTGGAACGGGATGCTGTATTTCTCGGAGGAGGTGCGCGACCCGGGTCGCGAGATCCCGCGGGCGATGTTCGGCGGCGTGGCGGCCATCATCGCGATCTACGTGCTGGTGAACGTCGCGTTCGTTCACGTGTTAGGCATCCCGGGGCTCGCCCGGAGCGACTTCGCCGCGGGCGCCGCGGCGCAGGCGATCTTCGGAGGTCGCGGCGATGCCATCGTTCGGTCGCTCCTCATCGTCGGACTGCTCAGCGGCGTGAACGCGTACGCGCTGTTCTGCCCGCGAATCCTGTACGCGATGAGTCGCGACGGCTTATTCCCGAAATGGGGGACCACGGTGAACGCGGGCGGAACGCCGACGTACACGCTGCTGCTCTCGGGCGCCCTCGCGATCGGCTTTCTGCTCACGGGAACGTTCAACTCCGTCATCGCCGTGGCAGCCTTCTTCTTCGTGTTGAACTACGTGTTCTCGTTCGCCGCCGTGTTCAGGCTCCGGCGGACGATGCCCGATGCGCCGCGTCCGTACCGGGCGTTAGGCTACCCGTACACGACGGCGTTCTCGCTGCTCGGGGGCACGGCGTTCCTGATCGGCGCGATCGTCACCGATCGCCGGAATTCCATGGTCGCGCTCGGCCTGCTCGCTGTGAGCTACCCAGTGTACGCGTTGACGATGCGCGCCGCGCGAAGGCGAGCTACGCCGGGCTGACGCTCTCGACGAAGATCCTGGCCGCGAGCGTGTGGCCGATCTGATGCTGCGCGCCACCAACGCGGACCGTGAGCGGCCCGTCGAACGGGGCGCGGTCGCCGACGGTGACCTGCACGCCCGGACGGATCCCTAACGAATCGAGATAGCGAAGCAGCTCGTCGTTCTCGTCGCCCACGCGCACGACTCGAGCGCGCTCTCCGCTCGCGACGTCGGCGAGCGAGCTGTGGCGCGTCTCGTCGATGACGCCATCGCGCGTGGGGATCGGGGCGCCGTGCGGGTCGGTCAGCGGCTGGCCGATCGCGGCCGCCATGCGATCGATCAGCTCGTCGGACGCGGCGTGCTCGAGTCGTTCCGCCTCCGTATGCACCTGATCCCACGGATAGCCCAGCGCATTCACGAGATACGCCTCGATCACGCGATGACGGCGGATCGTGCGCAAGGCCGCACGGCGACCGGCGTCGGTGAGGCGAACGCCGCGATACCGCTCGTACTCGAGCAGTCCCTGTTCCGCGAGCCGCCGCACCATGCCGGTAACCGAAGCGGGTGCGATCTGCAGTCGATTCGCTATGTCGTTCGTCGCCGCAGCTGCTCCGCTCAATTCGGCTTCGTAGATGGCCTTGAGGTAGTCCTCCACTGGCGCGGTGAGGCCCACGAATCGTGGCTGGACCGCAGCGCGTGCGGGCGAGGCAGCGCGCGGGCGGCGCGAAGACCCCTGACCCGTCACGTGGCCGCGACCTTCTGCTTCGCCGCTGCCGGCGCACGGAGGAGCAGCACGGGCACGCTGGTCATGTGGCGAACCGCGTTGGCGACACTGCCGTAGATGAGATCGGCGATGAATCGGTGACCATGCGTGGACATCGCGATGAGGTCGCAATGCTCGCGCTCCGCTGCCGCGGCGATCTCGGCAGAAGGATCGCCTGTGGCGAGGAGTGCTTCGGCCGACAATCCCTCCGCCGTCAGCCGAGTGGCGAGGCGCTCGATGTAGGCGCGATCATCGCGCATCTCCTCAGACTCCCGCAGGTTGAGATGCTGGATGTTGCGCGCAGCCCAGCCGTCCGCGACGTGAATGAGCACGATCGACGCTCCGCAGTAACGCGCGAGCTGCCTCACGTGATCCAGAATCCGCTCGTCGTAGCTGGAGTTTTCGACGGGAACGAGTATGCGGTGGTACATGTCAAGCGAGCCACTGTCGGAACGTCTTGAAGAGCAGCCACGCGTTGAGTGCCGCGATCACGAACGCCACGAGATAGGCGAGCACCTTGAGCCACGTCGGGTTCGCGAACTCACCCATCTTCGCGCGATCGGACGTGAACCTCACGAGGGGAAAGACGGCGAACGAGAGCTGCAGGCTGAGCACCACCTGGCTCAGCACCAGGAGTTTTGCCGTACCGCTTGCGCCGTACAAGATGGCGACGATAGCGGCCGGCACAATGGCAATCGATCTCGTGATGAGGCGCCTCAGCCACGGCCGAATCCGGATGTTGAGGAACCCTTCCATCACGATCTGTCCGGCGAGCGTGCCGGTGAGCGTCGAGTTCTGGCCAGACGCCAACAGCGCGAGCGCGAACACGACGCTCGCGGCCCCCACGCCGAGCAGCGGCGAGAGAAGCTGGTAAGCGTCCTGGATCTCGGCGACCTGTGTGTTCCCCGTGCGATGGAACGTCGCGGCGGCGACGATGAGGATGGCCGCGTTGATGAACAGCGCGAAGGAAAGCGCGATCGTCGAATCAACGAACGCGAACCGAACCGCTTCTCGCTTGCCCTCCTGGCTGAGGTCGTACTTTCGCGTCTGCACGATGGACGAGTGCAGATACAGGTTGTGCGGCATGACGGTCGCGCCGAGGATGCCGATCGCGATGTAGAGCATCTCCTGATCGCGAAGAATCACCGGGCTCGGGATGAAACCTCGAAACACGCCGCCGAGCTCCGGGCGAGACACGATGAGCTCGAACAGGAAGCACAGTCCGACGGTTGCGACGAGCGCGATGACGAGCGCTTCGAGCACCCGGAAGCCCTTGTTCTGCAGATAAAGAACGATCAGCACGTCCAGCGCCGTGATTCCGACGCCCCACGCGAGTGGAATTCCGAAGAGGAGGTTGAGCGCGATTGCTGTGCCGATGACTTCCGCAAGATCGCAGGCCGCGATGGCGATCTCGCACAGCACCCACAGGGCAAAGTTGACCCGAGGCGAGAAATGATCTCGACATGCCTGCGCGAGGTCACGGCCGGAAACGATGCCCAACTTCGATGCGAGCCCCTGAAGCAGTACGGCCATCAGGTTCGAGATCAGAATGACGCTGAGCAGCGTGTACCCGAACTGAGATCCGCCGGCCAGGTCGGTGGCCCAGTTGCCGGGATCCATGTAGCCGACGGCGACGAGATAACCCGGGCCGGCGAACGCCAGGATCTTTCTCCACCACGTCGCTCCCGTGATCGGAACGGTGCGGTAGACCTCGGCGAGGCTTGGAGTAACGCGAGACAGTCGCCAGCCGACGTCTTCCGCGCGGGAGGGCTGCCTCGTGATCGCTGGTTCTGGGTCGCGTGGTACTAGTTGTGGGGCGGACATTAAGGACCCGACGGACGCGAACGTCCGATAATAAGTTGGTTGACCGGAAATCTCATTTTAGGGTCACCTAACATAGAAGGCGATTGGCGTCCCGGCAAGAGCTTTCGCAGGGGCGGCATCGCAGACCGGTGGAAGACCGTGCCTGCCCGCGATCTCTAGGCGAGAATTGCCTGCAGGTTTCGCAGGATCCGCTCCGTCATCCCCCACACGATGTGGCCGCCGAGGAGGTAGCTCGGTACGCGCCAGGTCGCGCCGCGTGCGCTGACCTCGGACTCGACGGCGAGGGACGGGTCCTCGAGCGCAGCCAAGGCGACCCAGAACGCCGACGCGACTTCGTCGCTGGTTTCGATGGTGACGTCAGGCCTCACAACGGCGACGAACGGCGTCACGATGATCGGCGGCAACGTTGGCGTTCGCGGTCTCAGCTCGTCGAGCATGCCTAACACGATTCCATCGCGTGCGAGGTCAATCCCCGTTTCTTCACGCGTCTCCCGAATGGCGGTGTCCTGCAGGGTGGCGTCGGAGGGATCGCGACGCCCCCCCGGCAGCGCGACGTGGCCGCTCCACGGGTCGTTCTCGCGTTCCGAGCGCTTGATCAGCAACAGCTCGACGACGTCATCCGCGGCGCGACGAAGGACGATGGCCACAGCGGCGCGGCGTGGCGCGCCATCATCGGGCGCCAGAACGGGCGGGCGCGTCGCCAGGGCGTGGCTGAGCCGCCGAAACGTCGGATGGTCGACGAGCGTGGTCGCGTCGTCCGGCACGGCTAGTCCTCGACGGGCCCTCCGATCGCGATCCAGGCGCCAAACCCGTCGGCCATCGACGAGACGTTGTCGTACCCCATCTGCTGCAGGGTGTCGGCCGCGAGCGCCGAGCGATTTCCGCGCGCGCAGTAGATGACGATCGTCTGCTCGCGTCCCGCGCGCGCCTCGATGTTCGACTCGAGGTTCCCGCGCGGAATGTGCATGGCGTTAGGCAGGTGACCGAGGTTCCACTCGTTCGGCTCGCGGACATCCAGGTAGATCACGGCCGCGTTCTGCCGCAGCATATCGAGCACCTCGCGCGGCGTCACCTCGCGGATCCGCTGCTTCGCCTCGTTCACGAGGTCTGTCCCGGTCTTGAATGGCATCGTGGGGTTGGGTCAGGCAATCGTTAGGGTCGAGTGGACGGTGAGCGAGCGTCCGTCGGCATCCAGCGACGCCGGAGCGCCGAGCGGAAGCGTCCACTGGTCGTCGATGTGGCCAACCGGGGCGCCGGTGATGGTCGGCACACCAAGCGCGGCCGCGACCTCGCCAATCACGTCGTCCAGCCGGCGGGCGCCGTCGTCCGCTTCTTCGGGACAGTTCGTACAGGCCCCGAACACGATGCCGCGCACACCGTCGAGAAGCCCTGCGAGCAGCAGCTGGCGCATCATGCGATCCACACGGTACACAGGTTCGTCGATGTCTTCGAGCACGAGGATCGCATTGGCGAGGCGGGGCGAGTACGGCGTTCCGACAAGGGCACTGAGCAACGCGAGGTTGCCACCAGCCAGCGTTCCGTGCGCGACGCCGCCGTGCAGGACGCGTGCGGCCGGTGCGTCTCCGCACGAATCACCGCCGTGCACGAGCGCGCAGACGAGCGAGCGCCGCGAGAAGGACGACAATTCGGCACGCGCTGTCGGCCCGTGGTACGTCACGATCTCGCTGCGCAGCGCGAACGCCGAATGCAGCGCGGTGATGTCGGAGTATCCGATGACCGGCTTCGGCCTTCGCGCCGCCGCCGCGTAATCGATCGATTCTAGAATCCTCATCGCGCCGTATCCGCCGCGCAGGCACCAGACGGCATCGATGGCGTCATCGGCCAGCGCGCGGTTGAGATCCGCGACGCGTTGGTCATCACGGCCTGCGAAGTAGCCATGGCGCGCGAGCGCGTGTTGACCCACAACAGGCTCCCAGCCCAACGATCGCACGTTGTCGATGGCCCGCTTGAGATCCCCTTCGTCACGAAGTGGGCCCGCAGGCGCGACGAGCGCCACACGCGCTCGCTCGCGCAACAGTGGAGGCCGTCGCGCGGCGGAGGCTCGAGGCAGTTCGTGATTCAAATCACACCTTGGCACATGCGTTGCCACCGCGATGCGTTCCCAGGGTGCGGCGGACTATTCCGCCGCACGCTGGAGGTCGCAGTCAAAATATGCTGGAGGGTATGCGCATGGCGGACCAGAACCGAAATCGCGAGTCGAGCGGCGACGAGATGGATCGCGACTTGGAGATGCAGAGCAAGTCGGGATCGCAGGGCGGGTCGTCGGGCGGCTCATCGGGAAGCTCGTCAGGCGGATCGTCGTCGCGCGGTAACGTGGGCGGCCAGGGCGGGTCCGGTGGCTCGCGGTCCGAAGGAGTAGGCGATGAAGACGAGGTGACCGGTGGCACGAGCGGCGGCTCGGGGCGGTCTGGCTCTTCGGGTACAGGCGGCGGCACGTCGGGCACTGGCTCGCGCTCTGGCGGTCAGAGCGGCTCATCGGGCGGTTCCGGCGGGACGGGTGGCAGCGGCGGCGGGATGGGCGGAACAGGCGGAACCGGTGGATCGCGTGGCGGATCGTCGGGCGGCTCGTCCGGCGGCTCCGGCGGATCCGGTGGCTCGTCAGGCGGTTCTTCCGGCAATCGCTGAGCATCGCACACAAGCACCTTGAGAACGGGCGGCCCAACGGGTCGCCCTTTTCTCGTTCTGCCCTACATTAGCAGCGCATGTCCCTGACCACGCGCGTTCTCGTCGCGCTCGTCGTCGGCATCGCTGCCGGTGTAGCCATTGCGAGCAGCGGCTCCGCGACGCTCGCGCGAGCAGCCATGGCGATCGAGCCACTCGGTACTCTCTGGATCAACGCGATCCGGATGACGGTCATCCCACTCGTTGTCGGGAGTCTCATCGTCGGCATAACGAGCGCGCCGAACGCCCGGGCCATCGGCCGCGTTGGCCGAGGGGCGATCGTGTTCTTCATCGTCACGTTGTTCGTGGCTGCTGGATACGCCGCGGTGATCGCGCCACTGCTCATCGACCGCATCCCGCTCGATCCGGCAGCCATCGCGGCCATGCAGGCGAGCGCGAAGACCGCCAGCGGCACCGTCGCGCAATCCGCGAACAACATTCCGACCTTCACCCGCTGGCTCATCGACCTCGTTCCCGCCAATCCGATCAAGGCTGCAGCCGATGGCGCTCTGTTGCCCGTCATCGTCTTCACTCTGCTCCTCGGTCTCGCGCTGCTGACGCTGCCCGCTGAACGTCGCGACCCGGTCGTCGCGTTCTTTCAGGGTCTCGGTGACGCGGCGTTGTCGGTGGTGCGGTGGGTGCTTCAGCTCGCGCCAATCGGCGTGTTCGCCCTCGCGCTACCCCTCGCGACGCGCATGGGCGCATCCGCCGCTGGCGCGCTGGCCGGCTTCGTCGCCTCGGTCATCTTCATCACGGTGTCGTTCTGCATCGTGATCCTCTATCCGCTCGCGGTCATCGGCGGGCGGGTACCGCTGGCGCAATTCGCGAAAGCTATTCTGCAGTCGCAGGCGGTGGCGTTCAGCTCGCGGTCCTCGCTCGCTGCGTTGCCGGCGATGATCGAGAGCGCACGCACGCGCCTCGGGCTCCCCGCTGAGATCTCGGGCTTTTTCCTTCCACTCGCGGCTTCGACCTATCGTATCGCGGGCGCCGTCGCCCAACCCACCGCCGTGCTCTTCATCGCGCGCCTGTACGGCGTCGAGCTGACGGGGACGCAGATGCTGTCCGTCGTGCTCACCGTGGTGCCTACGACATTCAGCGTGCCGGGGATTCCCGCGGGATCGATAATCGTCATGGTCCCGATCCTCGTGGGCGCCGGCCTCCCCGCGGAAGGCATCGGCGTGTTGCTCGGGATCGACGCGATCACCGACATGTTCCGCACGGCCGCGAACGTCACGGGCGATATGACCGGCGCTGTGGTGCTCGGACGGCGAGAGCGTGCCAGCGCGGCCGTTGCTCTGCAACCGGCCAGCGAGCCCGCTCCCTGACGCGCGCTGCGCGACAACGATCAGGCCATACGCCGTGAACGATCTCGCGCGCGCGGGTCTGGTTGCGTCACCGTGGATTCTCGGACCGCTCGCCACGATGTGGCGCGTTCGCCGGTCGCGTGAGCTCGGGAACGAAAGCGTGAGTGTGCAGCCCGACGGTCAGTTGGTGTCGGTGATCGTTCCAGCCCGCGACGAGCGCCACAACATCGATCCGTGCGTGCGATCGATCCTCGCCGGGGATTACCGGAACATCGAGGTCGTCGTGGTCGACGATCGATCCACCGACGGCACGGGCGACGTCGCACGAGCGATCGCGCACGACGACGTGCGCCTAACGGTGGTCGAGAACCCGCCGCTGCCCGACGGCTGGTTCGGCAAGCCGTGGGCGTGCGCGACCGGCGCTCGAGCGGCGCGCGGCGAAATCTTCTGCTTCACCGACGCGGACGCGCGCCATGGCCCGGGTCTCGTCGCGCGGGCCGTGAACGCGATGAACACGCGCCAGCTGGACATGCTGTCCGTGGCCGGGCACCAGGAGCTCGGCAGCTTTTGGGAGCGCGTCGTGCAGCCGCACGTGTTCTGGATGATCGCAACGCGCTACGGTGGGACCGAGACGATCAACCGGTCGAAGCGGGCCGAGGACAAGATCGCGAACGGCCAGTGCATCTTCGTCCGGCGCTCGGCGTACGAGTCGATCGGCGGCCACGTCGCGGTGCGCGATCAGGTAGCCGAGGACGTGGCGCTGGCGCAGCGGCTGTTCGCGGCGGGCACGCGCACCGAGCTCATTCTCGGGCGTGGTGAGCTCACGACGCGCATGTACACCTCGCTGCGCGAGATCATGGCGGGCTGGCGCAAGAACGTGTTCGCGGGTGGCCGCGAGGCGATGCCGTGGGGGCGCGTCGGGCAGGTGATATTCCCCGCCCTCCTGCTGCTGTCTCCGCTCCTGACGTTGCTGCCGCTGCTCGGGCTCCTCGGCGCAGCGGTCGCCGGCGGACCACAGTGGCTGATGTTGGCGGCGTCGATCGCGCTCGCGGCCCAGGTGGGTACCTGGGCCGCGGTCTACCGGTGGATGGGCGCGCCAGTGAGGTTCGCCCTGCTGTTCCCGTTAGGCTCCGTCGTCTTCGCGATCATCGCGATCCAAGCGATCGCCCGAGGCTCGCGAGTGGAGTGGAAAGGTCGCGCCTACCTCACGACGTCGCGCGCCCCACACAAGTCTCGATGAGCTCGCGCTTGACCTGCCGCTGATCGCCGATCACGTGATAGAAATCGTCGATGTAATCCATCGCACGGCGTCGGTAGCCGTCGTCGAGCGGCAGACGAGCGTACATCGCCTTGATGTCCTGCCTGCGTTCGTTGTACTTCGCCAGGATTGGGGCCAGCTCTGCGGGCGTTAGGCACGGTCCGCGGAACAGCCGATCCTGGACGGTCGGAATGCCCAGCCGCGGGTCCGGCTTCGCGTATCGCGTGAACACCACGCCCGACCAGTCGAAGTCGTACGGCACCGGAATGTAGCGATCTCCCATTATGACGAGCCGGATGTTGTGCAGCGAGTACAGCGACCAGTCCGTGTTGCCGAGGTAGTAGGCGAAGACGCTGATGATCGCCGTCTGTTGCGGATCCATGTCCGCGAACGTTCCGCCTCGAACGGTGAAGATCCGGCCGCCGTTCCGCTTCGCCATGTCGCTCTCATCCTCGATGAGCAGCCCGTACTTCGTGACCTGATCCTTCTCGTCCCCCACCGGCACGTAGGTGACCTTCGCCAGTCGCGCCTTGTAGCTCAGGTCGGTCATCATGTTCAGCGTCTCGTACGCCGCGTACTCGCGCACGGGAATCTCCGCGTACTCCTTGTCGCGTTGGTTGCAGTGCGTGCCGAGCTTGAGGGATTTCTGCCCGGCGAACGGCGTCCCTTTGAGACCCTTGTCCGGGAAGATCAGCCGGATCGGCGGGAAGTTGCAGACGTCCGCGCGCAGGCGAAAATGACCACGCGGCGCGATCTCGATCGGGATCGTCACCGGGGTGCCTGACGAGTCCTTGAGCGTGAGCGTCGCCTTCTGTGTCTTCACGTTCAGGGTATCGCGGCTCTTGAACGTCGCCTTGAAGTCCGCGGTGAGCGTGAGCTCGAGCGGCTCGTCCGACCCGAAGAGGCGCTCGGTCCGTCGCGTGGCCGCTTCCTTCTCCTCAGCCGTCACCGGCGCCGTCTTGTCCTTCTTCGGCTTGTCCTGCTTGCCGTCGCCGCCACCCTTGTCTCCCTTTGGCGCGGGCGCCTGCGCGAACGACACGGCGCTCACACAAGCGAGCGCGACGACCGTCAGCAATCTTGAGTATCGCATTGTGGTTTCCTCGAAGGGCGGCGACTACTCCTCTTCCATCTCCACGATTTCGACACCGACCACGTACGGCGCGCCCTTTTCGCGCACCGCTTCGGCAATGCTCTGCCGACTGTAGCCTTTGCGCAGCCGCAAGTCGTACTCGACCGACGTCCCGATCTCGTTGGTCGAGGCTCCACGATAACGCCATCGCTTCGCTTCCGTTTCCAGTATCGGGTCGATCGCCGCACGAAGCGATGCCGGATCGGTGGTGAGAATTCGGATCATCGAGTCGAACCGCTGGCCGGAGCCCGCGTTCTCTCCCGTCATATCCGCGCGGCGTTTCCGGAGCCGGTCCTCGAGCGCGTCGAGCTGCGCCGGGGCCAGCGCCTCGAGCACTTCGTGATCGAGCCGCGCCACGAACTGCGAGGTGCGATTGGCGATCTGTAGCGCCCGCTCGAGCTGGCGCTTTGCACGCACGCCTTCGAGCGACGGCGGCATTCGCGCGAAGTCGGTCGTCCAGAGAATGAGCACCACGGCGTTGAACAGCACCGACAGCACGGCTGCATACTGGAGCTGCACCCCGCACGCGAGACCGAGCGCGGTCGCGAGAAAGATGAACGTCGCGTCCTTGCTGTCCTCGAGGTTCGTGCGGAACCGCACGGCGGCTACGATGCCCGCGAGGCTGAAGGCGAGCGCCACGCTGTTCTTCACCAGCACGACGACACCGGCGACGACCACAGGCATGAGCACGAGCGCCTGGACGTCCGACGCCCGATATCCCTTCCGTTGGCGAGTGAACATGTAGATCCACGCCACCGGCAGTGCGAGCAGAAAGGCGCTCACCACCGCGATGACCATGAGAATGAACGGCTCGGCGCTTGGGGCGACGGCGGCGCCGGCGAACGGCATCCCGTTCGCGTCCACTTTGAGCCCCGCCGGAGCCCCGTCTCGAAACGCGATGAGGGGTGCGAGCGCGGTAATGACCTCGGCGCGCACCGCGGCCGGCGAAACCGCCCACGCCCCCGCGAGGAGCGCACCCAGTCCCAGGTAGTACAGAACGACTCGCGCAACCAGGTTGTGCGCGAAGCCGTCCAATCCTCCACGGCCGTTATCGGGCATCAATGGCTCTCAGCAGATGACCTCCCGCAACGTCACGCTAGTCGAGGCGACGTCGACAGGAACCGAGAAGAGCAGGTTTTCTCGCATTGCGGCGGTACGATCATAATGCGTTGCGCCTCCGCTGGCGACATTTGACTGCGGGCGCATTGAACCGATGGCAGTCATCGGCACCCTGCGCCGCATCCTGCGCGCGTGCCGACTCTCCGAGCCGCCGCAGTCCTCCTCGCTGCAGCCACCGACGTCGCGTCGCTCGGCGCCATCGCCACGACCGTGGGCTGCGCCGGCCCTCCGGCGTCGCTCGACGCCGCGTCCCGAACCGCCCTTGGCGTACCCGAGGAGTGTGAAAAGGTATTGGTCGCGCGCGGCCCCGGAACGCTCCGCGCCCTACTTCTCGACGTTCGCGGCGGCAGGCCAATGCGCGACGTCCTCTCGCACCTCGCTCGCCGGCTGTCGGCGCGGGCGCCCCATCTGCTCTGGCTCGCCATCGCCTGCCGGGAGGCAACGACCGAGGTCTCGATAGCGGCCTGGACGCCAGGGCGATCGGGACCGCGCGTGAGCGCGTTGCTGGTCGACCGCACGCACGTCGTGGACAGCGATGCGGAGACGCTCTGCGCCCTCTCGGCCGCATTGGAGCCGGTCGATATGCTGACGCACGCGCGATGGGTGGCGATCCTCGGCCGCGAGGCCGTGACACGGCGCTTCTATCGAACGCTCGAGCAGCTCGTCGCCAAGCTCGCCACCGAGGCCCGAGGAACCGCCCCGGCCGATGCTCGCCGAGATATCGCGCTACTCTACGCATCGCGCCTGCTCTTCCTCTCGTTTCTCGAAGCGAAGGAATGGCTGGACGGCGACCGCTCGTTTCTCGCGCGGCGCTACGACGACTGCCTGAGCGGCCGAGGTGGCTTTCATCGGCGAGTGCTCCTGCCACTGTTCTTCGGCACGCTCAACACGCCGATTCGGTCGCGCGCGCCCACTGCCCGCGCGCTCGGCCGCATCCCGTTTCTGAACGGCGGGCTGTTCTCGCGATCGCCGCTCGAGCGCACGTGCTCGCGGCTCGAGTTTCGTGACGAAGAGCTCGGCCTGTTCCTCTCCGATCTGCTCGGCAGATACCGCTTTACGGCCAGGGAGGAGAGCGCGGACTGGACGGAAGCCGCCGTCGATCCGGAGATGCTTGGCCGCGCGTTCGAGTCGATGATGGCATCGCACGAGCGACGGAAAACCGGGGCGTTCTTCACGCCGCACCAGCTCGTGGCGCGCGTGACCGATGAGGCACTGGCGAGTGCGCTCGGCCAGCCGCTCGACGACCTCGCGCGTCGAGCGTCCGGGCCTAACGCGCTCGATGTTAACCGGCTCGATGCACTGCGCCGGAAGGTCACCGGCCTCCAGTTGCTCGACCCGGCGTGCGGCTCCGGCGCGTTCCTCGTCCACGCGCTCGAGCGAATCGCGGGCGTGCTGGCGCTGCTCGGTGACCGGCGTGCGGCATCGGAGCTGCGGGGCGCGGTGCTCACGCGCTCGATCTTCGGTGTAGACATCAATCCGACCGCGGTCTGGCTCTGCCAGCTGCGGCTCTGGCTGAGCGTCGTGATCGACAGTGCCGCGCGCGATCCGGCACAGGTCACACCGCTGCCCAACCTGGACCGCAACATCCGGGTCGGGGACGCGCTCGCCGTCGACGACATGGTCCGCGACGGCGCGACCGCCGGCGCGATTGCTCGATTGCGCGCTCGTTATGCACGCGCGGTCGGTGTCCGGAAGCGGACGCTCTCCCGCGCGCTCGATCGTGCCGAACGCGCCGCAGCGATCGCGCTGCTGGATCGCCGCATTGCCGCGATCGACGTCGGCCGACGGGACATCCTCGTAGGCGCGCGCGGCCGCGATCTCTTTGGCGACCGGGCGACCGTGTCCGGCACGACACGCGCGGCGCTCGCCGAGCTGCGAGCGGAGCGGCACGCGTGCCGGGCACGCCGACGGGCGCTCTTGGCCGGCGCCGCGCTTCCCTTCTCGTTCGCCACGCATTTCGCCGACGTCGCGAGCGCGGGCGGGTTCGACGTCGTCACAGGCAACCCTCCGTGGGTGAGAGTGCACCGAATTCCTCCCGGCGTTCGCTCCACGCTGCGCCGAAGCTTCGCGACTTATCGCGGTGCCGCGTGGCGCACCGGCGCGGCGGCGGCGCGAGCCGGCGTTGGGTTCGCGGCGCAGGTCGATCTTGCGACGCTGTTCGTCGAACGATCGCTCGCGGTGACGGCCCCGGGAGGGATCGTCGCCCTCCTCGTTCCGGCAAAGCTGTGGCGATCGTTGGCCGGTGGCGGGGTTCGCGACTTGCTCGCGGAGCACCACGAGCTGCTGTCCATCGAGGACTGGTCCGACGCCCCGGCGCTGTTCGATGCGGCGGTGTATCCATCGTTGCTGGTCGTGCGGCGGGGGAAGGCTTCTGCGTCCGAGAGGCTTTCCGAGACGCGAGTCACCGTGCACGCCGCGCGCGTCGCCGCAACTTGGGGCGTCCACGTGCGCGAGCTCTCGCTCGATGATTCCCCTGGCGCCCCGTGGCTGCTGCTTCCACCACTCGCGCGCCGAGCATTCGATGCCGTGCGAACGGTGGGTACGCCGCTCGGTGCGTCGCTGTTCGGTGCCCCACTGCTCGGCGTCAAATGCGGCTGTAACGGCGCGTTCATTCTGCGCCGACGATGCGACGCTTTCGTCGCCGCGGAAACCGGCCACCCGGTGGACGTCGAGCCGGATCTGCTCCGGCCGTTGATCCGGGGTGAGCACGTGAGGAAGTGGCGCGTCGAGGCAACCGGCGAGCGCGTGATCTGGACGCATGGACCGAACGGGCTGCCGCTCGATCGTCTACCCCCGCGGGCTGAACGCTGGCTGCGCGGGTGGCGTCGGCGCCTGGTGGCACGATCGGACGCACGGCGGGCCACGCGGTGGTGGTCCCTGTTTCGGACCGAGGCCGCGGTGCCTAACGAGGCACGCGTCGTCTGGGCCGACTTTGGCCGTGCGCCGACCGCCGCACTGCTCGAGCCGGGCGACCACGCCGTTCCGCTCAACACGTGTTACGTGGTCCGCTGCGCGGATCGAGATGATGCCGTCGCTCTGGTGACGCTCCTGAACTCACCGCTCGCCGCCGCGTGGCTCGCTGCGCTCGCGGAGCCGGCACGCGGGGGATACCGCCGCTACCTCGGTTGGACGCTGTCGCTGCTGCCGCTTCCACGGGACTGGGATCGGGCGCGCCGAGAGCTGATCGGCCTCGGAAAGCGCGCCCTGCTGGGGCAGCCGCCGAGTGACGCCGAGTTGCTGGAAGGTGCCGTGCGCGCGTACGGCCTCCGCCTTTCCGGCGTGAACGCTCTGCTCGATTGGAATATCCGATGACTGCATGGCGGTGGGCCGAGCTCGACCTGGTTCGCGCACTCATTGCCGCGCTGCAGCGCATCGACCTCCCGGCCGACGCGCAGCTCGGAGAGATCGTGCTTCGCGACCACCAACGCGACGCGGCCGCGCGTCTCCGTCGAGCGATCGAGCGGTTCGGTGGCGCCCTGCTCGCCGACGACGTCGGACTCGGGAAGACGTACACGGCGCTGTCTGCGATGCGCGACGAGAAAACCCTGCTCATCGTCGCACCCGCGTCACTCATCCCGATGTGGCGAGATGCACTCGACCGTTCGCGGCTGCGCGCGGACGTGATCTCGTTCGAGACGTTGAGCCGCCGCGATCCTGCGCGCGTGGCCCGATGGGACGCGGTCATCGTCGACGAAGCACACCACGCGCGGAACCCGCTCACTCGGCGGTACGCGCGCCTCGCATCTCTCACGAGCGCGGCGCGTGTGCTCCTGCTTTCCGCGACGCCCGTACACAACACTACCCGCGATCTCGGCGCGGTACTCTCACTCTTCCTCGGATCGCGTGCCGAGCGTCTGAGCGCGGCCGACCTCGGCGCATGCATCGTGCGCAGAGCTCGCGGTGACGTGCGCGGCATCGACCTTCCAGTCCGCGCTCCACCAGTGTGGTGCGACGTTCAGGGCTCGCCCGAGGTCCTGCAATCGCTTCTCGACGTTCCGCCACCCTGCCACCCGCGCGATGGCGGCGACGCCGGCGCGCTGGTGACACTGTCGCTTGTCAGAGCCTGGGCGTCCAGCGAGGCTGCGTTACGCGCCGCGCTCCGACGCAGGTTATCGCGGGCCGAGTCCCTGGCCGACGCGCTTCGGGCGGGACGCTACCCGAGCAGGGCGGAGTTACGGGCGTGGGTAGTGGGCGACGACGCCACGCAGCTCGCATTCCCGGAACTGGTCAGCGACGCCCTGAGCGGAGATCTGAGCGGCCTCCTGCGGTCCGTTCGCGCCCACGCGGCGGGAGCTCGTCAGGCACTGGCGGTGCTTTCGACGACCGACGGCGTGATGGACGAACAGCGGTGCCGCATCTTGCGCGAGATCCGGCAACGTCACGCCGGTGAACGCATTGTCGTGTTCTCGCAGTTCGCCGACACGGTACGCGAGATCTTCGCGCGCCTACGTGGAGACGGAGGTGTGGCGTCGGTTACCGCCAACGGCGCGCTGGTGGCCGGCGGGCCGCTCACGCGCTCGCAGGTGCTCAGCAGGTTCGCGCCGGTCGCCTCCTCCTGTCGGCCACCGTCCCGGGCCGAGGCGATCGAGGTGCTCATCGCCACGGATCTCCTCAGCGAAGGCATCAACCTGCAAGACGCCGCCGTGGTCGTTCACATCGACCTTCCCTGGACGGCCGCGCGCCTGACGCAGCGCCTCGGTCGCATCTGGCGGATCGGTTCGCAGCACGGTCGCGTCCACGAGTACGCCATCGCACCGCCGGCCGCTGCCGATCAGCTCCTCCGCATCACACGGGTGCTGGCCCGCAAGGCGGGCGCGGCGTGGTCGGCAATCGGCGAACCGTTTTTGCCGCTGCTCGCGGGCCGCGCGCAGCCGGATGCGACTCCCGTGGCGCTGGATCGAGTGCGGGCGGCCGAAGCATTGCATGCGTTGATGCGCAGCTGGTCGGGCTCTCCCGGCGTGACCCTTCTGCCTAACGGTTCGACCGCCGGCGAGTCTCGCGCAGACACTCCAACGATCGTCGCTGGGGCTCGGGCGCCGATCGATGGGTGGATCGCTGCGGTGGAAGTGGGAGGAGAGCGCCAGCTCGTCGCGACAGGGCCCGCGGCCCAACCCACGACCGATCCACAATGTATCCTCGAAGTCGCGCGCGCCTGCGAGGGCCCGGGATGTGTGGCCTCGCCGTCGCGTGTCGAGCGGGTGATGCGAGAGATCGACGCCTACCTCGACGCCGCAAGGGCCGCGTCGGACGCCGGCGTGGCTACCGTAGGCTCACGTGCGCGCGTAACCGCTTCATCGCGAATCGCGGCGCTGGCCGCCGCCGCACCACCTCACCGGCGCCCGGCAGTGAGCCGGCTCGCCGTTGCGGCACGAAACTCGGTAGCCGCATCGCGATCTGCCGGCGCAGAGCGGCTTCTCGCCGCGCTGGTTTCCGCGCGGGCTGGCGACGAGGGAGCCGCGGCCGCCGAGGAGTGGCTGGAGCGGGTCATCGAGGTGGCCGAGCCGCGCCTGCCTAACGCGGATGTCGGCGCGCCTGCGCCTTCCCGCGTGAATGCCCTGATCGTGCTCGTTCCCGACCACCGCCCGTAGCACCGCCTCACGCGTGCCTCATCGACACCTGCTGCTGGCCGGTTTCGGTCAGTAGCATTCCACGCATGATTCTCCCCGCAATCCTCTTCGACCTGGACGGCACGCTGATCGATACGATCGAGCTGATTCTGAGCTCCGCCCGTCATGCTTTCGAGGAGTGGCCGGTGCGACCAACCGACGAGGAGTGGGTGCAAGGCATAGGCACGCCTCTCGTTCAGCAGCTGCGCGCCTACACCGCCAACGACGACGAGGTAGCCCTGCTCCTCGAGCGGTACCGCCGGTACCAACACGAGCACCACGACCGCTTGACCCGGTGTTACGACGACGTGCCCGACGTCATCACGACCCTCGCCCGGCGCGGGCACCCGCTGGCGGTCGTGACGAGCAAGGCGTCGCCAATAGCCCATCAGAGCCTCGAGTTCGTCGGACTCGACCACTTGTTCCGGGTCGTGGTCGGCTATGACGACACCACCCGCCACAAGCCGGACCCGGAACCCGTTCGGGTCGCGCTGAGCCGCCTGGGCGTCTCGCCGCAACAGGCGGTTTTCGTGGGTGATTCCCCACACGATATCCACGCCGGCAACGCGGCCGACGTCATGACGATCGCCGCCCTCTGGGGACCTTTCGACCGTGAAACTCTCGCGGACGCTCGGCCGGATCATTTCATTGGATGCATGGCCGACCTGCCCGGCGTCCTGGACCGCGCATTCGGGCACGCGTGACAGGGTTAAGCTGGCGTCACGAGACCGCCGGATACCGCCCAGTCGGCTCTGTTCAAACCATTTAGGCCATCCCGGTATCTGACCCACCGAGTAACCGAGGATCGGCCGGCGAATGACGGTGGCGACAGTAGACAATCCAACCTTCACCACCAGCCGATCCGACGCTGACGACGTCGCGCTCGCCGCGAACGGCGACCGCATGGCATTCGAGCGCGTCTACCGGGCACACGTGAATCGCGTGTTCGCGGTGTGTGCGCGCATGGTGGCCGACCGGTCGCTGGCCGAGGAGCTCACGCAGGACGTGTTCGTGAGGGCATGGTCGAAGCTCTCGTTGTACCGCGGCGAGAGTGCCTTCACCACGTGGCTGCACAGGTTGGCGGTCAACGTCGTGCTCAACGCTCGCAAGAGCGAAGGCCGGAACCGTACGAGGTTCGGCTCGGAGCCCGACGAGGTCGATACCCTCCCGCACGCGCGAGCGAGCGGGTGGACCCCGGGGATGGCGCTCGATCTCGAGGCGGCCATCGCCGGCCTTCCACCCGGGGCACGACAGGTGTTCGTGCTCCACGACGTGGAGGGATATAAGCATGAGGAGATCGCGGAGATGCTCGGCATCACCGCAGGTGGAAGCAAGGCGCAACTGCACCGCGCGCGGCTGCTTTTGCGGGAGGCACTGAACCGATGACTACGCACGCCATGGATTGCGCTGGACTGGACGAGCGGCTCGCCGACTACCTCGAGGGTGACCTGGACCCCGCCGCGGGGCTCGAGGTCGAGGCTCACGTGGCATCGTGCGTCCGCTGCACGGCACTCGTTCGCGACCTGGAGCACATTCGTGCCAGCGCGTCCGAGCTGCCGGAGCTCACACCGTCCAGCGACCTCTGGGATGGGATCGCGCGCCGCATCGACACGCCGGTCATCGCGCTCACCGAGCGTCCGGCTCCTAACGTCGCGGCCCATCGGCGAAAGCTCGATGGGCTCAAGCGGGCCGCGATCGCAGCCGGGCTGGTTGCTGTTACCGCGGGCGTCACGTACACGCTGACCGTCGCGAATAACGGCAATGGCACAGCGACGTCCACTTTGGCCACAACTCACCCGGGCACCAGCTCGACGGCGCCGGGCGGAGCCGACACCGTGCGAGTCGCGCCGCTCGCGCCGACGCCGGACATTCCGGCGCCCAGCACCTCAGCGGAACCGAAGGGCGGACGGACGTTGGTGAATGACCAGTCGCCAACCGAGACGGACACCTACTCGCGCGAGATCGACCGCCTTCGGACCATCTTCGCACGCAACCGCTCGCAGCTCGACCCGCGTACCGCCGCGATCATCGAGGCGAACCTCAAGGTCATCGACGACGCGATCGCGCAGAGCAAGGCCGCTCTCGCGCAGGATCCGGCGAGTCGATTCCTCAACAACCAACTGAACAGCGCGCTCGGCAAGAAGCTCGAGCTCCTGCAGACGGCGGCGTTGCTGCCGAACCGCACCTAACGATAATGCACCGACTCCGATCTTCCCTGGTCGCGCTCGCGTGGCTCCCGTTCGCTCTGATGGTCCCGGGTACCGGGTCCGCGCAGAGCGACCGGAACCGCGAGCGTGAGCGGGAGGAATTCCAGGATGCGCAATCCCGCGTCGACACCACGTTCGCCTTCAACCGAAACGGATCGGTCGACCTCACCGAGATTTCCGGTGACGTCATCGTCAACGCCTGGGAACGCAACGAAGCGCGCGTGCGCGCCTACGCGGAGCGCGGCCGCGTCCGATCCAGCCTGTCGTCGTCGCGGCTGTCGCTGGAGATCGAGCCGGTTCGCGGTCGCGTCGGCGACTCGAAGCTGGAGGTCTGGATTCCGGTCGGAGCCCGCGTTGTCGCGCGGAGCACATCGGGCGACGTGACGGTCAAGGGCACGAAGTCCCAGGTCGACGCGCGGTCGACGAGCGGCGACGTCGTCGTCACGGATGCGACCGACCACGTCGTCGTCGAGTCGGTCTCGGGTGACGTGCGTGCCTCCCAGCTCTCCGGCGACATCCAGAGCGAATCCGTCAGCGGGACCATCGAGATCCGCAACGCGACCGGCTCGGTGCGCGCGGAAACCACGAGCGGCGATGTGTCGCTTATCGGCGTGACGTCTAGGAGCGTCTTCGCGACCACCGTCAGCGG
>JBKOYV010000320.1:0-12910 GCA_046725585.1 Gemmatimonadota bacterium | reverse complement strand
CGATCGAGTTCTGGACGCTGATGGACACGAGCGCGGCTCGGCGAGCGACGAATCCGATCCTTGTGGTGGACGTCGGCGACGTGTCCGAGAACTCCGTGTCGTTCGCGCCCGAGACCCTCTCGATCGGGAACCGGGAAGCGGGAGCCGCGACCAGTGGCGCGGACAGCACGTACACGGGCAGGAAGCTCCAGGGGTATGGGCGACTCGATTCGGAGCGTGACCCGTTTTCACGCGCCTTCAACGTCGACGTCAACGACACCGGGCTGCCCGGCGACGTCGTCGACACGCTCGTCGTCGTCAGCGCCGGCACCGCCAAAGCGGATACGGGGGTTCGCATCTGCACGCGCGGCGACGTGAGGCAGCGCGCGTTAGGCGACTCGCGCGTGAACTGTACCGTCGCCAACAGCCGGCTCGATGAGGAGGATCTCGACGCGGACAACGCGCTCCGCACCGACGAGCGACTCCTTCGATACATCGTCGATCTCACGGACACGACCAGCTACGATCGCCGCGGGCAGTGCGGCGCGCGCGTGGATGACCCCAACGGCGCTCGGCCTCCCACGAGCACCCTCTGCTGGGTGCACGTGCGGTTGTCGTTCGCCGCGCCCGACGATTCCATCAACGGCGGCCCGCTCGTGCGGCGCATACAGGCGATGCGCATCACCGCCATCTCGCCGCCCGGTGCCAGCGATGACGCGTTCATCACGACGGCGATCGCGCGGCTGGCGTTCGTCGGCGCCCCGTGGCTCAAGCGAAGCAGTCGTCCCCTCACGGGCATCGCCGGCGACCGCGAACAGACGACGACCGGGAACGGTTACGTCATCTCGGCGCTCATCGGCACGGAGAGTCGGGACTCGACGCGAGGTCTCGTCTACGAGCCCCCACCGGGCGTCACCGACGAGCCGGACAATCTGCAGACGCCGTTCGATCCAACGCGTGTTCAGATCAACGAGCGCTCGCTGCGACTTCAGGCCGGTGGCCTCGAGAAGTACGACCGGGCGGAAGCGTTCCAGCGCTTCCCCGAGGGACAGAAGAGCTATCTCGGCTACAAGGAGCTTCGACTGTGGGCACGGGGCCGCGGCAACGGGTGGGGCCGGGATGGCGAGCTGCAATTCTTCGTCAAGATCGGTCGGGATCCGAACAACTTCTACATGTACCGCACACCCGTAAGCTCGGGGTCATCGCGCGCGGCGTGGCTCCCAGAGATCAGGGTCATGTTCCAGCGGTTCTACGCGCTCCGCGCGAGGCTCGAGAGCGCGTACCTGCGGGCCTCGAGCGACTCGGTCTCGTGCGCGGGCGTGGACTCCGCGCTCATTGCGCGATCAGGGTTGCCGGCGGCGGCGGCGATCAACCGGTTTGCGGCGTGCGACCAGGGGTACATGGTGTACACGACCGATCCGGCGGTGGCGCCTCCGAACCTCGGCAGCGTTCAGGAGCTGGCCGTCGGCATCGTCCGCGTGGACTCCGCGACGGGCGCATCGCCGATCGCCCCGGGAGACACGCTCGAGGTTTGGGTAGACGACATCCGGCTCGCGGACGTCGTGAGTGCGACGGGGTACGCTGGCCAGATCGGTATTTCCATGGCGTTCGGCGACCTGGGAACCCTGCGGATCTCGACGACGAGACGCGACCCGAACTTCCGCCAGCTGGCCGAAGCGCCTTCCTTCGCCACGAACAACGACCTGGACCTGTCCGCGACCGTCCGGCTGGACCAGTTCCTCCCGCAGAGGCTCGGGCTGGCGCTGCCGCTGACGATCGGTCACACGACCGCGACCATCGATCCGACGTTCCTCGCGCAATCCGACGTCGCGGGCGACGCCATCGACGGGCTCCGGAAACCGAGGACGTCCGCGACCACGTACTCGCTGTCGCTCAGGCGACTGCGGCCGCTCTCCGGGCCGTGGTACGCGCCGATCGTGAATCACCTCGGCGTCACCGGAACCTATTTGGCGTTAGGCAACCGGTCCGAGTTCCAGGACGGGAGCCGGCATCGCTTCAGCCTCGTCGGCGACTATTTCGTGACGCTTCCGGTGGAGGGTACACCGGACGCCGCGCCACGCGGCCTTCGCTCGATCATCCCCGCGTGGCTGTCAACCACAGGTCAGGCGCCTGGGGCGTTCAACCTTCGTCCGACGTCGTTCCGCTTCACGAGTGGACTCGCTCGTGACGACGAGCGACGAACGTCGTTCCTCAAGCCTGCTGCGGCCCCCGACGATCCGGGTCGCCTTGCGACGGGTGAGACGAACCTGTGGCGGAACACCTCATCGCTCGAGCTCCAGCCGATGGCGCACCTCACCGCGCGCGCCGACATGGTGGTCACCCACGACCTGCGCGATTACGACCTGACGACGCCTAACGGCGCCGCCTCCGAAGCGGCGCGCGGGACATTCCTCGGCATGGACACCGGCATCGAGCGCGAACGCCAGCTCGCGAGCTCGATCACCTACGCGCCGGAGATCGCCGGCTGGCTCCGGCCTCGCGTCGATTTCGCGTCGAGCTTCTCACTCAGTCGAGACCCGAACGCGCCGCTCGTCTTCCCGACATCGCTGAGCCTCGCGGTCCCGCCGGACACGGTCAGGCGAGAGCTCGCCGTGCGGCTGGGGAACACGAGGACCATCACGCTCGGCGCGGGGATCGACGTGGCCAGGGCCGGAGCGAAGTATGCGGATTCGGCATCGCTCGCCGCGCGACTGGCCAAGTACTTTCAGCCCATCGACGTGTCCGCGACGCGCGGCATCCTGAGCTCCTACGACGCCGCATCCGGATCGCCTGGCCTCGGATACCAGCTCGGAATCGGGACGATCAATGCGTTCCGGGAGGTCGAGGGGGGGCTCGCGAACAGCGCCGGCGCGAGCTCGCAGATCGCGGTCTCCAGCGGCTTGAACCTGCCGCTCGCGATAACCTTCACGAACCGGGTGCAGCGAACCACTACGACCAACTGGGCCCGGCGCCTCGAGTCGGATCAGACGGCGATCGACGGAAACCAGATCGTGTTCCCGGACCTCAACGTCCGGTGGAGCCCGAGCGGCCCGCTGTTCGGTGGGGTGGTGAAGGCCGCCGCCTTCAACGGCCGATTCCTGCACACGCGACAGGAGCTGGTCGTTCCGCCGGTCGTTGTTGGCGCCGAGTCCGAGAGGCGAGCCACACGCGTGCGCGCGTTCCCGCTGAACGTGTCGCTCACCTGGGAACCGGGTGATCTCACGACTACAGCGGGATACTCCTACCGAACACAGGTGGACTCGCTGCCCGGCAGCGTAACGAACGGCAACGCTGCCGAAGCGAGCGCAGAGGTGGGGCGCGCTTTCAGACTGCCTGCCGACTGGGGATTCAAGAGCGGTCTCCGCACCCGACTTGGCTTCCAGCAGAGCCACACCAAGAGCTACGTTGAAAACCTCTTTGCCACGCTCAATCGCAGTCGTCTCACCGACAACGGCCGGCAGGCGTTCACGCTGAACGCCGACACCGACGTCGCCGAAAACGCCACGTTCAGCATCCAGGGTGCCCGCATCGTGAACGTCGATCGCAACTTGAACCGCCGTGTGACCCAGACCGTCATCACCGCCGTCCTCCAGATGCAGTTCTTTGCCGGGGACTTGAGGTGAGAATGAACCTCCTCTGCTGCGCGTTGCTGTTGTTAGGCGCGTGCGATCGCTCGGCGTCGACGCCCACGACACCCTTCGACGGAGAGGCCGCGCGCGGTTACGTGAAGACGCAGCTCGACTTCGGCGCGCGGGTTCCCGGAACCGAGGCGGCGCGCAAGACGGGAGACTGGATCGTCGCCCAGATGCGCCAGCGCGCCGACACGGTGATCGAGCAGCGGTGGAATCACGTGACCGCGAAGGGTGACACGCTGCCGCTGCGAAACATCTTCGCGCGCTTTCGCCCGCAGGCGCCCACGAGAATCCTCTACGTGACGCACTGGGATTCCCGCCCGGTGTCGGATCAGGCCGAAGATCCCGCCAGGCGCTCGCTCCCGGTACCGGGCGCGAACGACGGCGCATCCGGCGTGGGACTCTTCATCGCGCTCGGTGACGTGCTGAAGAAGACGCCGCCGACGGTGGGCGTGGATCTGCTGTTCGTCGACGGCGAGGACTATGGCACGTTCGGTCCGCCCGATGTGGACGTGCTGCTCGGTTCAACCTACTTCGCCGCGAACATGCCGGCGGGGTACCAGCCCATCTTCGGCGTCCTGTTCGACATGATCGGCGACGCGGACCTCGAGATTCCACAAGAAGGCAATTCGCTCGAGCGTGCGCCGGAAGTCGTGTCGCGAGTCTGGGATACTGCCGCGAAGCTCGGATATCAGCGCTACTTTCCCCCTCGCGACGGCGGCGCGATCACCGACGACCACATTCCGCTGCTCGACAAGGGACTGCGTGTCATCGACGTGATCGATATCAACTACCTCGGACCACCGGGCTCGGGCAAGCCAAACTACCACCACACGCCCGACGACACGCTCGACAAGGTGTCGGCGCAGTCCCTGAAGATCGTCGGTGATGTGGCGTATACGCTGATCACCGGAGCGCAAGACTAAACACCACCTGTGTTTTGTTTTCGTTAGGCAGCTGCGTCCGCAAGCGCTCGGCGAACTGCTGTCGCGAGGTCCTCGGTCGTGTACGGCTTGATGAGCAGCTCGCGCGCGTGCAGTGCGCGGGCGGCCTCGGCGTCGAGTCGGTCCAGATAGCCCGTCGACAGGATCACGGGCACGTTCGCGCGCACGCGCCGCATCTCGAGCGCGAGCTGCGCTCCCGTCATGTCCGGCATCGTCAGATCGCTGATCACGACATCGAACGCCGACGGGTCGGCGCGGAAGGCCGCCAGCGCTTCTATCGACGAAGCATGCGCCACAACCCGGTAGCCAAGGCGCTCGAGCATCCGGCGCGTCACGGCGGCGAGCGACGGCTCGTCGTCCACGAACAGCACGCGCTCGCCCGCGCCGCGGGGCACCGCGGTCGCAGGCGCCGAGTCACCGGCGAGCTGAGACCCGAGAACAGGGAAGTAGAGCGTGAACGTCGTGCCGCGCCCCGGCGTGCTCTCCACGAGCACGGCGCCGTCGTGGCTCTTCACGATGCCATGCACCACCGCGAGGCCGAGACCCGTGCCCAGGGCGGGACCTTTCGTGGTGAAGAACGGCTCGAAAACGCGTTCCAGCGTTTGCCCATCCATGCCTTGCCCGGAATCCTGAACCGTTAGGCAGACGTACCGGCCCGGCACCAGATCGGGATGGACAACGTCCATGCCGACATCCACGCAGGTTTGCCGCAGCTCGATGACGCCATGGTGCGCGCCGATCGCATGGGCGGCGTTCGTCCCGAGGTTCATCAGCACCTGATGCACCTGCGTCGGATCTCCGAAGATCTGCAGCGCAGGCTCCGCGATCTGCGACCGCAGGTCGATCGTCGACGGGATCGTGGCGCGGAGCAGGCGCAACACGTCGTCGATCACTTCGGCTGTGCGAACCGGCCGGCGCTCGGGCGGCGCCTTGCGGCTGAATGTGAGGATCTGCTGCACGAGCTCACGCGCCCGGCGCGCGGCGCGCAGCACCTCGGCGACGTCGTGCCGCGCGGCGTCGCCCTGCGGCAGGTCGATCTGGGCCATCTCGGCATTGCCGACGATCGCCGCGAGAATGTTGTTGAAGTCGTGCGCGATACCGCCCGCCAGCGTGCCGATGGCTTCCATCTTCTGCGCCTGGAACAGCTCCGCCTCGAGCGTGCGCCGAGTGATGTCGGCCCGGCGACGCTCGGCGATGTCGCGCACGAACACGCACGACATGTCCTCGCCGGCGTACGCGAGATGCGCGATCGAGAGCTCGAGCGGATGCCGAGTGCCGTCATCGGCCACGCGCTCGACCTCGAGGCTCTTGAGGCCGGACCGAGTGCCGAGATCGAGCAGCTCCTTCCAGTGATGCGCGAGCCCCTGCTGCCCCAGCGCATCGATCGGCGTGCGGAGCAGCTCGGCGCGCGCGTGGCCGAGCAGCGTACAGGCCATGTCATTCGCGAGGACGACGCGATGCTTCGCGTCGACCATGAGCACGCCTAACGGGGCGTTCGTCATCACGAAGTCGTGCAGCCGCAGCGACTGCTCCGCCTGCTTGCGGGCGGAGATGTCTCGCGACGACCGGAGCACGTGCGTGCAGTTCCCGGCGGCGTCGAAGACGGGAACCAGCGTAACCTCCGACACCTGGTCTGCGCGATTCCAGTCGATGTTCTCGTACGAAAACGGTGTCTTCGTGGTGATCGCGCGGCGGAACGCCTCGAGGTTCTTCGGAATACGGTCGGCGGGAAGTCGGAGCACGTCGGTGATGAACGACTCCATCGGGATGCCGCGGATGTCGCGGCCCTTAGTGTCGGGCCGGTGGTGACTCAGCAGGTCCGTGAGCGCGCGGTTCGCCATGACGAGCCGATACCGGTCCTCGCCCTCGATCGCGAAGAGCAGGAGCGTGTCCGCGTTGCTGTCGAACACGAGCGACAAGTGGCGTTCGCTTTCGGTCAACCGGTCGAGTGCATCCCGCCGCTCGGCCGCGGAAGCCGCGAGGAGAAGCGCCGTCGTCGCAAAGGCAGCAAGGTAGCCCTGCACGAGCGTGCCGACGTCCGCCGCGCTGCGGCTGAAGGGCCAGACTTGCATCGTGGCCGCGACGCTGACCGCGATGGCCAATAGTGCGACAGCGGTCACCTGGACTCGTAGCCCGATTCGCGGCGTGTGCGACTGTGTCCAGACGAGCACCGCAGGCGCGAACACGATCACCCCGATCGCGTCGCCGAGGAACCACTCGAGCCACTCGCCGGCGAAGGAGCTCGCGGGTATCGCGTGCGCCAACGTGAACGCCCCGGCTCCTACGAGCGCGCCCAACGCGGGCGCACCGATTCCTCCGGCGATCACGAGCGCGAGCGCGTCCCGCGTGCGCCGAAGCGCGGGTTGGAAGCTCGCAACGCGCGTGAGCAACAGCGCACCGATTGCGGCTTCCAGCGTGGTGGATGCGACGATCGCGCCGGTGAGCAACGTTCCGTGACCGCGCTGCCAGAACACGATCAGCGTCCCGAGTGCGACGCCCGGCCACAGGCGCACGCCGCCGATGCATAACGCGGCGATGGCGATCCCCGCGGCCGGCCAGAGTGGCGGCGTATCGTGCAGCGTCGCGCCGAACTGCAGGCCCACGGCGGCTGTGACGGCATACGCCACGGCGAGGGCGAGCATCCGCGCCGCGTCGCGAGCGGAAAATGCGATCATCGGTCTCGGACTAACATAATCGAGTCCGTGCGTAAAAAGAGCTACGTTCGAAATAAACAGATGATTCAGTTCGTGATCGGCGATGTCATCTTGTGCCCATGCCAACGCCGGCCGAACGCAAAGCGCTTCTGTTCCTCGCTGGTGTCATCGTTCTCGGTGCGAGCATACGTGTCGTGCGCGCCGCGCGAGACGACGGTGCATCCGATGCCGCGCACCGCCACGAGCTCGCGCGACAGCTTGCGGCCGTCGATTCGGCCCGCGGCAGCGAGACGCGGGCTCGCCGCTCGGCGAGAGCGAACGGTCGCTCGGTTCAGCGACGGAGCGCGTCGCGGCGCGCGCGGCAAGGGTCCGCCGTGGATTCAGGTGCCAGCGCGGATTCGGCGGAACGGTGGGTGCGTGAACCGCTGAGCGAGATCGGTGGCGGGTCGAATACCGGAAGAGGAGATCCGCGAGCGATCGTGGATCTGGACGTGGCGAGCGAGAGCGAGATCGAGTCGCTTCCACGGATCGGCAGCGTGCTCGCGCGCCGCATCGTCGGTGACCGATCCGCCAACGGGCCGTTCGGCTCCCTCGAGGGATTGCAGCGGGTTCGCGGAGTCGGCCCCGGCCTCGCCGCGTTGCTCGAGGGGAGGGTGACGTTTTCGGGCACGGCGCGTCCTAGCAATGCAGTTGTCGATCCGAGACTTAGGAGCTCTCCAATGTCTTCGCGGTCGATTCGTCGCGAGCGCAGCCGGTAGCAGCACGGGCCACGCGCGCGCCGTGACGCGCGGGGCCATGCCGCTACTCAACACGTCCGCGTCACCACGCTCACTCATCCCGCGACACGCCTAACGTGGCAGCTCCGGTAGCGACCCAGGATCGAATCGGGGAGATGCTCCTCCGCGAGGGGCTCATATCCAAGGAACAGCTCTCTCGCGCTCTGCAGGAGCAGACGCAGAGCGGCATGCGGCTCGGCTACTGTCTCGTGAAGCTGGGCTACGTCGATGAGAATGAGCTCACCAAGCTCATCGCGCGCCAGCATCGCATGCCTGCGGTCGACCTGGCGCGGTTCGAGGTCGACCAGCGCATCCTGAAGCTCGTCCCGAGCGACCTCGCCACGAAGCATGTGATCCTGCCGCTCAAGCGCGACGGGCGCACGCTCACCGTCGCGATGGCGGATCCGAGCAACATCGCGGTCCTCGATGACCTGAAGTTCATCACGCGCTACGACATCTTTCCGGTGCTCGCCGGGGAGTTCACGCTCCGCAACTTCGTCGAGAAACACTACGAAGCCTCGGACGTGCAGATGGCCGCGCTGCTCGAGGACATTGCCGCCGATGCGCTCGGCGACATCGAGCTGCTCGAGGACACGGATGACGACGTGTCGGCCGCGGCGATGGCGGCGGCCGTCGATGACGCGCCCGTCGTCAAGCTGATCAACGCGATCATGACCGACGCCGTGAAGCGCGGTGCATCGGACATCCATTTCGAGTGCTTCGAGCACGAGCTCCGCGTACGCTACCGCATCGACGGCGCGCTGGGCGAAGTGATGAAACCGCCGGCGAAGCTCAAGGCCGCTCTGATCTCGCGCTTCAAGATCATGGCGTCGCTCAACATCGCCGAGCGACGCGTGCCGCAGGACGGGCGCATCAAGCTGAAGCTCGGGAACAAGGTCATCGACTATCGCGTCTCGACGCTCCCGACGCTGTTCGGGGAAAAGGTCGTGCTCCGAATTCTCGACAAGGGCAACCTGACGCTGGACCTCGAGAAGTTCGGCATTGAAACGCGTGCCGAGCGTGAGCTCATGGAAGCGGTGCAGAATCCGTACGGCATGGTGCTCGTCACCGGCCCAACGGGTTCGGGTAAAACGACCACGCTCTACTCCGCGCTCTCGAAGATCAACAACATCGACGTCAACATCATGACGGCGGAGGATCCCGTCGAGTACAACCTCTTCGGGATCAACCAGGTGCAGGTGCGGACCGAGATCGGGATGACGTTCGCCGCGGCGCTGAAAGCGTTCCTGCGCCAGGACCCGAACATCATCATGGTGGGTGAGATTCGAGACCTGGAGACCGGCGGCATCGCGATCAAGGCGGCGCTCACGGGTCACCTGGTCCTTTCCACGCTGCACACAAACTCCGCGGCCGAGACCGTGACGCGTCTGCTGGACATGGGACTCGAGCCATTCAACGTGGCGTCCGCGCTCAACCTCGTGCTCGCGCAGCGACTCGTCAGGCGCGTATGCCCGCAGTGCAGGGTGAAGTACACGCCCGATGACAGTGAGCTCGCGGGCGCAAAGGTGACGCGCAACACAACGCTGGGCGATCTCAAGTTCACCCAGGAAGCGCTCGACAACGCGCGGGCGAAGGCCATGCCGGATGCAGCGCCGCATCTGGAAAGCCTGTCGCTCGCGACGACGATCGGCCAGCTGCCCTACTTCAAGGGAAAGGGCTGCGACACCTGCGGTGGCACGGGCCTCAAGGGACGTCAGGGCTTGTACGAGGTAATGGCCATGACACCGAAGCTTCGCCGCCTGATTCTGCAGAACCTCGGCGCCGGCGAGATCCGCGACGCGGCCATCGAGGAAGGCATGCTGACGCTTCGCATGGATGGCTGGCTCAAGGTGCTGAAGGGGATCACGACGCTTGAGCAGGTGATTCGGGAGACAGGAGCGCAATAACGGCAGCTATCAGCCATCAGCCATCAGCCCAGACGGCGGAAGGCGAACAGCGGAGCGCCTCTCGACGTTCCGCCGTTCGAGCTGATGGCTGATGGCTGATGGCTGATGGCTGATAGCTGCGACAGCAATGGCTGATGGCTGATAGCTCAGCGGCAGGGCCGCTGCGAGTGACCTAACGCACACTGCAATACTCAGTTACGCGCGCGCGCCTCGGCCCGTCTCGTTGGTAGCTGAGCGCCGCCATATGTCGGCGGCGCCATGTGGGTCGCAACGCTCGGCAGGAAGCGGACGCAAGTGAGCCGCGTGCTCGCTCTCGTGCCCGCACCACCGCATACGTCACACGCATCGAATCAATGACCGGCCCCGCTTCCAGCAACAACGCCTCGACGGTCGTGAACCTGCGCGCGCTGCTCGAGGAAATGATCGAGCGCGATGCGTCCGACCTGCACATCACCGCCGGCGAGCGCGCGAAGCTTCGCGTCGACGGCGACATCACGAACGCCACTCTCGAGTACGTGCTCACGCCGAAGGACACGCTACAGCTCGCGTACTCGGTGCTCACGGAAAACCAGAAGAAGCGCTTTGAGATGGAGGACGAGCTCGATTTTTCGTTCGGCATCCAGAATCTCGCGCGCTTCCGCGGCAACTGCTTCAAGCAGCGCGGCTGTGTCTCGATGGTCATCCGGCAGATTCCGTTCAACATTCGCTCGTTCACGGATCTCGGACTTCCGGCCGTTATCGCCAAGATGGCGGAGAAGCCGCGCGGTCTCGTGCTCGTGACGGGGCCCACCGGCTCGGGCAAGTCGACGACACTCGCGGCGATGCTCGACAAGATCAACCGTGAGCGCAAAGGCCACATCATCACGGTCGAAGACCCGATCGAGTTCATCCACCGGCATCAGGGCTGCATCGTCAACCAGCGCGAGGTCGGCACGGACACGAAGTCGTTCGCCAACGCGCTCAAGTACGCGTTACGTGAAGACCCCGACACGATCCTGATCGGTGAGATGCGCGACCTGGAAACGATCCAGGCCGCGCTGACGATCGCCGAAACCGGTCACCTCGCGTTCGCCACGCTGCACACCAACTCGGCGGCCGAGGCAATCAATCGCATCATCGACGTCTTTCCGAGCCATCAGCAGTCGCAGGTGCGCGCGCAGCTCGCGTTCGTGCTCGAGGGGATCATCACGCAGACGCTCCTGCCGAAGGCGAAGGGCCGCGGCCGCGCGATGGCGGCGGAGATCCTGGTCGTGACGCCCGCGATCCGTGCGCTGATTCGCGACGACAAGATCCATCAGATCTACTCGCTCATGCAGTCCGGGAAGAAGTATGGCATGCAGACGCTCAACGACGCCCTCTATCAGCTCTACATGAGCCGGGAGGTGACCGACGAGGAGTGCCTCCGCGTGTCGGGCGACCCGAACGAGTTCCTGCGCATGATCGGCCGCATGCCACTGGATGAGGGAAGTGGGGAGAAGGGCGAACGGCCCCCATTAACTGGGGGATTGAACAAGGAGAAGGCTGGAGCTGGCCGGAGATAGGGACTAGGGACTGGGGACGAGGGACTCGGCCGGGACGCTTCTACTCGAGCGGAGCCCCCCTCGGCGGTAGAAGCCTCCCGGCCGAGTCCCCAGTCCCTAGTCCTCAGTCCCCGTAACAACCACCTAACGGGTTAGACGATGCCGACATTTACGTATACTGCGCGAGCGGTTAATGGTGAGCTGAAGACCGCGACGATCGACGCGCCGTCGCGCGAAGAGGTCGTCGCGCAGCTCAGGCGCCAGCGCATGAGCGTCGTCAAGGTCGACGAGGAGTCCAAGAAGGCCAAGAAGGCCAGCGGCTCCATCAAGATGCGGGACATCGTCATCTTCACGCGCCAGTTCTCGACGATGATCAACGCGGGCCTCCCGCTGGTGCAGGCGCTCGACATTCTGGCCAAGCAGACCGAGAACAAGACGCTCGCCGAGGTGACGCGGGCGGTCGTGTTCGACGTCGAGTCCGGCCATACGGTCGCCGACGCACTTGCCAAGCATCCGAACGCGTTCAGCGATCTGTACGTGAACATGGTGGCGGCTGGTGAGGCGGGCGGCATTCTCGACACGATCCTCATGCGCCTCGCGACGTTCATGGAAAAGAACGACGCGCTCATTCGAAAGGTGAAGGGCGCGATGATCTACCCTGGCGTGATCATGAGCGTCGCCGTGATCGCGATCTGCGTGCTCCTCATCTTCGTGATTCCGGTGTTCGAGAGCATGTTCGGCTCGGTCGGTCTCGCGCTGCCCCTGCCGACGCGAATCGTGATCGGGCTCTCGCGCTTCCTGAAGGGTTACTGGTACCTGATCGGCGCCGCCATCGGTGGTTCGTTCTTCATGGTCAAGCGGTACTACGCGACGCCGAACGGGAAGCTGCAGATCGACAAGGCGATGCTGAAGGTGCCGGTGCTCGGCGACGTGCTCCGCAAGTCGGCCGTGTCGCGCTTCACGCGCACGTTAGGCACGCTGATCTCGTCGGGCGTCAGCATCCTCGATGGCCTCGAAATCACGGCGAAGACGGCCGGCAACCGGGTGATTCAGGATGCGATCATGGCGTCGCGGGCGTCGATCGCCGGCGGTGATACGATCGCCGCGCCACTCCAGAAGTCCGCGGTGTTCCCGCCGATGGTGATCTCGATGATCGCGGTCGGCGAGCAGACCGGTGGTCTCGACGAGATGCTCTCCAAGATCGCGGACTTCTACGACGAGGAAGTGGACGCGGCGGTGAGCGGGCTGCTGTCGCTCCTCGAGCCGATAATGATCGTGTTCCTCGGCGTGGTGGTCGGCGGCATGGTCGTCGCCATGTACCTCCCGATCTTCGACATGATCAACGCCGTGCAATAGTCGGGAATCGGGAATCGGGAATCGGGAATAGAGGGAACCGGGAACGGGGAACCGGGAACCGAGGCTCCATGGAGCTTCTGTTCCCGGTTCCCCGTTCCCAGTCTTATACCGCCTCCCGCCACCCCCCTCCCCCTTCCCGCTT
>JBKOYV010000015.1:0-15432 GCA_046725585.1 Gemmatimonadota bacterium | reverse complement strand
GGCGTACATACCGCTAGTGCCGTGGTTGAAGGTGCGCTTCCACTCCTTGACGTAGTGGCCGGGTTCCTCGCTGCTCGAGCGCGCGATCCCTTCGTCATCACGGGAGGACGATCGTGGTCCTGCCCGCGATCGACCTGTTGCCGGCTTCGTCGATCGCGATGACGGTGATTTCGTTCTCTCCCGACACGCCATACGCGCTGGGGGTCATGTTCTTCCCGATGGCGGTGTTCTCGTGCACACCGTTCACGAAGATCTCGTATACGATCACATTCTGAGGCGTCACGGCGTCCGTGGATGCGGTCCACCAGACTTGCATCTCGAGATCGCCGTAGCTGAAAGCCTGCACGGATGATGGCTGGGTCGGCGGTGTCACGTCGCTGCCGTCGTTAGGCTTGGTCGTGACGGTGAATGGTGGGCTGACCGCCGACAGGTTGCCGCCTGGCTCATTGACGAAGCGGTCCCGGGCCTGAGCCGTAAACGTGTACGTGGTCCCCGGCTGGAGAAGGGTGAACGTTCTCGACGTCTCTGAGATCCACCCAGTGCTGATCCGAACGCCGTCCTTGTACACCTGATAGGAAATGAACGGGCTGTCGTCCGTCGACGACCACGTGAGCGAGATGTGCCTCGTGCCCACGCTCGTTACCGAGAAGGTGGGTACCGTCGGCGCTTGCGTGTCCGGCGGAAGCGACACGCTAACGGTGTTGCTGCTCGCCGACTTGCTGCCGGACGCGTCCACGGCGTACACCGAGAACGAATAGGTGTAGCCCGCTTGAAGGGGCGGATGGGGATACCTCCACGTGACGCTGGTCTGCGTGCCAGGCACGCTGATTTCGCGGCCCCAATTGTCGCGGACCCGATACGAAGCGCTGCCGGTCCGGGGGTCCCAGGCTAACGAGACACTCCACGACGTGTTGCCAGTTGAGCGAAGATTCAACGGCCCGCTCGGAGGATTCTTCGGAGACCTTGCCAATGCCGGCGAGTCTGGCGAGGCGATCGATGCTGCGGGCTCAGTGGCGTCTCGGCACGCGGTTGCCACGACTAGAATCGATCCTGCCAGAGCACCCGAGAGTGACTGCCGCAGTGCGGGCGCGCGACGCCTGCGTGGGATTCGGGGTTCTCGCTGGTCGCCGCTATCTCGATCCGTCAGAGCACCGAGGACGGCCGTCGTCACGCATCTCGCAATTGGACGCATAACAGCTCCCTGGTTGCCGAAAAGATGACCAGCCTCACCGACACCCTCTGCATCTACAGCGCGACGCTAGCGCCGTCCGAGGGCCTTCGACAACGAATCTGCGGTGACAGCAGCACGCTCGGCGGTGAACGTATATAGGAAGAGCGGAAGAGGACGGCCTGAGCTGTGCCGACCCGCTCCCCATCGCAGACTTTCCGGTGCGTCGCAGACCCGCCGACGCGACCGCGGAGCGGCTCAACATTGGAGCCAGGCACGTGCGCTTCGCGTCAGGCAGGCACTTGGCCGCAAGCTGCCGGCTAACGAACGTTGAACCTGACGGGCGAGCTGCAGAATTACGCGCGGCCTCGCCGCGCGCCCTCATTTGACTCGCCCGCAGCTTATAATAACTACGGCGTTAGGCAGTAACGAGCATCGAAAAGCCCGACGGCAGCGGGGGTGAAGGGCATAGTTTGCTACGCTACACCATCGGCGGTACTCTTACGGAATGCGACCCCTTCGGTATTCCATCAACGTCACCTTGGACGGGTGCTGCGATCATCGTGTAATGGTCGCCGATGAAGACTTGCATCGTCACGCGGTCGAGAACCTCAACCAGGCCGATGCCCTCCTCTTTGGCCGGGTGACCTACGAAATGATGGAGGCAGCGTGGCGGCGGTCGCCGCCGGCGGGAGCGAGGCCTGATTGGATGGAACCCTTCGCCCGGACGATCGACGCGGCAAAGAAGTACGTCGTGTCGAGCGCCCTGGACCGGGTCGATTGGAACGCGGAGCTCGTGCGCGGGGATCTGGGGAAGGCCGTTCAGCAGCTCAAGCGGGAGTCGGGTAAGGGACTGTTCGTGGGAGGCGTGACGCTCCCGCTGGCGTTGGCGGAGCTGGGATTGATCGATGAGTACGAGTTCGTGGTGCACCCCAGGCTAGCGGGCCATGGGCCGACGTTGTTCGCGGGGCTATCGAAGCGTATCGACTTGAAGCTCGTGAGCCGGCTGGAGTTCGGCTCGGGGGCCGTGGCGATGCGGTATGAGCCGAGAAGATAGCCATCGGGCTTGCTAGCCCGAGTCGGCCGCATCATGGAGCAACTCGGGCCAGGCCTTCCAAAGTCTCGACCAACCTGACCATCCGTACCTTTCCTACGGATTCCACAACGAAGCCGTCGCGACCATGCTGCCTAACGAACGCTGAAGCTGGCAAGCGATCAGCTGATTGCGCAGCGCGCAGGGCTGCGCTCTTATATGACTCGCTTGCAGCTTATTGATCTTTCGGTAAAGAACGGTACAATCCGTCGACGTTGCTGGTGGAAGGTGGAGGATGCGACCGAGGGGCAGCAAGGCCGAGCTGGAAGGGCGCCGGCGTGAGGCGCTACGGCTCCTGCGCCGTCACGGACTGCGGGACGTCGCGCGGCGGGTCGGCGCGTCGCCTGGCTCCGTGGCGCGGTGGCGCGACATGGCGTCCCGCGACGGGGGCGCGGCGCTCGCGGCCCGCCCGGACCGCGGCCCGCCGCCCAAGCTCGGCCCGCGGGAGCGGGAGCGGCTCGTGGTGCTGCTGGAGCGCGGCCCGGCGGCGCACGGCTATCCGACCGAGCTGTGGACGCTACGGCGCGTGGCGGAACTCATCGAGCGGCGGTTCGGCGTGCGCTACGCGCTCTCGAGCGTCTGGGCGCTGCTCGGGCGGCTGGGCTGGAGCGCGCAGACGCCGGCGCGCCGGGCGCGGGAGCGCGACGAGGCCGCGATCCGCCGCTGGCGCCGGGTGACCTGGCCGAAGCTCCGGAAACGAGGCGGCCGATGAGGGCCGGGCGCTGGTCTTCCTCGACGAGAGCGGCTTCCTCCTCGAGCCGCTCGTCCGGCGCACGTGGGCGCCACGCGGCGGCGCCACGCGGGGCGACCCCGGTGCTCCGCAGTTGGGGGCGGCAGCGGCCGCGGCTCTCGGCGCTGGCCGCGCTCACCTGCTCGCCGACGCGGCAGCGCGTGGGGTTGCGATGGTGGCTCGGGGCGGCGAGTGTGCGCGGGGCCGACGTGGCGGCGTTCGTGCGGCGGCTCCACCGCGCGCTGGGGCGGCGATTGTTGTTGGTCTGGGACCGGCTCGCGGTGCATCGCTACGCGGCGTGGCTGCTGGGCGCCGAGACCACCGACCCGCGGGCGCCGTACCGGGCCGCCTGGCTCCCCGCCTACGCCCCCGAGCTCGACCCGGTGGAATCCGTCTGGGCACAGGCGAAACGTGGCGTGCTCGCGAACTACGTCGCGCCCGACCTCGACGCGCTGGCCGGGATGGTGGACATGGCGTTAGGCGCGGCGAGCATTGGCACGACCCTCTCGCAGGGCTTCCTCCGCCACACACACCTCCCGCTTTGAGGTGTACCGTTCTTTACCGAAAGATCAATAACTCGGGCGTTAGGCGGACGAAATTGGCCGCGCCGAGTGAATGCAGCATCGGAGGCAGCAACCGCGCTCCTCAACGTGGGGCAAGTGATGAACCGTAGAGCATTCCTTGCGGACGGCGGTCGGACAGTAACGCTCGCGCTGGCCGCCGGTGCTGGCAGAACGGAGTGGATGCCTGAGCTCGAGCCAACGCAGATGTCCCCAGATGGACTCGAGCAGCGCGTGGCAGCCGTGATTCAGACGTACGATGCTCAGGGTAACCACCGCACCGGAACACAGATCGACCAGGCGTCGGCCGAGTGGTTGGCCAACCAGGTGCGCCAGGTCGGCGTAGAACCGTCGCTTGAGCCCTTCAGTCTTAGTCGGCTTGATCCACAGTCATGTTACCTGCGCATTGGCGACCGACGCATCGATGGCGTGCCTCTGTTCGACGCCGGTCTGACCGGTGCCGAAGGCGTGCGCGGCAAGCTCGGTCCTCTCGGCAGTGACGCGGAGATCGGACTGGCAGAAACTACGCCGTTCAGGCTCAACGAGCCCATCGGGATCGAGGAGCGCAACCTTGCCGAGGCGCGTCACAGCCGCCATAAGGCAGTGGTCCTGCTCACGCGAGGCACTCGGCCAGGACTCTTCCTGGTCAACGCCGCAGCGTTCACGAAGCCTTTCGGCCCGCCCATGTTGCAGGTCTCGAGCGGAGAGGGCGAGTGACTGAAGGAGCAAGCCCAGACCCGTACGGCGGCGACGATCGTAGTTGAGGCAAGACGGACAGCGGCGCGAGCCTTCAACGTCACTTCCAAGATCGCGGGGAGAAGGCCGACTCTGGCACCGATCGTTCTCATGGCGCCACGGAGCGGCTGGTGGCAATGCGCGAGCGAACAAGGCAGTCGGTTGGCCTGTTGGTTGGAAGCGATGCGTGTGCTGGCTCATGGTAGCCCGGTACGCACCTGCTTCTTCGTCGCGTTGAGCGGCCACGAACTTGGCCATCTGGGAATCGATGCGTATCTCAAAACCAGGGCGGACCTGATCAAGCGCGCCCGCGCGTGGATCTTCTTTGGCTCCAGCATTGGCGAACCGCGACAGCCGAATCTCATCCACGCTTCCGACGATGCACTTGAGCATTGGACCGTCGCGGCAATGGAGAAGGAGGGGCTAACGGTGAACGGGAGGGCTCCGCACGACTCCAAGGCACGCGGAGAGACCGGCGCCGTTCAGCAAGGCGGTGGAAGATTCGTCACGCTGGTGTGCGGGTCCGATGTCTATCACAATGTGGCTGACCGCTGGCCGGAGGCGATCGACGTGGCCAGCTTGGCTCGCTATGCCAGAGCCTTCGCGAACGGAGCACTCGAACTCGCACAACAGGGATGATCGCGCGACCGGGCGCCATTACAGCCAGATGTTCAGCCACACAGCGCCGCCTAACAAGCCGTTCCTGCGGACGCCGCACACTCTGAAGGTTGGCCGCTGTGCGCTTCGCCACAGCGGCATCCATAGGGTGCGGCGCAGCAGAACGGCGAGCCGTTAGGTGGCGACAACGATGCTGGAACGGGATACAGATCCGGACGGACGCGACAATCGCTAAGTTGGGCTGGCGTCCATCCGAAAGCGGCGTCGATGGGTCTGGGTCGTGTTCCTCACCTACCTGCCGATGATATTCGCCCTCGGCACCAGGAGCTGCGCGAGCATGCGCGCGTCGACCCGGTCGGTCTTCACCTTCGCGTAACTGATCGCCTTCACATACTTTGCGTGCGCGAGTTCGACGCCGAGAACGGCTGACGTAAGCCTCCACGTGTTGCTCACGTATGATCCGGACCCGAGAAACGGATACCAGTCCCAGTTTGCCGGATACGCTGAAGGTGTCAAAGCGAAACCAGCAAACTGAAAGCCCACCCACGCTCCGCCATGGTCCATCTACGCCTGAAACGCAGCACGCTGTGCCGGTTCTTCAGGACGCGTATCCAGAAAGACCACGGCCTGATACTTCGAGAGAACGTCTGAATTCAGATGGCTCCAATCATTTCGCAAGCGTGTAGACCTCGCTGCCTGCAAGCAGCAGCGCGCCGACGCCGTAGACCTCGGTCGTGTTTGCCGTGGTCGCTCCCGGCTGATCCCCAATCCGCTGCACCCACCCGAGCATGCCGTCGGGATGTACGGCCTTGACCATCGCAGACCAGCCGCGGGTGACAGCACGTTCGTAGCGCGCCCGATCGAGCACTCCGTGGTTGATCCCCCACGCGAGGCCGAAAACAAAGAACCCGGTCCCACTGGTCTCCGGGTTCGGACGGCTATCCGGGTCGAGCAAGCTTGCTCGCCAGTAACCATCCTCGCCCTGAACGGCCGCGATCTTCTCGGCCATCTCGCGGAAGAGCGTGACGTACCGCGCGCGATCCGGATGGTCCGCCGGCAGCTCGTTCATCACACGCGCCAACCCGGCAAACACCCATCCGTTGCCCCGACTCCAGAACACCTTCTTGCCGTTAGGCTCCCGCTGGTCGAAGAACCGGCTGTCGCGGAAGTACAGGTGCTCGGTCTTGTCGTAGAGGTAGTCGGTGGTCTTCCACCACAGGCGATTCGCCAGGTCGAGGTACTTGCCGTCGCCGGTGGCGGTCGTCACCGCGGCAAGCGCCGGCGGCGCCATGAAGAGCGCATCGCACCACGCCCACTCGCGCGTTTCGATCCCGTTCCCCCACGTCAGCGGTTCGTTGTAGGGCAACGTGACCAGAAAGTCGAAGAGGGCCAGTGCCGGCGCCAGGATCCTCTTGTCTTTCTCACGCTGGAAGATCCTCGCATAGGTCGCGATCACGGCGTAGTCATCGGCGAGACCAGGCCTGAGTCCGGGACGCCACTGGTTGCGCTCGCCCATCGCCTTCATCGCGTCGTAGTACTTCGGCGATTCCGACAGGTCTGCCAACGCCATCATTCCCGTGTAGAAGGCCGCCACGGTCCAGTCGTAAGGCGCATATTCCGAGGGATGCGCGAGCTGCCAATCAGCCGCCGCCGCCATCACCCGCCGCACCGCCGCCCGCGTTAGGTCGGCCGAGAACGCCGGTGCCTGTGTGGGCTGCGCCAGGGCAAGTGGTGTCACGCTGGCCCACACCGGCATCAGCGCGCTCGCGACGAAGATCTGACGTCTCATGTACACATCTACGATCAAGAGTCTGGCGCGACTGCCCGCATCACCGCTTTTGAATTCCGAGCCTGTTCCACACTCGATCGAATCGTGGATCCCGGCGCAGCTCCTCGAACGCGGGCTCCATGATGTTGTATCGCAGCGACCGGTCATCGATAGACTTGTCGAGGCGATCAAACGCTCTGTCAAACTCGTGGAGTCCGGCTTGGATCACGGTCACCTCGGGGTGTCGGAACCTATCCGTCGGTCAGTCTCGCATTACCGGCCGCGCTGCTCGGGCGGCCACGCAGAATGAGAATAGACATCGACGGCCTGTCTGAAGCTGAACTCGCCGACCTCAACAATCGCGTCGTCGCGCGCCTTCGCCTGCTCGCCGAGATGCGTGCTCACGCGAGTCCCGCGGGGCCGCCGCCTAACGTCCGTTGGACCTGACGAGCGGGCTATGGGACGCTCGCTTCGCTCGCGACGGTTTGGTCCGCTCGCAGGTCAACTTCAGGCGTTCTATGAGAGCGATTGTCAAGGGCGGCCTGCGGCCCGGCTGACTGCTTAACGCTCTTTCCCGTGGCAATCAGCCCAGATCTCGAATTCGCGCGCGAGGCTGTCGGCCGCGCGTGGGCCCGCCGAGTCGGTTTCGGTCGCATCAGTGTCCTCACTCTGCCGCCGGTTCCGTCGAACGCGTGCAAGCGTCTGGGTCGCGCGGAGCGAACCACGGTTCTATTCGAGACTCGGCCACCGAGGCCGGCCTAACGCTGTTTCGGGTTCTGCGGGAGGGCCTACGGTTAGCCGAGGACCTCGGCCGGACTCCCAGGCCGGGCGAAACGCCTAAATCGAGACTGCCCCCCGCACCCGCGTCCCGGAGTTCCGGCACCGTTGGCGAGGATGATGCCCACCTCGTGGCCGCCTGAACTCGCGGGCGCTAGCGCGCTGCCACCGCCTGCACCGTCAACTTCGTCGGATCGTACCGCTCTCCCGTTTTCCACAGCCGGAGCGTGAGCGCCGCCACCTTGCGCGTGAGCGTTACTCGCGCCAGTTCCTCGCGCATCCCTCGCGCGAGCAATGCCTGATAGAAGTCCCGGAACGCCCCCGGCCGTGCCACCGCCGCCGTGGCGGCGCCCTTGAGGACCTCCTTCACCACGTGGTTGTGATTGCGATTGAGCCCGCGCGTCAGTGGCGGGCGGCGCCGCCTAACGGGGCGCCCGTTTTCCCACCCGTACTCGGACGTCGTGTGGGTCACCACCGCCAGCCCCGCGTAGGCCCACAGCTGCCGCTTGGTCCGGAAGCGCCACGGCGTCTGCAGCGTCGCCAGCAGCAGCGCCACCCGCACCGGGCCGAGGAAGGGCACCGAGCGAAGCACCGCCCACGCCGGGTCCTGCCGCGCCTCCGCCACCAGCGCCGCCTTGGCGGCCGGCCGCAGTGCTTGCAGCACCTCGAGCTCGGCGTACAGGGTCGCGGCCCGCAGCCTAACGCCGGCGTCGCCGAGCTTCGTGAGCCACTCGGCTCGCTCCGCCGCGTCGTAGACCCCGCGCCCGGCCGTCGGGATCCCGCGGGCGCGGAACAGTGCCTTCAGCCGCTGCATCACCCGCGTGGCGTCCTCGACCAGGTTCCGGTACGCCCGCGCCAGCTCCTTCAGCGCCGCCCGGTGCGGGCTGCCGTGATACACGGCGCGCACGCGGCCGTCGCGGAGGCCGTCGGTCAACTGCTCGGCATCGTGCCAATCGCCTTTGTTTCCCCGGTGCCGCTCGCCGCGCCGATTACACACCAGCACGCGCGCCACTAGCGGGACCACCAGGTCGTGCAGCCACTGGGCCTGCGTGCCCTCCTCGAACGCCACGTGAACGGCCCCGCGCATGCCGCGGACGAACTCGCGGATCGCGCCCGCCTCTGTCGGCAGGACGCTCCGGGCGATCACGCGCCCGGTGTCGTCGCCGACGACGGCGACGATCGCTGCCTGGTGCACATCGAGTCCGACATACTTGGTCGACTGCTTCATGAGAGCCGCTCCTTGCTGTGATCCATGGGGCTTCGACACCTCCACGGTAGCAGTGAGGGGCGTGCTCTCATATCGGTTAGCTGGCGACAGGTTTTTGTCGCAAGCGACCTCGCCGCCCTTCGAGCCGTGCTAGCCGTGCGGACCTCTCGCGACATAGCCGCCCTCAGCTTCGACTTCTTTAACACGTTGGCCACCCACCGCCACGACCGTGGGCGTGGCGCGCTCGTGATGGCGTACTTCCACGCGCAGGGCTGGGAGTCCGACTCCTGGGCGCACGCGGCCCTGTATGACGTCTTTGCTATCCACGGTGGGGAGTACGCGCCGACCATGAGCGGCGCGGACCTGAAGGCTTTCTCCGCGCGTGTGGCCCGAACGCTCTTCGCTCGGCTCCACGTCGGCGTCGATCACTCCGCCGCCGACGCGCACGGCTTAGAGCTCTGGCGGATTCTTGGCCCGGATCACCTCGTGCCATTCCCTGAGGTGACGACGGTGCTCACCGAGCTCCGCGCCGCCGGCTACCGGCTCGCCGTCATTTCGAACTGGCAGCATGGGTTGCGTGCGTTCTGCCAGGCCCTCGGCTTCGGCGCTCAGCTCGATGCCGTTGTGGCGTCCGCCGAGGTCGGGGTAGCGAAGCCGGATGCACGCATCTTTGCCGAGGCGTGTCGCCGGCTCTCGCTTCCTCCCGAGCGGGTTCTCCACGTCGGAGACACTGAAGCGGACGACATGGTCGGCGCCCGTGCGGTCGGACTACACGCCCTCTGGTTGCGGCGTGAGGCGGAGGGTGCCCCGTCTCCTGGGGAAATCCGCAGCTTGAGCGACGTGCCGGGGTCTCTCGCCTCCGCTCGAGAGCGTGGGCCGGTCCGGATCGACGCGCCCGCCAGCTAACGTACGTGAACCTGCCGAGCGCTCGCAGGTTTCTGTGAAGCGGCGGCCCGCGTCAAGCCCCAAGTGAGCTTGCCGGACCTCTTTCCTCGGTTTTCCGCGCGCGTCTCGAGATGCTGCTCAGCCTTCTGTTCGCGCTCAGTCGTGAGGCCCGCGGGCCTCGGCGCAGTTGGGTGGTCCGAAGGAGCGGCGGCGCCAACTAACTAGCGGCTCTCTCCGGCGGCCATAACCTGCGGCGCGCTCGCCGCTCCCGATTCAGTCATCACGATCCCGCCCGGTCCATCACGTTAGGCGACCGACGCCGGCCGCGGGCGGGGCACGCGGATTTTCGTCGCGTCGTACCTGACGCCGTCGCGCCACATCGCGTACAGGATGCCCGCCAGCCGCCGCGCCAGCGCGACCACGGCGACCCGCTTCCCGCGTCGCACGGCAATGCCAGCCGCCCAGGCGCACAACGCCGCTGTCTCCTCGCTCCGCGAGCGCATGATCCGCCACGCCGCTTCGACCAAGAGCCACCGCGCCCGCGCGTTCCCTGCCTTCGTGATCCGCCCGACGCGCCGCTTCTCGCCCGAACTCCGCTCGCCCGGCACCACGCCGAGGTACGCCTCGAACTCGTGCGCCGAGCGGAAGCGCGTGATGTCATCGATCGTCGCGACGAGCGCGCTGGCCGTGATCGGCCCGACCCCCGGCGCCGTCGCGAGCAGCGGGACGACCGGGTCGGCCGCCGCCAGCTGCGCGATGCGCCGGTCGGCCGCCGCGATCTCGGCGTTCAGCGGCGCCCAGAGCGCGAAGAGCGGCGTCAGTTCGGCCGCCAGTGTCGGGGAGAGCTCGAGCTCGTTAATCCGCTCGGCCACCCGCTCGCTCTCGCTGCCGGCGACCCGCAGGCCGTCACGCCGCACGAGCGCCTTGGCGAGCGCGATGTAGCGCGTGCGAGTGCGCACGAGGGCGTCCCGCACGGCGAGCTCCGCGCGCACGTGCGGCCGGGCAGCCGAGAGCCGGTGCGCGGGCGGTAGGCGCCGAGCCGGCAGGCCTCGGCGAGCGTCCGCGCGTCGCGGCGGTCGGTCTTCACCCGCCGGCTCCGGGTGGCGTACATCGGCGCGTAGTTGGGATCGGCGACGATCACGCTGAGGCCTAACGCCTCGAGATGGCCGGCGACCCACTCGCTCTCGGTGCTCGCCTCGAGCAGCACCGTGGCCGGCGCCAGTGGTCCGAGCACGGCGGTGAAGCGCTCGCGACTGGTGTGGACCCGCTGCTCCGTCGCGGTCCCGTCGGGGGCGAGGACGCAGAGTTGTGTCTCGCGTTGGTGTAGATCCAAGCCTATCGTATCCATTGGCGGCTGGCCTCCGTCGTGTTGCGACATTGATCGCGTGTGATGCCCTGGCATCGTGTGGAGCAAAGGATCGCTACCACGTCTCGCGGAGGTCCAGCCGCCGCTTCATACCAACTAACTCGGGCGCTAGGCTGCCAACAGACTCTGCGAGCAATCAACTGATGGACTCCACCCTGACCGAAGTCTTGGATGGTGAGATCGGCGACCGGGTCCGAGAGCTCGCAGGCCCTCTTTGGATCGCAGATTCCGCCACCAACGTCGACGCCATTCGCATCGCTCGTCGCGACAATCCGGCATTCCGGCCGACAACGTTTCGCGACGACCCGTCAAGGCCCCAGTCCGACGTGCTCGCGACCCTGTTGCCTACTATCGACCTACATCATGGCGAGCTAAGCCAAGACCCGCCGTATGATCGCTTGGTCGTTTATGGCGCTCGCCCGAATCACGCGGTGCGTGCCATTCTCGCTGATTTTGGCTTCCGTGTCGAGGAAGAGCTAAGCGAGGGTTTTTCTGCGTCCCGCGTGGCGGCAGCCTAACGTTCATTGGAACTGCCGGAGCGAGCGGCATCCGGTTGTGCGCCTGTCGACTTGGTCGTACTGTCAACATCACGGCGCCCGTTGGCAGGCGCTCCGCAGCTCAACTTTATGCGTTAGGCGGCTCAACATGTCGGAGACCCGCGTGAACCCGGACGAAAGCGCCGATCTCGCGCGACGAAACGCGGTCGCGTGGGATCGAACAGCGACGAAGTATGCCGCCGAAATCGATGCCGACGTGGCGCTGCTTCGGGCCGGTGGGACAAACCTATTGCCGCCGGAACTGCGCGTGCTGGTCCCCCTGCTTCGGCAGGGCGGTCGCGCCGTTCACCTGCAGTGTTCGCATGGTCTCGATACACTTTCGTTGTGGCGCTTGGGGGCCTCCTCAGTTGTCGGCTTGGACTTCAGCGAACGGATGCTTGCGATCGCCGAACAGAAGGCGGCGCGGCTTCGCGCGCCGGCAACGTGGTGCACACCGACGTGCTCAGTCCGCCCGCCGATTTGATCGGTACCGCTGACATCGTCTACACGGGTAAGGGCGCTCTCCCATGGATTCGCGATCTCGAACGGTGGGCCGCGGTCATTACTCGGTTGCTGGTGCCTGGTGGCCGCTTCTTCTTGTTCGACGGCCATCCACTGAATTGGGTGTGGGATACCGACGCGAGGCAAGTTCGCCTGCGTGAAGATGCGAGCTACTTCGCGAGGTCACCTCGGGCCAACACCGATTTTCCGGGACGCTATCTGCGGCGACTGTCTTCCGATGCCGGCCAGCAACCCGCTGAGGCATTTGAGTGGCAGTGGACCTTGGGCGACGTCCTTTCTACTTTGGTTGCGAGTGGCCTCGTCCTCGACGAGGTGCGCGAACATGCCGAGCATTTTTGGCCGCAATTCGACGCCGTGCCGCACGACGAGTTGGCGAGGCTCCCGCACACGTTCTCGGTTTTGATGCGCCGACCAGCCGCCTAACGATCGCCGAACCTGACAAGCGATCGGCGGATTGCGCTGGGCTTCGCCCAGCGCTCTTATGCGACTCGCTGGCAGGTTAGCTTGGGCGTTAGCCGGCGACGCAGTTTGGTCCTGGCGCAACCTTGCGGGCGTTCGGAACACCGCGGCAACTTCCACCCATGAGCGACTCGCAAAACATCAAGCCGGAGGCCCACCGCCTCGTCGACAGCCTCCCCGACTCGGCCACCTGGGACGACCTCGCGTACGAAGTCTACGTCCGCCAGTCCGTCGAGGCCGGGCGCGCCGACGCCGACGCCGGGCGCGTCGTCAGCCATGACGAGGCGCTCGCCCGCGTCCGCGCCCGGATCCGCCGCGCCTCCTAGTGCGCGTGCTCCGCTGGACGGAGCACGCCGTCGCCCAGCTCGCGGCGGTCGCCGAGTATGTCAGCCTCTCCTCCCCCGTCTACGCCGAGCATCTCGTCGACCGCATCCCCGGCGACTGGACCAAGCGCAGTTCCCCGAGTCGGGTCGCGTCGTCCAGGAGTTCGCTCGCGCCGAGATCCGCGAGTTGATCGAAGGGCCGTACCACTTGGTGTATCGCGTGCACGCCGACACGATCGAGGTCCTCTCCGTGCTGCACGGCCGTCAGGACCTCCGCGAGCTCCGTTAGGCAACTATCATCCCGCCCGCCGGCTAACGTACGTTGGAGCCGAGCGGTGTGTGGAAGCTCGCTGCGCTCGCGACTATGCAATCCGCTCGCAGCTCAACTCAAGGCGATAGCTGCAACAAGCTTCGGTGGCGATGAAAATCTGCTTGGACAGCGACGCGTCCGCGTTAGCCGTGCTGGAAGCGATCCGCCATGACACACGTGAGTGGCGCGAGTCGGTCACCCCCGCGCCCCTCCGCGCCGCCGGCGTGCTCCAGGTCGAGGGCGTGATCGACGGTGCCCGGTTCCGGCTGCAGTACGCGACCAAGTACAAGGACCGCCCCAACGTCGAGTTGCGGGGCACGGTGGTCGCTCGACCCAGCGGCGGTAGCCTGATCACCGCCGCGACCCGGCGCTCATCGCCCGTGTTCGCGTTCCCCGTGTTCTTGGCACTCCTTGGGCTTTGGGAGTGGTACCAGGGCGGCACAACGGGCGTGCTCGTCGCGGCTACGTTAGCCGTTGCAGTGGCCGCGGCATACAACACAATCCTCTCGGCGCGCGACACGCGCGGCGCCGCGTACTTGGCGGACCGCCTACGGCAAGCCGTCGATCGGGCGAGCGGAGTCGAGAGCAATGCGCCTGCCAGCTAACGTCCGTTGAAACTGACCGCGCGACCGGCATCATGGTTAGGCGCCTGGCCGGCCTCCGCTCGTTCGTACAGCGCCCGTCGCCTGGCTCGGTCCGGGCGCGGCAGCTCAACTTGGTGCGTTAGGCCGATGCCTTCCGCGAGTCGCTGGCCCAACCCAAGACCAGACTTCAGCGGCGATTTCCATCCGGCGAGTCGCGAGATTAAGCAGGAACGTAGGTCAACCTGATCACATCCTCGCCAATCCGATCATTTGTCATAAGGCGGAGCGGCGGCCGGGGTCCGGCGAAATATGGCTTGCCGTGACCAAGCACGACGGGGTGCAGGTAGATGCGATACTCATCGATCAGGCCAAGTTCGGTGAGGCTTTGCGCCAAGTCCGGGCCAGCAACCTCGATCTCCCCGTCGCGCTCGGCCTTCAGTTCGCGGATCGCGCTTTCAAGATCATCCTCAACAAGCCTGGCGTTGGGGCCGACCGATTTCAACGAGCGCGAGACGACCCATTTCGGCTGGTTCCGCCACGCCGCCGCGAAGGCGTGTTCCTCTGCATCCCATTCAGGATGATCGTCATCCCAGTAACGCATGACCTCATACATTCGGCGACCGTAGACACTGCCCGCCTGCCCCTGAGCCTCCTCGACGAAGTGGCGGAAGAGCGTAGGGCTTGGCGCAAACGCCATATGGTCGACGTAGCCATCCAGGGACTGGTTCATTCCGAACACGAGCTTAGCCATACCGCTTCCTTTCTTCACGCGGCACATCCGCGCGGTTCTGATTGCGTTATGCAATCGGTTGTAAGCTAGGATCGACTGATTTTATGTCGCAATTGGTTTTTGGAGTGCGCATGAACGCCCCACTGGGCCGACCCCGACATCGAAGATCGGGACGGTGCGTCGCCCAAGCCGCTCGCGTCACGCAAACGCGACAAGCGCCATTTTCAGGCACTCGCCTGACGCCGATGCGAGATGCTGCAGAACTACTTCATCGCGATCACGTGCTCCACGAACTGATCGACGGCGATCTCGGTGCCCTGGTAAAAGCCCGACGTTTTGTTTTTCTCGAGGTCCGCTTCATCCCGGTGTAACGCCGTAAAGACGTAGCGAGTGCCGGTTCCCACGGGTTCCATCGTAATGATGGCGGTGATCGGAATGTCGTCAAAGACAGCCGGACGATAGCCGGGGAACAACATGGAGGTCCAGACAAGTCGCTCCATCGGAATAACGTCCAGGAAACAGCCGAGGTTGGGAGACTCCTGACCGTCTTCCCGTTGCGATGTCGATGCTGAAGATGCCGCCCGGTCGCACGTCCATTTCGGCTCGTGACACACGCCCCCAGGGTTTGGGCATGTACCACTCCTTGAGATGCTCCGGTTTCGTCAACGCTTCCCAGACGAGCCGCGTGGGAGCGTCGATGAACCGTTCGATGGCGAAATCGAGTTTCGGATTGAAGATGAATTGCTTGCTCATGATTCCGATTCCTTCGCTTTGAGTTGTTTGACGTATTGGTCGAATCGGTTCAGTCGAGCTTCCCACAACTGACGACGCGCGGTCAGCCAGTCTTCAACGACCTTGAACCGTTCGGGCGCGATCTCATACGTCCGCACTCGCCCTCGCTTCTTCGACTTGACCAGTCGGCTCTGTTCGAGCACCGATAGGTGCTGCACGAACGAGGGGAGTTTCATATCGAACGGTGCTGCCAACTCGCTGACAGTGGCCGGTCCCGCCGACAGTTGCTCCAAAACTTTCCGCCGAGTCGAATTGGACAAGGCATAGAA
>JBKOYV010000216.1:0-38002 GCA_046725585.1 Gemmatimonadota bacterium | reverse complement strand
CGAAGTTGCCGTCGAAGTTGGCGTTACGGGTGCGTTTGGGGTCATACTCCATACGCAGGGTTACATTGCCAGGCAATTGAACGCTGCGGAAGGAGTCTGACCCCAAACGCACCCGTAACGCCAACTTCGACGGCAACTTCGAACGGCAAACGGCAACCACGAACGCTGAGGCCGCAGACGCGAGCGCCGCTGAGAACACTGAGGGTGCTATTTGGGAAAAACCAAACTGGCAAACCTCAATTGTTCATGTGATTGAGTAGATGCTCCGGTCAAGTGGCTCTCTCGCCAGAGAATGATGCAGCGGCCACAGCGTTCGACAGATCAGCGTCGTCAGCGTTCGTGGTTGCTGTTTGTTCGTGGTTGGCGTTCGAAGTGCCCGTTGTGAATGAGCCGCGCTACCAGCAACCAGCATTTTTCGTATTATACTTGTGGGTATCTAACTGGCGTGGAACCATGAGATCGAGGGCACTGCGTTGGGAACGGCGGCCGGACGACCGCCCTCAGGAAATACTGGATGCCGCGCTCAAGGTCTTTGCCGAGCGCGGCTACCGTAACACGCGCCTCGAGGATGTCGGGGAAGCCGCCGGCGTCACGAAGGGCGCGATCTACCACTACTTCGCGAACAAGGAGGAGCTGCTCCTTCGCGCCATCGAGCATCGACGCGAGGAAGCGTTCGGCCGAATCGAGGAAGTGCTGCGCGACAAGACCGCGCCCGTGTCGACCCGGCTGCGACTCGTCGTCCGCCGGTGGTTTGGATCCGTTCCCGAGGAACGCCTCGCTGTCGTCACCCTCCTCGTCCAGGGCATCGCGCACGAAGCGCCGGACGCATTTCGCCGCTGGCTCGCCGGCGGACCTGCTGCGTCGGCACGACTGATCGCGTCGCTCGTGCGGGAAGGGCAGGCGCGTGGTGAGTTCCGTGCCGATGCCGACGCCGACGTCGCAGCGCGAATGCTCCTCTCCGGCCTCCTGCAGCAGACGGTCTGGCAGCAGTATGCCGCCGATGTGCCGGACCTCGTGGTGGTCCAGGATCGTCTGGTGGATTCCGCCTTGGACCTTTTCCTCAGCAGCCTGCGTCCGATCGGGCGCAGCAGCAGCTCGCTCCGTCTCACGCGCTGACGCGATAGCCTCCGAGTCCGCCCAGTCGTGTTGATGCTATCATACTCGTGAGTATGCAAGTCAGGCCGAATCTGTGACCACCGCGACCCGTCTCGACGATACCCCATCCGCCCTACCCGCCAGCGCGCCCACAGAGAAGCCCGTGGCTGCGACGCGCCACGGCGAGGAGCATCGCTATCTCATCGCGTTGGCCGTCGTGCTCGCCGCGCTGATGCAGGTCATCGACAGCTCCATCGTGAACGTCGCCCTCCCCGACATGATGGGGAACCTCGGCGCTTCACTCGATGAGATCGCCTGGGTCACGACCGGCTACATCCTCGCCAGCGTCATCATCATCCCGCTCACCGGGTGGCTCGGCCAACTGTTCGGTCGCAAACGCTACTTCGTGGGCTCGATCATCCTGTTCACCGCCGCCTCGTTCTTCTGCGGTGCATCGCACACCCTGGGTCTGCTCATCTTCTGGCGCATTGTCCAGGGCATCGGCGGTGGCGCGCTCATGACCGTGTCCCAGGCCGTGCTGTTCGAGGCCTTTCCGCCGGAAGAGGCGGGCATGGCGATGGCACTCTTCGGCGTTGGCGTCATGGTCGGCCCCACCATCGGGCCGACGTTAGGCGGCTGGCTCACGGACAACTACGGTTGGCCGTGGATCTTCTACATCAACATCCCCGTCGGGATCTTCGCCGCGGTAATGATCGCCGCGTACGTCCACGACCGCGCCGACCAGCGACGGCCCGGGCGGATCGACTACATCGGCATCGCCTTGCTCGCCATGAGCGTTGGTGCGCTGCAGTACGTTCTGGAGCATGGCCAGCGCGAAGACTGGTTCGATTCGCGGCTGATCACTTCACTGACGGTGATCGGGCTCGTCGGAGGCGCGGCGCTGCTCTGGCGCGAGCTGACGACGAAGGAACCGGTCATCGACTTCCGCGTGCTGCGGCATCGTCAGATGTGGGTGGGTACGGTGCTTGGCGTCGTCATGGGGATCGGGCTCTACGCCATGTCGTTCACGCTCCCGGTTTTCCTGCAGGGAAACCTTCACATGACGGCGGAACAGACCGGTATCGCGATGCTGCCCGGGGCGATCGCGACTGCAATATCGATGTTTCTCGTGGGGCGATTTACGAGTAGGGTGGACCCACGGATTCTCATCACGGCAGGGGCGCTCATCTTCGCCACCGCCGCGTGGCAGCTATCGCTGATCACCGGTGAGACCGGTCGCGATGATTTCTTCTGGCCGCTGATTCTTCGCGGTATCGGACTCGGACTCATGTTCGTGCCGCTCACGACGATCACGCTCGCCGAGCTCAGTCCGAGCGAGCTCGCGCAAGGCACCGGCCTCTACAACTTCTTCCGTCAGCTGGGCGGCTCGTTCGGTATCGCCGGCATCGCGACACTCCTCTCGCGCTTCACCGCGCAATACCACGCCGTGCTCGCCGAGCACATCACGCCGCTGGACGCAACGAGTGTGGCGCGCGTGCAGGCGCTCACGCGAGGCATGATGGCACGAGGCGCCGACGCGTGGACCGCGAGGGCCCGCGCGTATGGGCTGATCGAGGCGCAGGTGACGGGGCAGGCGAGCGTCATCGCCTACTCGCGCGTGTACATTTTGAGCGCCGTGATCATTCTCGCGATCATCCCGATGCTCGTGCTCGTTCGACAGACCCGAGGTGCGGGCGGCAGCCACGCCGTGATGGAGTAGCCCTATGCGAATGTGTCGCACGCCGCGCGCCCTGAGCGCCTGGCCGACAATCGTGGCGCTCGAGGTCGCGCCACTCGCGCTCACCTTTGGTCAGGCCCGGCCGTCCACCAGCTCTGCGATCGCTCAACCGGCGTTGGGCTCTCGCGCGGTGCCCATCATCCAGCTCGACGGCCTGCGGTTCAAGGACCTGAACCGGAGCGGAACGCTCGACCCCTACGAGGATTGGCGCCTAACGCCCGACGCACGCGCGAGAGACCTCGTCGGCCGCATGACGCTCGCCGAGAAGGCGGGGACGATGATGCATGGCACCGCCCGCGGGGTCGGCGCGATGGCGACGGCCGGTGTCGGGACGGCATACGATACAGCGGCAAACCGCTTGTTGATCGACAGCGCGAAGGTCACGAGCATGATCACCCGTCTGGGTGGTGCGCCAGCCTCGCTCGCGAAGGAGAACAACGCGCTCCAGGAAATCGCCGAGCACACGCGCCTCGGTATTCCCGTGACGATCAGCACCGATCCGCGCCATCACTTTCAGTACGTGCTCGGGGCGAGCGTCACGGAAGGCCAGTTCTCGCAATGGCCGGAGACGCTCGGCCTGGCCGCGTTAGGCGACACGGCGCTCGTCAGGCGCTTCGGCGACATCGCGCGGCAGGAATACCGTGCGGTGGGCATCCATATGGCGCTCTCGCCGCAAGCGGACCTTGCCACGGAGCCTCGCTGGAGCCGCATCAACGGCACGTTCGGTGAGGACGCAGACGTCGCCGGCCGCATGGTCCGGGCGTACATCGCCGGGTTTCAGCACGGCACGCGTGGTGTCGACTCGGTCGGCGTGCAGACCGTTATAAAGCACTGGGTCGGGTACGGCGCTGCGAAGGATGGATTCGACAGTCACAGCTACTACGGCCGGTTCGCCTCGTTCCCCGGCGGAAACTTCGAGTATCACGTCCGCCCGTTTCTCGCTGCCTTCGCCGCGAACGTTGCCGGCGTGATGCCGACGTACTCGATCCTCGAGGGAGCGACGTGGGACGGCAAGCCGATCGAGCGGGTCGGGGCAGGGTTCAATCGCCAGATACTCACCGACATGCTCCGCCGGCGCTACGGATTCCGAGGAATCGTTCTCACCGATTGGGCGATCACGAACGACTGCAACGAACGGTGCCTGGCTGGCGTGCCCCGCGGTGAACGGCCGTCGTTCGCCGATCTTGGCATGCCTTGGGGGGTCGAGGACCGGACGATGCGCGCCAGGTTCGTGCAGGCCGTGCTGGCCGGTGTCGACCAATTCGGCGGGACGGAGCGCGCCGACGCTCTGATCGATGCCGTCGGTGCACACGAGCTTACCGAGGCACGCCTGGACAGCTCGGTGCAGCCGATACTCACCGGCAAGTTCGCGCAGGGCCTCTTCGAGAATCCGTACGTCGAGCCCGCGGACGCGGAGCGTCGCGTGGGCACCGAGGCGTTTCGCGCCGCGGCGCTCGACGCCCAGCGCAGAGCGCTGGTGCTCCTGGAGAACCAGGGTGGCATCCTGCCACTTCGTGCCAAGAGCGCCTCCGCGCCCCTTCGCGTCTACGTACGCGGGATCGCGCCGGAGGCGGCGGCCGAGTACGGGTGGACAGTAGTCAACGACCCGAAGCAGGCTGATGTCGCGGTCATGCGCCTAACGGCCCCGTTCGAGACGCTCCACCCGGGCTATGTTTTCGGTGCGATGCAGCACGAAGGCAGCCTCTCTTTCCGCGACGGCGACGCCGAGTACGAGGCGTTCAAGGAAGTGAGCGCCGCGGTGCCTACGGTGGTGACGGTCTATCTCGACCGACCTGCGATTCTGACACCTCTCAAGGAGCGCGCCCGTGCCGTCATCGCCAACTTCGGCGTCAGCGACGCGGCCTTACTCGACGTACTCGCCGGCCGCGCCAAGCCGGAAGGGAAGCTGCCGTTCGAGCTGCCATCGTCGATGGACGCCGTGCTCGCACAGAAATCAGACGTGCCGCACGACAGCGCGCAACCGCTCTACCCGTTAGGCTTCGGACGTCGCTACTGACTCGCGCGCGGGCTATCGCGGCGGAGGCTGGAACCGGCGCGAGTGGCGCTCGTACGCATGTGCAAGCGCGAGGACGCGCGCGTCCTCGCCTGGAAGCCCAACAACCGACAGGTTGAGGGCCGGCATCCCATCCGCACCGAAGCCCGCGGGCACCGACACCTCGGGCAGGCCAAGCCAGTTGCCGTAGCCTAACGGCGTCCGGATGTCCGGCCACTTGTCGACGGCGCGCGGAGCGTTGAACGGCATCGTGGGGTAGACCATCGCTACCACGCCCGCCGCACGCATCGACGCCGCGAGTGTCGCGACAACGTCGGCCCGCGAGCGGGCGAAGGACCGTCCCGCCGCGTCGTCCGCCATCGGACGGTCGAGGAGCGGCTCGCACTCCTCGAAGGTGGCGGGGAGCGCGTCGTAGAATGCGCGGTACGCCGGATACCCGGCGCGCACCGCGGCGTGCGGCTCGTCGGTCCGGCCGGCGAAGTACCGGAAGAGCGCGTTGGCCGTGGGAGCGGGCGAGTTGGCGTCCACGGGCACGTCGCCCCGGTCGCGCGCCGAGGCGGCAAACGCGTCCCGGTAGTTCACGCGAGTGATGGCCGCCGCAAACGGCTCGACCGTCGCGCCGGCGCCTCGCAGGTCGCCTAACGCCCGGTCCCACATGGCGAGCGCCTCGGCGGTCATCTGCGCCCGCGGCGCGTGCGCCTCGACGATCCCGAGGCGCACCCCGGCGAGCGCATCGTCACGCAGTCTTGCGAGGGACGCGAGGTCCGAGGCGTTTGTGAGCGCGAGCGGGTCTGAAACGTCGGCTCCCGCGATAGCGGCGAGCAGGAGCGCGGCGTCCGCCGCCGTGCGGGCGAGCGGCCCGTGCGTGTCGAGGTACGGCCACGTCGGGATCACACCGGTTCGCGGGACGAGCCCGAAGGTTGGCTTCATTCCAACCACCCCGGTGAACTGCGCCGGGATGCGGTTGGACCCGCCATCGTCGGTACCTAACGCTGCGAACGCCATCCCGCTCGCGACCGCGACCGCCGACCCCGCGCTCGACCCGCCGGGCGTGCGCGTCCCCGTTGGGTCGTGCGGGTTGAGCACCTGGCCCGTGTGGCTGCTGGTACCGTTGCCGTGGTAGGCGAAGTCGTCAGCCGCCGTCTTGCCCAGGACGATCGCACCGGCCGCGCGCAGGCGGGCTACCTCCAGCGCGTCACGCCTAACAGGGTCCGGGAAGAGACGAACCCAGTCGGCGTTCGACCCGGTGGTTGGCAGGCCGGCCATGTCGTAGATCGCCTTGGCGAAGACCGGGACACCGTCCAGTGGGCCTCGCAGGCGGCCAGCGCGTCGCCGCGCGTCCGCAGCCTTGGCCTCCGGCAGCGCGGTATCGGCCAGCGCGTCGATGGCGCGCCACGCCTGGCCCCGGGACCGACAGCGCTCGAGGGCGCGTGCTGTCACCTCGGCCGCGGTCCACTCGCCGCGACGCCGACCGGCCTGATACTCCGCGATTGTGCCGTCGAGTGGATCCCGGCCAACGGACACCCATCTTGGGAGCGGAAGCGCGACGAGCGCGGCGAGCTGGGCAAGGGCTTCGCGGCGGCTGGGTGACATCAGGCATGGCGGGGAGACAGGTGAGATGCCGAGCCGCGCTCGGCGGACCATTGGCTCGACCGCGGACAATAGATTCACCGGGCGGCGACCGGTCAATGGGTCGCCGTCAGCTCGCCTCCGAAGCCTTGCCTAACAATCCCGGGTGTCGCCCGCGTCCGGTCGCGTCACCTCAAACCGGCGCACGCGCGCGAGCTCATGCGGAGTTGGTCGTTCTCGATGATGATGTCGTAGCAGCTTCCGCGAATGCGGAAGTCACGCAGCTCGAGCCGCGTGATGCTCGACGGCAGGAGCGGTGGGAATGCGCGCGACACACCGCCGTCGCCGAGGCGGAGGCCGGTGTAGCCATAGATCACCTGCTGGAGGAAGCCGCCGGCTCCGGTCAGGAAGTCAATGGCGTCGTTCTTCGGCGTCTCAGCCAGCAGGTGGAATGGTCCGCGGAGATACCCGCGATACGTCTGCGGGAGCAGGGTGTCCACCAGCGCGCGATCTCGCAGCTCGGCAGCCACTACGGGGTAAAGCGTTGCCGTCATCATCGCGCCCGGGCCTTCCGCATTTAGCCGCCGCACGGCGTGATCGAGGTCGTTGCGCTTCGCACGCTGGCTCATCGGGATGGCCAGCGGGTAGGCCAAGAGTGGAACGACCGAGCCGAGCGTGGCCGGTGGAGCGCGCTCGTACGTCCGGTGATACTCACTCGCCGAGTCGAACGGGATGTACAGCTGGCGGGCGACCTGCGCCCAGCGCGGGCTGGGTCGCAGACCCAGTACTCGACTGGCTGCGACGGCGGCGTACAGGTTCTTTCGCGCTACGGCGTTCGTGTACGCGTCGTTGGCAATTCCGATCATTCCTTCGTCGACAGAGACGACGTCGCGGATGTTGCAGCGAGCCGTGTCGCAAGCGGTCCGGCTCACCCAGAACTCCGCTGTCTCGCGAATGACGGGGTAACCGTACCGCGCGAGCCACGCCGAGTCGCCGGTGGCCTGGTAGTACTGCCACTGCGCGACGCCAACGTCACCGGTGACATGGATCTCGGAGTGCGCATTCTGCGACGCGAACCGTGGCGTCGTTTCCTCGCCTCGGTCGTCGGCTTCCCACGGATACATCGCGCCACCAAACCCGTTCGCGCGCGCGTTTCGACGCGCGGCATCCAGCGTTCGGTAGCGAAACATGACCATGGAGCGTGCGACGTCAGGGTGCGCGAGCAGGAGGGCAGGGAACATCCACGTATCGGCATCCCAGAACACGTGGCCATAATAGCCGGCGCTCGTTAGGCCCATCGGCGGGATGCTCCACGTCGTCGCCGCCCGCGCGCTGTTCAGGAGGTGAAACAGCATGGCGTGCACGGTACGCTGGAGCTCAGCGTTGCCGTCAATGCGGATGTCGGTCGCCCAGAGGGCATGCCACGCCGCCACATGCTCGCGCCGCAGCGCATCGAAGCCGCGCGTGCGCCCGCGGTCGACGTCGCGGAGGGCGCGCGTGGCCGGGTCGGGCGCGTCGAGCGAGGATTCGACGGCCACGATCTCGTCGAACGTGTACGTCGCCTCGGCGGACGCGTCGAACGCGACGTGGATGGCCGCCGCGCTGTCGGCCGTCGTGGCCTGCGCTGTCGCGTTAGGTAGAGTCGTCGGCCAGAGCGACTCCACCGCCTGCGCGACAGTGGCCTCGTCGTTCTCCGGGCGAGAGGTCATCTGCAGTAGCCCGCCCCACAACTGCCGATCGGCGCTTCGCGATCGAGCCATCATGTGGCCTGGATACCAGAGGTCGGCGTTCCGCCAGGAAGGGTCGAGACGCGTGAGCTCGGCCAGCGGGAGCCGCCGCGGGGGAGGCCACGCGCGCAGCGCGAACGACGTCCTTACCCGGCCGGTGTAGTGCGGAATAACCTGGAGTCGAACGACTGCGAGCGCCGGGTTGGCCCGAGAGACGAATGCCTCCACTCGCACCGACGTTCGTCGGCCACCGTCCACCCAGTCGTACGACGTGCGCACCACCCCGTCGTGCATGTCCACCGTCTGCCGGTAGGAGCGCAGTACCGAATCCGTGAGCGCAGCGGCGCCGAGCCACGAGCTGCCGTCGAAGAAGTCGATCCCGTTCCACGCGGGAAGCGCCGCGATTCGCGGGACGTCGCCGCGGGCGTGCTCGTAGAGCCCGGCGAGGAACGAGTGCGTCGGGCTGACGCCCAGCGGCGACGTCAGCACGCTGAACCGGCCGTTGCCTAACGTCGCAGGATAGTCCGCCGACGGGTGGTCGGCGATCAACAGAAAGCTCGAATCCTGCGCGGCGGCCGGGCCGGCCGAGAGGCAGAGCACCGCCGTCAGGCGGACCACCCGCTTCTGTGTCATCCCGAGCCTTTGTCATCCCGAGCCGTCAGGCGAGGGATCCTCATCGTCCCGAGAGAGGGCCCTCTGTTCCCTCGCTGCGCTCGGGACAGGCAGGAGGATGAAGATCCCTCGCTAACGCTCGGGATGACACGCGCACCACAGACCGCAAGATACCTCTCGTGCGCCGAGCGCTAGTAGTCGTACCGCATCGAAACCTGGAAGCGCCGTGGCAGTATCGGGCGAGCGAGGAACAGGTCGCTCGTCCGGCCGCCGGCGAGCAGCGCGAGCCGCGGGTTGCCCTCCTGGAGCCCAATCGACTGGAACGCGTTGAGCAAGTCCACGGTGGCCGTTACCCGGCGTTGTGGTATCGGGTATCCTGCGCCGAAGTTGAAGTAGCTGTATAGGGGGAGCGTGTTCCCCGCCTTCACGTCCGTGAAGCGCCGTCCGACCAGGTGCCAGTCGCCGGTCACTTTGAAGTTCGAGATCGCGTAGGTCGCGGCGGTATTGGCCACCACCGGCGGGACGCCGTTGATCCAGCTTCCGATGTCGGCGCCGGCACCTGCGCCAAGTTCAGCCTTGAGCCACGTAGCGCTTGCGTCCAACCGCAGTCCATTGACCGGCACAGCGGACAGCTCCACCTCGGCGCCGTAGGACTTGTTCTCCGGGCTCGTCACGATGATCCATGTCGTCCGCCCGGTGAGCGTGTCCGTCACCGCGCCCTGCCCGACAATGTTCTTCAGCAAGGTATAGAATCCGTCGATCGTCGCACCGAACCGCGCGGACGCGAACTTGATCCCACCCTCCACGTTCCGCACTTCACGGGAGTCGAACAGCGCGACCTGTTCCGGCGACCGCGCGTTCAGGAACTCGTCCAGCGCCGGCATCTTGTACGCCCGCCCGCCTAACGCATAGAGTGCGAGCTTGTTGGTCAGCCGGTAGTTGAGGCCGAGCGACCCGGCCCAGTCGTTCAGGCTGCGACTGAAATGCCGGAAGCTCGAGTTCCCCCAGGGCTCGACGTCGTACGTGGTCGCCGGATTTCCGTCGAGGTCGACCGGTGACGTGTTCTCGGAGCTCTGCACGAAGCTGTTGGATTCCCATCGCACCCCGGCGTCCGCGCGAAGGCGGTCGGTGAGGCGGAACTCCCCGCCGAGCGATCCGGAGAGGATCGTGGCCTGCCCCGAACCGTTCACGTAATTCGAGATGTAATGCCGAAACCCGTTCTTCGTGACGTTGACCTCCTTGCCCCCGCTGAACACGACCCGGTCGAGGAACGAAGGGTTGTTTTCCACGTCGGTCAGGATGTCGGTGAAGTACCAGTGGTTGTCCTGCGAGTAGTTCGCGAAGTACATGCCTAACGCGATGTTGTTTCGGCCGAAGCCCTTCCTGAGCTGGAACTGGCCTGGAAGGCCGAGATCGGCTTCTCGACGTGCCACTCCCCGCCCGGCGCGACGAGCCCGTTAGGCGTGCTGAACGCCATGGGCTTCCCCGTCTCGTCGAGTCGGTTGGTGTACGTGTAGGCGAACTGGGTCCCGGCGGGGAACCCGAGGCCGCCCTGCTCGATCGGTCTGGTCACGAAGTCGGCCGCCGGCATCACGTCGCTCGGCACGATCGCGTTCCACTGCTGAGCGTTGCGCATTGCCTCAGCCGCGTTCTGAAGCCGCCACCCACCCGAGAGGTCGAACGCAACATCCGCGGTGAGCCACCCGGCCGACGTGCGGAGCCCGTTGTCCAACGGGAGCTCCAGCTCCCCGCTGGGCACCGGTACCCGGATATGGTTCCCCTCGATTGTGTTCATCGAGCCGTAGTCTCCGAAACCCGGCACGTAGGTGGGATCGCTCGGGTTCTGGAACGGGAGGTCCAGGATGAACTGGTTTTGATCGTCGATGTACTTGGCGGAAACACGCAGGTAGCCGTTCTGGAGAAGACGCGTGATGTTCCCCTTGATCTGTCCGCCGTGGATGCCGGGGAAGCCTGGATCGCGAACGCCGCGATCGTAGCGATAGAACCCGCCGATGTTGAAGCGCCAGTCATCGCCGAGCGGGCCGTTGGTGTTGAAGTCGTAGCGCGCCAGACGTTGTGTCGCGGCGGTCACCTTGAATGTCCCGTGAAGCTCGGGGCCGCCGGTCTTGTTGATGAAGTTGGCGATGGCGCCGGGCGTGTTGGATCCGTACAGCGCCGAGCTGCCGCCGCGAACGACCTCCATCTCGTCGATGTTCTCATCGGGTCGGAAGAGGTTGTCGGCGTTCATGAAGAACGTGTGCATCGTTGGGAACACGGGCAGGCCGTCCTCCATGAACATCACGTACTCCACGCCCAGGATCCCGCGCACCTGGATGTTCTCGTTGACCTCGCCGCCGGAGCTCTCCACGCGAGTGAACCCGGGGACGTAGCGCAGCATTTCAGTTGTGCTTCGCGGCGCCGCCTGCTCGATCAGCTCCGGCGTGAGCGTCGAGATGGCGACGCTGGCCTCCTCGTTCACGCGCGGCGCCGCTGTGCCGGTGACGACCACGGACGAAAGGCTCAACGGATCTTCGACCATCGCGACGTTCTCGGTCGCGCGCTGGTCTGCGGCGACCGCGACGCGCAGCACCTGCGGTCGGTAGCCGACGTACCGCACTCGAATCGTTTGCGTGCCGACCGGCACGTGAGTGATCACATACTGGCCGTTGTCGTGGCTCACCGCGCCGAGGGCGGTGCCCTCGACCGTCACCTGGACGCCGACGAGTGGCGCGCCCTCGGCATTCGTGACCGTGCCGGTCACCGAGCCGGTCGGGCCGACGTCCTGGGCGTGTGCTCGCGCCAGCGGTAGCGTTAGGCAGACGATGGTGCTGAATGTGATGGCGAAACGGAGCGGCGGTGCATGAGCTGACAATTCTTTCGGTGGCATAGTCAGGTCTCCTACGTTGGGTTAGGTGAAGGTCACGGCTCCTCACGAGAGTCGGGGTCGTAATGCGGACGCACGAATTGCCCGAGATGCATGTGGACGTGAACCTCAATGCATGACGCGGCGCCCTCGGCGTGACGAAGGGTGCCAGCGATGCGACGAGCGGTCATGCCGAGCGCGGCCGCATTGAGTGCACGCCCGAACTTCGGGTGTGAATTGTTAGGCGGTGTTCCCCCGATGATCGCCGCCGATCACACGTAAGGTGTCGCGGCCGAACCGCCGGGCATCGTTGCGCGACCTCAGCTCGGGAACACGTCGCGCATACCCTTGCGAGGTGTCGTCGCGGTCTGAGCGGCACGCTTCTCGCGCGCGGCGAAGTCGCGCCGATGGCGCTCCGTCACCAAACCCCGCTCCCGACGGCGACCAGTGCTCTCCCTCCTCGTTGGTCTGGCGCAGCTCGGGCGCGCCATCGCGCGTAGCCTGCACGATCCCGAGTTCCGCGCGCTGCTTGTGCTGTACGGCATACTGCTGGCGATCGGCAGTCTATTCTATTCGCGTGTCGAAGGCTGGCGTGTCCTCGACGCCGTGTACTTCTGCGTCGTGACATTGGCGACGATCGGTTACGGCGATTTCGCCCCACGTACAACGCTCGGTAAGGGGTTCACCATCGTGTACGTGCTGATCGGCGCGGGCGTGTTCGTGGCCCTGGCCGCGAGGCTCGCGCTCGCGGTCATCGTCGTTCGACGCGCACCTGCCGGCGACGAGCAGGGGCTCGATTCGAACAGCGACGAGAGACCTCCCGACGAGTAGGCGCGAGCGCCTGCCTGAAGGGCCGGTCGACGTGCCGGCACGCGTGTGGGAGCAGCGCGGCGTCCTGGTGGCGGCAGACCGCTCCTGCTACATACCTAACGAGTTGCGCGCGACCTGGCGGCACTTCGCGGTGCACGCGCGCGAAGGAGCCGGAGGCTGTGCCCCCGGCTCCTTGGTCGTGTTTTACCCGCTCGTCGGCCCGATCAGGGCATGTCAGTCCCGATTGCGCAGGAAGCGGACGAGCGCGGCACGGCGTGCGCGACGCCGTCTGACGACCCGCCCGCCTACGAGAAGGCGCGCCACCTGACGCTCCACATCGGGGCCCTCGTCGCCCTCGTCCACGTCGTCGTCAAACTCGTCCTCCTCGCTCTCGCCGCGCTCCTTCAGCAGTTTCGCCAGCAGCACGCGGCGCACGCGCCGCCGCCGCAGGATGCGGCTGCCTACCAGGAGGCGCATGAACTTCCGCTCCCGATCGCCGCCCTCTTCGCCGATATCCTCGTCGCCCTCGTCCACGTCGTCGTCCAGCTCGTCGTCCTCGCTCTCGCCGCGCTCGCGAATCAGGCGCGCTAGCAGCGCACGACGGATGCGGCGCCTCCGAAGCATGCGACTCCCCACGATGAGGCGCAGGATCTGGCGATCGTCGTCACCCGTCTCCTCCTCGACGTCCTCGTCCCCCTCGTCCCCCTCATCGCCCGCCTCGCTGCGCTGTTTGATGAGATGGGCGAGGAGAAGCCGGCGCAGCCGCCGGCGCCGCAGAGCACCGCTGGCGACGAGCGCGCGCACGATCTGACGGTCGTCATCGCCGCCCTCTTCGGTCGCGTCCTCTTCTCCCTCCTCTTCCGACCCTTCCGCCCGCTCGCTCAAGAGTCGTGCAATGAGGGCGCGGCGGATCCTGCCGTTGCGAAGCGTGCGACCGCCAATCGCGAGCTTTGCGAGATCTTCAGTTTCCCGTGCGCTGGTGCCCATGTGGTAGTCCCCCTGGTTGTCACTTCTTGGAATGCTCGATCAGTGTGCCGAGAATCGCCCGGTTCAGCGCGGCGCGCTCCGTCAGGTGTTTGAGCGCGCCGCGCTCGAGCAGCGGTGCGAGCAGCCAGCGGCGAAACTCAGCGTCCTCCGGTGATTCCTGCGTCGTCTCCTCCTCCTCTTCAGTCCCGAGCACGGACGCGATTCCCGCTTCGAAGGCCTGCTGCACCAGCTCGGTGATGCGTTCGTCGCGCCGTTCCTTCACGAGGCTCGCCTTCTCCTCCTCGTTGAGCTCGTGGCGCGCGCCTGTCGCATCGACCCCCTCGATGCGTACGACCTCGGCCGATTCGGCGTCGATCGTAATGGTCACCGTCATGAGCCTGTGGACGGGCTGGTCCGTCCTCACCGCCGCGCCCCGAGCGGTTTTCGGCGCTTCGGCCTGGTCGGCCTTCTCCGCTCTCGGCTGTTGGGATTTGGCTGGTGGCGAATACTGATCGGCTTTGATTGCCGACTTTGGGGTACTCGGGGTCTGCGGGGTTTCGGACATGGCGTGCTCCTGAGGCAAACTCGCTCCGAGCGGTAGCGATGCGCGCTCGCGCATTGCTGAGCCGGTCTCGAGACGACGTCTCGGTAGGGAGGATGCGACCCCGTTGTGAGGGCCGAACAGCGGCAGACGACACGACGGAGCGCTGCGGCGTCCATGTGCCGCTCCTGAGAATCTCCCGCCGAGGGAAGCGTCGTCATTGGACTTTGGTCGTCGTCGATAAGCGAAATTGCCCGTGTGAACAGCCGGGCTGAGGCGGGCGAACGTCTTTGCGCCGAGCGGCAATCGGGCGAAACGCACGAGCTTCAGTCGATCGAGTCCCAGGTGTATACGGAAGCGCGTCGACATCGACCGCCCTGGCGACGCTGCCTAACGAGCGCGTATCTTGCCGCCGGTTTGTGGTGTCGATACGCCGAGTCGGTCTTGGGCGATTTCTCGCGAGGTGACCTGGCCATGACACACGTTCGCTCCCTCGCCCTCGCGCTCGTGGGGACGGCGCTCGCCGGCTGCACGACGGCCGGACGACAGGTCGCCCGTGGCGCGCCCGCGGCGCAGGCGTCAAAGCCGCGCGTCATCGTCACCACGGATCCCGAGCTCGACGACTCCAACTCCCTCGTCCGCTTCCTGCTCTACAGCACGGACTTCCGGATCGAGGGGCTCGTCTACGCCAGCAGCCAGTTCCACTGGAAGGGCGACGGGACGGGGAAGAAGTGGGCGGTGCCGAACCGGGAATACTTCCGGTTCGGGCTGAACCTCTGCCCGTGCGAGTCGTGGCGCTGGGCGCCAGGCGACCGGTTCATCGACGATGCGGTCGACCTGTACGAGCGGGTCTACCCGAACCTGCGCGTTCATCGCCCGGACTATCCCGCGCCCGCCATATTGCGGTCGAAGATCCGGTGGGGGAACGTGGAGTTCGACGGCGACATCTCGAAGGACACGCCGGGCTCCGACCTCATTCGCGACGTCCTGCTCGATGACGATCCCGAGCCGGTTTACCTGCTCGCGTGGGGCGGGGCGAGCACCATCGCGCGGGCGCTGAAGTCGATCCAGGACCGTCACGAGCGGACGGCGGAGTGGCCGGCGATCCGTGCGAACGTCTCGCGCAAGGCAATCCTCTCCCTCTCGGGCGACCAGGACGACACCTACGCGAATTACATCCGTCCCAACTGGCCCGACATCCGCTCGCTGCGCGCGGGGCAGGGGGGCGTCGGCGTCGGCTACGGCGCGTTCGTCTTCGCATCCGCCGAGAATGCGCCGTACTTCAGCGTGGACTGGACGCGGGCGAACGTCTCGAGCCGCGGGCCCCTGGGCGCCCACTACCGCGTGTGGGGCGACGGGAAGCAGATGGTGCCTAACGACCGGTTCGATTACTTCGGCCTCACGGGGCAGAGGACCGCGGAGCTGCGCGCGAAGGGGTACGTCGTCTGGCTGCCACCGCGGCCGAAGGGCGAGTTCCTCGGCGAGGGGGACACGTTCACGTTCTTCAACCTGATCGGCAACGGGCTCGGCGCGTACCGCGACGAGACGCCCGGCGGGTGGGGCGGCCGCGTCGCCCTGAATCCCGCATCGCGCGACGCGGCGCCGCGCGCGGGGCAGGGGGACTCGGCGACGTCGATAGACGCGTTCATGCGGAGCCTCGAGGGGATCGGGCCGGAGGGTCCGTCCACGCGCCCGCCGTCGCCGCAACCGAACTTCGCGCCGGCGGCGCAGAACGACTTCGCGGCGCGTATGCAGTGGTCGGTGACTCCGACGTACGGTGGCGCGAACCACGAGCCGGTCGTCGCGGTGCGCGGCAGCGCGCGAATCTCCGCGCGTCCGGGCGAGGTGATGCGCCTCGAGGGCATCGCATTGGATCCGGACGGGAACGCGCTGGCCGTTCGATGGTGGCGGTGGAAGGACGTGGACACCTACCCGGGCGACGTGAGCCTCTCGGAACCTACCGCGCTCGCCACGCCCCTCCAGGTGCCGACCGATGCCACGGCGGGCCAGACGATCCAGCTGATCTTCGAGGCGACCGACGACGGGCGCCCGGCGCTCACCCGCTACCAGCGGGTCGTGGTGTCCGTGACGCGCTGAGCGGCCAGCCGCGCTCGGGCCAGCGCGCGCGCATCCTTGCCCGCGAGCAGCTCGCGCGGCGCATACGGGGAATCGTTAGGCACACCGCGCGCGAACCGAACGTTCCACGGACATACGTCCTGGGAGATCTGCCGGAAATCCTGTTTCGAGTTGCCACTCGCGACGGGGACCCAAACTCTCCGCAAAACACGGAGTTAGAGGCCGCGACCGACCTCGCGCAGCACCTCCAGTAACGACCGTACCGCGGGCGGCGCGAGCCCCCGTCGCCGGAGCGCCACGAGGCGGAACGAGAGCGCCTCGCCGGCGAGCGGGCGGAACACGACTCCGGGCCGCGGAAAGCGCGCGGCGCTCGCGGGCACGAGGGTGACGCCGAGCCCCGCGCTCACGAGCGCGATGAGCGTGTCGAGCTCGCGCGCCTCCTGCGCCACGCGCGGCGTGAACCCCGCCGCCGCGGCCGCGCGGAGCGTAAGGTCGCGCAGCCGGCTTGGGACACGCGCTGGGACGAGCAACCACGGGGCGTCGGCCAGGTCGCCGATCGCGATTGCCTCGCGGCCCGCAAGTGGGTGCACGGCCGGAAGCGCGATCATTCCCGTCTCCTCGGTGAACGGCGTGACCTCCACGTCCGCAGTCTCCCGCGGCGGCGGACCGATCGCGAGATCCACGTCCCCGCGGCGGATGTCCGCTGGCTGCTCCGCCGGCAGGCGCTCGAGCATCGTGAGCGCCACGCGCGGGAAGCGCTCGCGGAACGCGCGGATGACCTCCGGCAGCGGGCTCCAGAGCGCCGCATCCACGTAGCCGATACGTAGGCGCCCGACCTGGCCTGCCTCAGCGCCGCGCGCAACCTCGACGGCGAGCGCCGCCTGGGCGAGCGTGCGCCGCGCCTCGGCCAGGAAGAGGCGCCCCGGCTCGGTGAGGGCCACGCGCCGCTTCGTCCGCGCGAGCAGGAGAGCGCCGAGCTCCCGCTCGAGCTGCTTGATCTGCTGACTCAGCGCGGGCTGCGCAACGTTGAGTCGCGCCGCCGCGCGCCCGAAGTGCAGCTCCTCGGCGACGGCGACGAAGTAGCGGAAATGGCGGAGCTCCAAGGAGACGCTCTGTGACAGTTGACTAATAAGTTTGACGTCTCAGTCGATCGAAAGAAAGACTTGGACGCGCATGACAGGCGCGCGTACGGTAGGCCCATGCGCTCGCTCCGTCCCCGATCTGCTGCCTTCACACTCCTCCTCGGCGCCCTCGTCACGCTCGCCTCGTTCGCGACGGACATGGGGCTGCCGGTGCTCGACGCCACCGCGGCGTCCCTCCGGGTGACGTCCGCGCGCGCCGCCTACACGCTCAGCGTGTTCATCTTCGGCTTCGCGCTGGGTCCGCTCCTCTTCGGCGCCCTGTCGGACCGCCTCGGACGGCGGCCCGTGCTACTCGCCGGATGCGCCGCGTTCGCGGGCTTCGGCGCCGTAGCGGCGTTCGCCCGGTCCATCGACGCGCTGCTCCTCTGCCGCCTGCTGATGGGCGTGGGCGCCGGCACCGTGCAGGTACTCGTGGTCGCGATGGTGCGCGACGTGTACGCCGGCGCCGAAGCACGCGTTAGGCAGAGCTACGTGAACCTCGCCGCGGGGCTCGCGCCGGTGATCGCGCCGACGCTTGGGATTCTCACCGCGGCGGTGGGCGGATGGCGCCTCATCTACGGCGTCCTCGCCGCTGGCGGGATTGCGCTGCTCGGCACGGTCGCGCTGCGACTCGACGAGTCGTTGCCGCGCCGGATGGCACCCGCCTCGGACTCGCTCGCGCGCCGATACGCCCGCGTGCTCCGCAATCCGGTCAGCGTCGGCTACGTGCTCGTCGGCGCGCTCAACTTCGGGGCGCTGTTCGCATACATCTCCGGCTCCTCGCTCGTGCTCATCGACGTGTTGCGCGTGAGTCGGAGGACGTACGGGGCGCTCTTCGCGTGCACGGCGCTCGGGCTCGTCGTCGGCGCCTGGGTCAGCGCGCGACTCACGCGCCGCGGCGTCGCGGCGGAACGGCTCGTCGTTGTCGGGCTCGCGGCCGTGGCCGCGTCCGCGGTCGCGATCCTAACGACAACCGTCGCCGGCGTTCTGAGCGTCGGCCTCCTCGTGCCGCTCGCCGCCATCGGCACCGTGGGGCAGGGGATCGTGCGCCCGCACACCGCGCAGGGTGCGCTCGAGCCTCTCCCGGAGATCGCCGGCGTGGCGAGCGCGGTGCTGAGCGGCGCGCAGATGCTGACCGGCGCACTCGCCAGCGCGATCGTCGCGGCGCTGTTCGACGCGCACTCGTCGCTCGCGCTGGCGGCGCCGATGGCTGCCTGCGCGCTCGCCGCCGTCGCCGTGTACGTCGCGGTCGTCCGCCTCGCCGAGCGAGCCGCTACCCGCGCGAGTAGCTGGAGCGCGGATCGCGGCAGCGATGGCCGCTTCGGGCTCGTCTCGACGCAGCACCAGTGAAGAACCCTTGGATTCATTCGTGGAGGAACCATGGACTACACATACGACGTCGCCGTCCTCGTCGGCAGCCTCCGACGGGACTCGCTCAACCGGAAGCTCGCGCACGCGCTCGCGGAGCTCGCGCCCCCAGCGCTCTCACTCAACATCGTGGAGATCGGCCACCTTCCGCTCTACAACCAGGACGAGGACGGCACGGCGCCGGCCGAGTGGTCCGAGTTCCGTGCGCGCATCGTCGCGGCGGACGCCGTGCTGTTCGTGACGCCGGAATACAACCGCTCGGTGCCCGCGGCGCTGAAGAACGCGCTCGACGTCGGCTCGCGTCCGTCCGGCCGGAGCGTGTGGAACGGGAAGCCGGGCGCGGTGGTGACGGCGACTACGGGACAGCTCGGCGGCTTCGGCGCGAACCACCACCTGCGCCAGTCGCTCATGTTCCTGAACGTCCCGACGATGCAGCAGCCCGAGGCGTACGTCAGCGGCGCCGACAAGCTATTCGACGCCGAGGGACGGCTCGTCGTCGACGGCACGCGCGCGTTCCTCGAGAGGTACATGAACGCGTTCGCCGCGTGGGTCGCGCGATTTCCCCGGGATTAATCGCGGGAGACACGCATCGATTCGTCGACGGGAGGCGCGCTCGCCCGCGCGCGGTGGAACGGACGCTCAGGCCCGTCGCGCCGCGAGTCGACCGAGCGCCCACTCGACGTGCTCGCGCACCGTCTCGTCGGGCTGCTCGGCGCGCACGCGCTCGAGGAGCCCGACGTCGTCCGCGGTGCCGACGTTGCCGAGCACGACGGCGGCGTTGCGCTTGAGCCCGCGCAGCTTCGCGCGCTTCATCGGTGAACCCTTGAACGCGGCGCTGAATTCCGCCTGCGTCATGCCTAACAGGGCTCGGGCCAGCGCGCGCGCATCCTTGCCCGCGAGCAGCCCGCGCGGCGCATACGGTGAATCGTTAGGCACGTCGCGCGCGAACCGAATGTTCCACGGACACACGTCCTGGCAGATGTCGCAGCCGTACAGCCGATCGCCGACCGGCTCGCGCAGCTCCGCCGGAATCGCGTCCTTGAGCTCGATCGTCAGGTACGAGATGCACCGCCGCGCATCGAGCACGCCGGGCTCGATGAGGGCGTCGGTCGGGCAGGCATCGAGACATCTCGTACACGTGCCGCAATGCTCTGTCTCGAATGGCGCGTCGGGCCCGAGCTCGACGTCGAGCAGCAGCGCGCCCAGAAAGAAGAACGACCCGATCTGCCGGTTGATGAGCATCGTGTTCTTGCCGAACCATCCGAGGCCGGCAACACGCGCGAGATCTCGTTCGAGCACCGGACCGGTGTCCACGTATGCCTTGCCACGCACCGGCGCGCCCACCCACGCGTCCACGCAGCCGTGGAGCGTGCGCAGTCGTTCTTCCATGACGTCGTGGTAGTCAGCGCCGCGCCCATAACGCGCAACCGGTCCGCTCGGCTCGCGTCCCCCGTAGTTCATCCCGACCACGACCGCGCTTCGGGCTCCCTCGACCGGGAGCCGTGAGTCACGACGCTTCCCGGCGCCGCGCTCGAGATAGTGCATCCCGCCGGCGTGGCCGGCCCGCAGCCAGGCGTCGAACTGCTCGGCCGTCGACGCCGGCCCGGTCCGCGTTAGGCCCACGAGATCGAAGCCGAGCCCGTACGCCTGCGCCTTGATCCTGTGTTCGAGGGTGCCGCCGCACCGCGCATCGGTGGCATTGCCGCCCGCCGCGCGCGTGACCGCCGCGTTCAATTTCCGCGGCCGACCCAGCGGGCGTAGCGCACCACGTCCTCCACCGGCGGCACCATGTCGTGGTCACCGTACGCCGTGTGCATTCGCCAGCGTACGTACTTGGGCGAGGGAAGGGGCAGAAACGGGAAGCGACGGTACCAGCCATTCGCTCTGAATCGCCACGCCACTCGAAGGAGATCAGCCGCCAGCGAAGGATCGAGCGCCGCGCGAGCCGCGAGGCGCAGGCCGAGGCGCGTCCACATCAGACGTCGCCTCGGTCCTTCGCCTTCGCGTGCGCGCGAATCAGCGTGAACAGAATCCCCGCGTAGCCCACCACCATTCCTCCCTTCCACGCAACCTGCCCGAGGTCAGGATCGTTCGTGTGTAGCCCCCACGCCATGAATGCTAGTCCCGCCGCGGACCACGCGACACACGCGAGCGCCGTGCGCACATGGGCCCGGAAGGAGTCGCGCTCGGCCTCCTCGTGCTCCTCGCGCCGCTTGCGCTCGAGCTCTTCCTGAATTTCCTGGGACAGGGGCATTCGCTCTCCGCACGTCAGACCGGACGAGTGTCGACGTCCCGGCTACTTCTTCATCGTCACGAGAATTACCCCGCCGGGGTAGCCAGTTCCCCACCTGGTGGTAGCGTCGGCGGCGCTGATGAACCGGATTTCCCTGACGGCGCTCGCGTTCAGGTTCGCCAGGTTTTCGATCGCTCCGTACGAGACGTCATCAACGACGACCCTCGGAAGCGAGCTTGCCTCGCTACTGTCGGCCGGCGAAAAGCGTCCACGGCCGCGCAGCATTTGCGGCCGGAGCTTCTGAACGACCTGCAATGCGTTCGACGCTTCAGCTGCCCGGGACGTGATCTCCGACTCGGTGATCACGTCCGTTTGCCGGGATGGCGCGCGCGGTGCGGCTGTTCCGGCGCCTGTTTGCCCTCCGCTCGAGCATCCGAAGCCGATCGACACCACGACTGCAGCCATCACCACGCGAACTCGCATCGCGACCTCCGGGCGGGTGTGAGGCCGTGGCAAACCGCATCACGCCACAGCGGACTCGGCATCACGCTCGCCATGGGAGCGCCCGCCCGCAAGGTGCGCGTCCCGGAGAGGTCCTGGCTTCGACGCCCGGCGCATGAAGGATGCGCCGTCGAGCCCTGGCGGAAGCTCGAGCCCCAGCGCCGCGAGCGCGCTCGGCATCACGTCCACCGTGCGTCGCGGGGCAGACGTCACCGGCCTGTTCGTGAGCAGTGGAACCAGCATGTGCTCACGGTGCAGCGCACCGTGCGAGGACACGTGCGGAATCGGCTCATGGCGCGCCCGAAAATCCCAGTCTCTGGCGGCGGACAGGATGATCTCGCCGGACCGGGACGCGCTCGCCAGGCGAGCAATCTGGACGATGGCGTCGGGGTAGTCCGACGCCGCCGTGACATCGTACGCGTCTGCGTCGCTCAACCCCTCGTGCGGTCCGATTCCGAGTGGGTCTCCGGTAATGGTCCGGTAGCTGTAGCCGTTTCGCGCGCAGATCGTCGCCATTCCGCGCGACCGGCCTCGAACTTCGTACTGGTCTACCGACAGCGGGAGGATCAGGAGGTCGACCGATGGTCGTTCCAGGAGCGAGGCGACGAGCTCCGACCATCGCGGCGCGAGGGACGGCCACCAGGGCCGCTGAGGCCGATCGAGCTCGAGATAGATGTGCGCCATCGCGTTGCCGCTCACCATCACCGCGGCGTCACGCCCACCGGAAAAGGTCCACGGATGCGCGATGGTGTGGTGGCCCCACGATCGCAGCAGCGCGGCGAGATCATCGTGCGCCGTGACCCGCGAGTGTCCGTGATCACTGGCGATCCAGAGGTGCGTCGAGTCCCAGCGTCCGCTTCGCTCCGCGTCGCGACGTATCTCGGCTGCGGTCGCGTCCACGATTCGCATTGCCTCGTGCACCGCGGGCGAGTCGTGACCGGTGGAATGTGAGGCCTTGTCGATGCCGGTGAGCGCCGCGAAGGTGACACGCGGACGACGCTCGCGAATGTGACGGGCGACCTTCGCGCCCACCTGTCGATCGATCTCGAGCCAGCCGGCGACGTTCCCGGTAAAGTGAGTCCGCGCGGCCCGCGCGACGAACGCGACTCCGCGCCCAATCCGATCGGTTCGACGCAGTCCGCGGCCGATGACGCTCAGCGCGCCAGCGGCGGGTCCGGCGAGCTCGAACAGGGTGGGCGTTGACGGGTCGAGGTCGGTGTCGACGTAGCGCATCTCCGCGCCAACGTAGCTCCGGCAATTACCGAATCCTCGCGCGGTCTGGCGTGTCCGGTCGAACCATCGCAATCCCGGCAGTCCGATGGGCCCGGGATAGCGCCCGAGCAGGAAGGGCGTATATGCCGGACCTGTCACGGATGGGAAGGCCGTCGTGATCGTGCCGAACGACCCTTCTTCCCGGAGCTGTGCGAGGGTGGGGAGAGAGCCGTGGTCCATCGCGCGTTCGAGTATGTCCGGACGCGCGCCATCGGCGAGAAGAATTATGACGGACAAGGTTCGGTCGTGCGGATTCGGTACGAGATTCGACGGGAAACTGCTGACGAGCGCCGCGAGATCGGTGACCCGCGAGTGGCGCCGCCGGTCTCGACGTAGATAAACTCATCTGCTCGGCGCGTGCCGCGCCGACGTTTTCTCGTGGATTGGAGTGAAATGGCAAAGCGCACCCAGCGAGCTGAAGCCCCGCACCTCACCCCGCCGACGTCTAATGGCCCCGAGCGGCCTCAGCAAGGTACGGCCTCGCGCGGTCGGAACAAAAATCGACGAGGACCCCGCACCGCCTCCGGGAAAAAGGCCAACCCCGCGCTCCTCGCGGACGCCGCCCAAAACGCACTCGATGGCCTCCGGCAGCGAACGGAACAGGGCCACCTGAAGGCCGGCCGCACGCCACCGTCTCAGGCTCCGGCGCTCAGAAGCGCCGGAGCCACACGAGAGGTCGACGACTCGATTCGCAGTCCCTACGCCGTGGTGACGGAGGATGAGAAGCTCCTCCAACAACCTGGACGCTACGATGACTTCACGCGCACCGACCCGTGGCGAGTCCTCCGCATAACGAGTGAATTCATCGAGGGGTTCGATACGCTGGCGTCGATCCAGAAGGGCGTGACGGTCTTCGGCTCGGCGCGCACGGGCCCTGACGATCCGCATTACCACAACGCGACCGAGGTCGCGCGGCTTCTGGCGGAGGCGGGCTTCGCCATCATCACGGGCGCCGGCCCCGGAATCATGGAAGCCGCGAACAAGGGCGCCCGCCTCGGTCAAGGCAGGTCCATCGGGTGCAACATCGAGCTGCCGTTCGAGCAGGGCGCGAACCCATACGTCGATACGCTCGTGAACTTCCGCTATTTCTTCGTGCGGAAGACGATGTTCATCAAGTACTCGGTGGCGTTCATCATCTTTCCCGGCGGCTTCGGCACGCTGGATGAGCTGTTCGAGGCGCTGACGCTCATTCAAACCGGGAAGATCTATCAGTTCCCGGTCGTCCTGTTCGGCCGCCATTACTGGGCGGGTCTCGTGCGCTGGCTGCAGACCCGGGTGCTCGGGGAAGGGAAGATCTCGCCGGGTGATATCGATCTCATGTTGCTCACCGACGATCCTGCGGAAGCCGCGGCGGCCGTCGTCTCTGCGTACGAGGCGCAGCTGGGAACCGCACGCACTCGGCTGGAGGGGGAATGAAGAAAGGGAAGCGGGCAGGGGGAAGCGGGAGACGGGAGACGGGAGACGGGAGACAGGATTCTCGACCGCGTGGGCTCAAGAGCTCACGACCTGGCAAGACCATCAATCGGTCATCGGCAGCCGGGCCCAAGGCCGAGCAGAAGCGAGCGGCGGAGAACCGCGAGCAGGCCGGCGTTCAGCACACGTCGCACGAGACGAGTCGGTTCCTTCGAGGCCAACGCATCGATCCCCGGCGCATCGATGGAACCGAGCGAATCGTCGATCTGATCGACGGGACATTCCTCGCGTACAACGCGGCCCGCCTTCGCGAGGCGTGTCAGCTTTTCACGCAGAAGATGCTCGAGCCGGACGTCACGATCGGGATGACGCTCACCGGCGCGCTCACACCCGCGGGGTTGGGGATGGCCGCGCTCATTCCGCTCATTGAGGCGGGGTTCGTCGACTGGATCATCTCGACGGGCGCCAATCTCTACCACGACACGCACTTCGGGCTCGGGCTCGCGATGCATCGCGGCAACGCGCAGGAGTCGGACGTCGTGCTGCGCGAGGAAGGCGTCGTGCGCATCTACGACATCTTCTTCGACTACGACGTTTTGCTCTCCACCGACGCGTTCTTCCGCAAGATCATCCAGGGCCCGGAGTTCCAGCGGCCAATGTCGAGCGCGGAGTTCCACAACCTGTGCGGCAGGTACGTGCGTGAGCGCGAGAAGGCGTTAGGCGTCGGCCAGAAGTCGCTGCTGTCTGCGGCGTACGCGTGCGGTGTGCCGATCTACACCTCATCGCCGGGCGACTCTTCGATCGGGATGAACGTCGCGGCACTTGCACTCGACGGGAATCGGTGCGTGATCGACCCGAATGCGGACGTGAACGAGACGGCGTCGATCGTGCTGGGCGCGAAGCGCGGCGGTGGTCGGAGTGGCGTGTTGATCGCGGGCGGTGGGAGCCCGAAGAACTTCATGCTGCAGACGGAGCCGCAGATTCAGGAAGTGTTAGGCATCGACGAGAAGGGCCACGACTTCTTCCTGCAGATCACGGACGCGCGCCCCGATACCGGCGGCCTGTCAGGCGCGACACCGGCGGAAGCGGTGAGCTGGGGCAAGATCGACCCCGATCGCCTGCCTGACGCGGTGGTGTGCTACCTCGATTCCACGGTCGCGCTGCCGCTCCTGACGTCCTACGCTCTCGCGGTTCGCCCGAAACGCGCTCTTCGCCGCCTCTACGATCGCCGTCGAGAACTGATGGATCTCCTGCGCGACGAGTACGAGCGCGTAGGCGGTGAGCCGGCCGACGCGGAAGCTGCGGACGCGAAGCTGCCCATGCACCGGTAGGCAATCGGAAATCGGCAATCGGGAATCGGGAATCGGGAATCGGGAAGCGGGAAGCGGGAAGCGGGACTCGGCGATTGTCATCCCGAGCGAAGCGAGGGATCTTCATCCTCCCGGCAGAGGGCTCTATCGGGACGATGAGGATCCCTCGCCTGTCGGCTCGGAATGACAACCGGGCTCGTTGGGCTAATAGCAGCAGCCAGCAGCACGCGGCAGTAGCGCGCAGCCGTCGGCTACCAGCGGGCAGCCGCACGCAGCACGCAGCCCTAGCCCGTCTCGATTCCGCGTCGCACCGCCCGCACGAAATTAGTTCGTGAGTAGTCGCCTCCGGATAAGTATCCCGGCATCGACTCTCCGCCGAACAGCTCGCGAACGATCGCCGCGTCCGGAGCGCCTGAGGCGATGCACCGTTCGATCATCCCGATCATCTCTTCCGTCCAGTCGGCCTTCGCGCGGAGCAGCGGTGCCGGGTTGGGCACATAGCCGCGGTGCGCGTCGAAGAGGCGCGTCGGACCTAACGCGGCAACCTCGCGCAGCGTCTTCGCGAGCACTCTCGGGTCCTCACCGGGATGTGCGATGCGAACCTTGACGCCGAGATAGAGGTCCCCGCCGAACAGCGTCCCGTCGGCCTCGTCCCAAACGATGTGATGGTCGGAACAATGTCCCGGCGCAGCGACGAGCCGGAGCCGGTCGTCCTCGAAGCGCATCACCGACGAACGAAGCGGTGGTGCCGAGCCCCACGTGAAACGTCGGTACATCCGTATCGACGCCGGGGACCGCATCTTCGCCAGCGTTTCGGCCGATGCCGCGATCGGAATCCCGCGGCGCGCTATGCGCTCGACGTTTCCGGCGTGGTCCTCATGGTAGTGAGTAATGAGCACACCCCGCGGCCGCTCGCGGTCCAGAATCGCGTCCATCTCTCGCCGCGCCGTGTGGAAGCCGCAGTCAACGAGAATGCCCCGGACCAGGTACGCGCTCGCCGAATAGCCGACGATCCGGGTCGCGGCGGTCGTCATCTCGAAACGCGTAACGTCCCCGTGTTGCTCGACTTGTAGCATTTGGCGGTGTCGAATGCCGGGGCTGGTCGTAATTGCTTCGGTTGCACGCGCGACTTAGTTTACCCGTGGAAGTAGCGCCCGGCTCGAAAGGCCGGGCGCTCCACTTTTTTGTCTGTCTGGTTGTCTCTGCGGGGCCTGCGATGATCGAAGAGCTGAAACAGAAGCTGGGCGATGAAGTCCAACGTCTACAGCACGAGCTGAACGTCGTCCTTCCGGCCGAAATTCGGAAGGCGGTGGAGCTCGGCGACCTGCGCGAGAACAGCGAGTACAAAGCTGCCCTCGAGCGCCAACAGTTCGTGCAGGCGCGACTCGGGCAGCTTCGGCAACGGCTGAGCAAGTTGGCTCAGATCGACATGACGCAGATCCCTACCGACAAGGTCGGCCTCGGGTCGCGCGTCGTCGTGGAGGACCAGCAGACGAAGTCCACCGAGACCTACAGTCTCGTCTTCGGTGACTCGGTCGAGTTCGAGGAAGGCCACGTCAGCATGGGCTCGCCAATCGGCCGGGCACTCGTCGGCAAGGGAGTGGGCGACGACATCGTCCTCAAGCTGCCTGCCGCGACTCGCCGGCTTCGCATCCTCGAGCTGGTGACGATCCACCAGGGCGCGGTCGAGTAGCGGTCGACGACCAGGACTGGTGCACGCGAGCGCTCAGCCGGCAGGCGAGGGCTCGCGTGCTTCCTGGCGGATTCCAAAGAGGCGCTCCACTTCCGACTCGTACCTCGCGATCTCCGTTCGCGCGCGCGCGTTGTCCCAGCCGAGCCTGCCCGCAAGGACCGCTGTCGCCACGCGAGCGGCAGAGCGCCCGTGATCGGCGACGTCGAACGCGACATGCAGGCGCCTCACGAGCACGTCCCCGAGCGTTATGGCCATCTCCCGCTCGACCGCATACACGACTTCGGCGAGCAGATACGGAAGCTCTTTCACAATGCGGCGCGCGAGCGCCGGCTCCGCCGTTGTGAGCGCGGCCACCTCGCGCCACCGGGACCCGTGTGCTTCGACGAGTCGGCGAGCGACCGCCGCATCGCCAACCTCCAACTCAGCGGCCCGAAGCGCTTCGTCGAACGATCGGATGTCGCCGCCCGGCAACGGCGAGGCGTGGGTCTTCGAGGGGGTTCTCGGCTTGCCCAGCTCTCGTTCGATGACGTCGACGACTTCCGCGGCCATCGACCGATACGTCGTCAACTTGCCGCCAGACACCGAGATCATGCCGGACGGGCTGCGATCGATCCGATGCTCGCGTGATGCGCTCGCCGGATCACGCGTGAACCCCGACGCGACCAGCGGCCGAATCCCCGCCCACGCGGCGACAACATCTGCCGGCGTTAGGCGTGCCGCGGGAAAGAAGAAGTTCGCCGTGCTGAGCAGATAGTCGATGTCCTCGCGAAATGCGCGCACGGACTCCGGCCGCTCGTCGGTCGGCGTATCGGTGGTCCCAACGATCGTCGTCGCAGTCGACGGCAGGGCGAACATGACCCGACCATCCACCGGCGAGAGCAGCGTGAGGGCCGCGTGCGTTGCCAGCCGCTCGCGCGGAATGGCAATGTGCACACCCTTGGTGGCGCGGACCGCGTTTGTCGCAGCGTCGCCGTCCATTGCGCGCAGCGCATCGGTCGACGGTCCGGTCGCGTTTACGACCACCGCCGCCCGGACGGACATCTCCGTTCCGCTGACCTCCTCGCGAACGACGGCTCCAACGGTTCGTCCGCCGTCACGGATCAACCGGACGACCGCCGCGTGGTTCACCGCGACCGCTCCCAGCTCCTGTGCCGCGATCACATTCGCGAGCGTGAGCCGAGCGTCGTCCGTCGACGCGTCGTAGTAGGCGGCGCCGCCGACGAGGTTCTCCCGTTTCAGGGCGGGTTCCGCCCCGGCCACCTCCTTGGGCCCGAGCAGGCGGTGGCGTTGGACGTTGCGGAACGCAGCCAGCGCGTCGTACATGAAGAGGCCGGCGCCGAGTTTCCAGAGCGGGACCCGGGCACCCTTGTAAACCGGCCACGTGAACCTGAGCGGTCGCACGAGGTGCGGCGCGATGCGAAGCAGCGTACGACGCTCGCGGCTCGACTCGAACACCAGATGCAGATGCCCATGCTCGAGATAACGCACGCCGCCGTGAACGAGCCGCGACGACCGGCTGGACGTTCCGCTCGCGAAATCGTCCTGCTCGACGAGCGCGGTGCGCAGGCCTCGCATCGCCGCGTCGCGAGCGATGCCTGCCCCGGTGATCCCCCCGCCGACGATGAGGACGTCGAACTGCTCCTCTCGCAGTCGCGTCAGACGCTCGGCGCGCGTCATCAGTGAGTGCTGGTCTCGATTCGCGCCGCGAGCGCGACGGGTGGGACGCGAGGTACCGTGAGTCGGGGAGCGAGTCGCACCGCCCCCCGTCGCGCTGGGTCGTCGAGCGCTGCGCCATGTTGCCCCGGGACGCGCTCGTCCTCGACGTGGCTGGAGGGACAGGCCGTCACGCCGAGCCCATCGCGCGCGGCGGCCGAACGGTCATCCTCGTGGACTTCGTTCACCGCGCCGTGGCCGCCGCAGCGGCTCGACACGAGCGAATACTCGGCGTCGTGGCGGATGCGAATGCGCTGCCGTTCGGACGGGAAGCGTTCCACGCGATCGTCTGCGTCAGCTTTCTCGATCGATCCCTGTTCAAGGCATTTGCCGAGATGCTGAAACCAGGAGGGGTGCTCGTGTACGAGACGTTCACGCGCGGCCATCTGGACGTGGTAGCCGGCGGCCGTGCGCATGGTCCGCGAAACGCTGCCTATCTCCTCGAGGCAGGCGAGCTGCCCACGCTCGTCACCCCGCTGATTGTGCAGGAGCGCGAAGAAGGGCTCGTCGTCGATGATGCTGGTGAACGGCACGTCGCTCGCGTTATGGCGCTGAAGCAGTAGACAGGGTCTCGTGGCGTTGGCTTTCGATTCCCGATTCCCGATTCCCTATTCCCGAGTATGTTCACGCCATGGCAACATTTGGCAATGGCCGCCGCGTTGCGATCGTCGCCGGAGTGCGGACTCCTTTCGCCCGTTCCGGGACCGCCCTCAAGAGCGTCTCCGCGATAGACCTCGGCAAGGCGTGCGTCGCCGAGTTGATCCAGCGCACGAGCCTCGACGGTCGCGACGTCGACGTAGTCGTCTTTGGAACGGTCGTGCCATCGGTGCTCGCGCCTAACATAGCGCGCGAAGTTGCCCTGCTCCCGATGCTGCCGAAAGGCGTGCAGGCTGTCACCGTAAGCCGCGCTTGCGCCTCGGCCAACCAGGCCATCACCGACGCCGCCGACCAGATCGCGCTGGGACACGCGTCGGTCGCAATCGCCGGCGGTGCGGAATCGTTGTCCAACGTTCCGATCCTCCACTCGCGCGGATTCTCCGATGCCCTAGTCACGGCGTCTCGTGCCAAGACACTCGGCGGCCGAGTGAAGGCCCTCTCGCGGATACGCCCCAAGGACCTCGTGCCGATCACGCCGGCCATTGCCGAGCCGTCGACCGGCGAGACCATGGGCCAGTCGGCGGAGAAGATGGCGAAGATCAACCACGTGAGCCGGGACCAGCAGGACCAGTTTGCTCTCAGGTCGCATCGCCTCGCGGCTGCCGGCACGAAGGACGGTCGGCTCACGGCGGAGATCGCGCCGACCTACGTACCCCCGAAATACGATCTGGTCATCGGGGCCGACAACGGCATTCGCGACGACACCAGCATCGATCAGCTCGCGGCGTTGAAACCGGTGTTCGATCGACGGTACGGATCGGTGACGGCGGGCAACTCGTCGCCGCTCACCGACGGGGCCGCCGCGGTTGTGCTCATGAGCGAGGATCGGGCGCGCGCCCTCGGGTACACGCCACTGGGTTTCATTCGCTCGTACGCGTACGCCGCGCTCGACCCGGGAGAGCAGCTGCTGCAGGCACCCGTGCTGGCCGCGCCGGTGGCGCTGCGACGAGCGGGGCTTTCGCTGCGCGACATCGACCTCGTGGAGATGCACGAGGCGTTCGCGGCGCAGGTACTCTCGAACCTTCGCGGATTCGAGTCGAAAGCCTGGGCCGAACGCGCGGGCTTCTCCGAGCCGGTGGGCGAGGTGGATCGGGCGCGGCTGAACGTCATGGGAGGCTCGATTGCGATCGGGCATCCGTTCGGCGCGACCGGTGCCCGCATAACGACAACACTGCTCAACGAGCTGGGTCGACGTGGCGGACAGTTCGGGCTCATGACGGTCTGCGCCGCCGGCGGGATGGGGTTTGCGATGGTCGTGGAACGTCAATGAGCGTGCGCCGCGAATGACATCTGCTCTTACGGTCGACGTCCGCGACGGCATCGCCGTCGTGACCCTCGACGTGCCTAACGCTTCGGTCAACACGTTCGCGCGGTCCGTCCGCGACGAGTTCGCCGCACTCCTTGAGCGGCTGGATCGTGATCAGGACATACGTGCCGCCGTGGTTCGAAGCGGAAAGCCGGACGTTTGGGTTGCGGGCGCCGACATCGAGGAGTTCCTCGGCATCGAGACGTCGTCGCAGGCGGAGGCGCTGAGCCGCGACGGGCATGCGCTGCTCGACCGGCTCGAGAAGCTTCGTACCCCGGTCGTCGCCGCCATCAACGGTGCGTGCCTCGGTGGCGGGCTCGAGGCCGCGCTGGCGTGCGCCTATCGCATAGGCACCGACACGCCGAAAACGGTGTTCGGTCTCCCGGAAGTCCAGCTCGGGCTCATTCCCGGAGGAGGTGGAACGCAGCGCCTGCCGCGCCTCGTGGGCCTCGAGGCGGCGCTGGACATGATTCTCACGGGGCGAAACATCCGCGCTCGCAAGGCGCTGCAGATGGGGCTCATCCACGAGCTCGTGCATCCGGCGATCCTCGACGACATCGCGATCGATCGGGCGAAGGCGCTCGCCGACGGTACACTGAAACGAGGTGTGCCGAGTGGCCCGCACGGGCCTCGGCATCTCCTGCTGGATGAGAATCGCGTCGGCCGCGCGCTCGTTCTCCGCCAGGCACGGGAACGGATACTCGCGCGAACACGTGGTCATTTCCCGGCCCCATTGGCCGCGCTCGACGTGATAGCGACCGGGTATACCCAGGGCGGCGAGCGCGGTTATCGAGAGGAGGCGCGGCTCTTCGGCGAGCTCGCCGTCAGCGAGGTGTCGCGGCAGCTCGTCTTCCTGTTCTTCGCCACGACTGCGCTGAAGAAGGATCCGGGCGTGCCCGAGCCGGCGCCGTCGCCCGCGCCGGTGCGGAAGCTCGGCATCCTCGGCGCGGGGTTCATGGGCGCCGGCATCGCGTCTATCGCAGCGCAGCAGGGCACGCTCATTCGGCTCAAGGACGCGGACCCCGGCCGGGTGGGGAAGGGGCTCGCCGCGGCGCGCGAAGTCCTGCGCGATCGCCTGACGAAGAAGCAGATCACCCGCCAGCAGCTCGAAGACTACATGGCACTCATCGGTGGGACGATCGACTACTCCGGATTCCGCAGCGTCGATCTCGTCATCGAGGCCGTGTTCGAGGACCTGGGGGTCAAGCAGGCAGTGCTGAAGGAGACCGAGGCGGTGACGCGTGCCGACGCGATCTTCGCGTCGAACACGAGCACGATTCCCATCGCGCGCCTCGCCTCCGTCTCCTCGCGGCCGCAGCGAGTGATCGGGATGCACTTCTTCTCGCCGGTGCCGAAGATGCCCCTCCTGGAGGTGATCGTCACCCCGGAGACGGGCCGCGAGGTGACGACGACGGTGGTGGGGTACGGAAAGACGTTAGGCAAGACGGTCATCGTCGTGAACGACGCGCCCGGCTTTTTCGCGAACCGTATCCTCGCGCCGTACATCAACGAGGCGGGCATCCTGCTGGACGAGGGCGTCGCTATCGAGGCGGTCGACCGCGCGCTCGTTGAGTTCGGGTTTCCGGTCGGGCCGATCACGCTGATCGACGAAGTCGGGCTCGACATCGCCGGCAAGTCGGGTGCGATCATGCTGGAGGCGTTCGGCAGTCGAATGGCGCCGTCGCAGTCGCTCACGCAAGTAGTGGCCGCGGGTCGAACCGGGCGGAAAGGGAAGAAGGGCTTCTACCGGTACGACGAGAACGGAAAGAAGCGCGGTGTCGATCCGTCCGTGTACGAGCTGATGCCAACGGGGCAACGGAGAACCGAAGTGCCGGCGGACGAGATTCAGCGTCGGTGCGTGCTCGCGATGGTGAATGAAGCAGCGCGCTGCCTTCAGGACGGGATTCTTCGATCCTCGCGCGACGGTGATGTTGGCGCGGTGTTCGGTATCGGCTTTCCGCCCTTCCGCGGCGGTCCGTTCCGGTATGTCGACTCGCTCGGCGCCGAGCGCGTAGTGCGTGCGTTGGAGGGCCTGAACTCGGATCGCGCGCCGCGCTTCGCGCCGGCGCAGCTGCTCATCGAGATGGCCCGCGAGGGCCGCCGCTTTTACCCGGAGCGTGGTCATCCCTTCCAGGGCTGACCCTGCGGCCGTCGGGTATATTACCCGCGCTCGAAGCAGGCTCACTCTTGAGCGTCGCGCTCCCTCTCGCCACGATCAATTGACCTTCGCTCGCTCTCGCGTCCACGATAACGAGGCTGCATGCTGAGGAAGACGCTGCTGTATCTCTCGAATCAGCAACGCGTCTTCACGTTCATGCGGCGAAATCGTCTCGCCAGGCGCATGGCGTCCCGCTTCGTCGCGGGCGAGACGATCGAAGAAGCGATGCCCGCGGTCCGTGCCCTCAACGCCCGGGGCATTACCGCGTCGCTCGATTTGCTCGGCGAGAGCGTGAATCACGAGGAGGAGGCGCGCGCGACGGCGCGAGCGTACCTCGATATTCTCGATCGCATCAAGGCGGAGAAGCTCGATGCGAACGTGTCGCTCAAGCTCACCGCGATGGGCCTCGACGTCTCGGAAGAGCTCTGCGTCGCGAACGTGCAGATGGTCCTCGAGCGCGCGCGGGACTACGATTCGTTCGTTCGCCTCGACATGGAGAGCAGCGAATACACCGACCGAACGCTCCACATGTTCGAGCACCGGCTCTATCCGTCGTATCCGAAGAACGTCGGCATCGTGCTCCAGAGCTATCTGCGGCGCACAGTGGCCGACGTGGATCTCGCGAATCGTCTCGGATGCCGGGTCCGTATCTGCAAGGGGGCGTACCAGGAGCCACCATCGGTTGCATTCCCCGAGAAGCGCGATGTGGACGAAAACTATGTGCGATGCATGCACGCGTTGATGACCGACGGGAATTACCCTGGCATTGCCACCCACGACGAGCGCATCATCGCCGAGGCGAAGCGCTTCGCGTCCGAACGGAGGATCACGTCGGACCGATACGAGTTCCAGATGCTGTATGGCGTCCGCCGCGATCTGCAGGAGCATCTCGTGCGTGATGGATACCGAATGCGCGTGTACGTGCCGTTTGGCACCCAGTGGTACCCATACCTCATGCGGCGCCTTGCGGAGCGCCCGGCAAACGTCGCCTTCATGACGGGCAACGTCGTGAAAGAGATGTTGCGCAGGCGCTAGCGCATGTCCGGCCGATTCCTTCCTCCCGATCACTCGCGTGGTGACGCGAACACGATCGGCGGCTACGCGGCTGTGCACTCGCGGCCCGCGGCGTTCGAGGGATCGGACGGCATGTCCTACAGCGTCGAGATCGTCGTCGACGAGACCGAGATCGTAGGTCGCCCGTACGGAGCGTACCTTCTCTTCATGCGGTGGCGGCGGATCGGAGCGCAGGGCATCGAGGGCCACCTCGAGACCGACTACCTCGCATATGGCGCGAGTGCGGACGCAGCTCGGGCTGGTGTCGGCGCAATGACGCTCAACGACGTCAAGGAAATGCTCGAGCGCCTCATTCGCGAGCAGGCGGCGAGCCGGCCTGCTCGGCGATGGTGGGACGCGATGAGGGACGAATGAGCCGTCGACGGCCGGTGCGTTGATGCGCGGCACCGTTTTGTCCGGAACCGGCGGCGTGTGGCGCGTTCTTGGCGTCGACGGCGCGACCCATGAGTGTGCGCTGCGCGGGAGGCTCAAGCAGGGAGGACTCAAGCTCGCCGTCGGTGATGAGGTGGAGCTCGAGGGGGGCGAGCGCGGCGAGGCGCCGGCGATTGCATCCATTCTGCCGCGTCGCTCGAAGCTCGCACGACGGTCGCCCGGAGGCGGCCACGGCGAACGAATCGTTGCCGCGAACGTCGATCAGGTCGTCGTCGTATTCGCGCTCGTCAAGCCGACGCCGCATCCGCGAATGCTGGATCGCTTTCTCGTCATCGCCGAGTCGAACGAGCTCGCGGCGCGGATCGTCGTGAACAAGGTCGACCTCGCGGGTGAAGCAGCAGCTCGAGCGCTGTTTGCCGATCACGTGCGTGCGGGCTATCCGCTGCACCTCACGAGCACGAAGGATGGCGGGCGCGGCCTCGAGGCGCTGCACGATGCGTTGCAGGGCAGGACGTCGGCGCTCACGGGCCCATCCGGAGTAGGAAAGTCATCGCTCATGAATGCGCTGTATCCGGGGCTCAGGCTGCGCGTCGGCGAGATCAGTGAATCGGTGAACAAGGGTCGGCACACGACGGTGGGCGCCTTGCTGCATCCGTTGCCCGACGGTGGCTTCGTCGCGGACACTCCGGGACTCCGCGAGATCGGGCTCTGGGGTCTCGAGCCGTCGGCGCTCGCGGACTGCTTCCCCGAATTCCGTCCCCTGACGGCGCTTTGCCGGTTCGCGGATTGCACGCACACGGTGGAACCCGGGTGCGAAGTGCTCGACGCGCTGTCTCGCGGCGAAGTCAGTGTGACCAGGCACGAGAGCTACGTCAGGCTCAGGGAAGAGCTCGAGGCGGCCGCGAGACTCTGGCCTCGTTAGGGTGAAAGTCTGGAAATCTCCCACCCACGCTCGCCGCGCCGATACAGCAACCGGTCGTGGAGCCGATCGGATCGACCCTGCCAGAACTCGATCTCGTCAGGTGAGACGCGGAAGCCGCCCCAATGCGGCGGCAGCGGCACGTTGCCGTTCGGAAAGCGCACGGCGACATCCTGGAGACGCGCCTCGAGCTCCTCACGATTGGCGATCACCGAGCTCTGGTGCGACGCCCACGCACCGAGACGACTGCCCGGCGGCCGCGTGCGAAAATACGCTTCCGATTCCTGCATGCTTACGCGCGTTACGGAGCCCGTGATTCGGACCTGCCGCTCGATCTCCTTCCACAGAAACGTCAGCGCGGCGAGCGGGTTCTCGGCGAGCTCCGCGCCCTTCCGGCTGCGGTAGTCGGTGTAGAACACGAACCCGTTCGCATCGACGCCCTTGAGCAGCACGATGCGCGCGGACGGCACGCCGTCGCGCGTTGCGGTGGACAGCGTCATCGCGTTAGGCTCGGGAACCCGCGCGGACGATGCGTCGGCGAACCAGCGCTCGAATTGGCGAATCGGATCGGGGTCGACATCACGCTCCGCCAGGGAGGCCAGCGCGTAGTCGCGTCGCACCGCTGCGAGATCGAGAGTGGTCATGGCGATGTCACTCGTGGCGCAGGAGCTCGGGAACGATCGCGGCGGCCGGCCCGCGCAGCGTCGCCGCGGCCACATCCGTGATCGGAGTGCTGGCCACGTTGACCTCTATGATGCATCCGCCGCCACGACGCGTGAGGTCGGCCAGGCCGGCGGCGGGATGAACCACGGCGCTCGTGCCCACCACCAGGCACACGTCCGCCGTCGACGCAAGCCGGGCAGCCTCGCCCAGTATCGTTGGGTCGAGCGGCTCGCCGAACCACACGATGTCGGGTCGCATGAGGGCACCACACGTCTCGCAGTGTGGCAGCGTTTCGATCGACGTGGCGTCGATGACGCTACGGTCCTCGCGCCTCACGCCGCATCCGGTGCACCGGATCCGGAACAGCGAGCCGTGAAGCTCGAGCGGAAGCGGGCCCGCACCACCGCTCGCGGCGATATGAAGCCCGTCCACGTTCTGCGTCACGACCCGGAAGTCCGGCCGAGCCGCCGAAGCGTTCGCGAGCGCGTGGTGAGCAGCGTTAGGGACACAGGAGAGCACGACTGACCGACGCCACCCATACCACTCCCACACCAGACGAGCGTCGCGCGCGAACGCCTCCGGAGTCGCGAGGTCCTCGGCGCGATACTCCTTCCACAGGCCGCCGGCCCCTCGGAACGTCGGAACGCCGGACTCGGCGCTCACGCCAGCGCCGGTGAGTGCCACGACCCGCTTCGCACCGCGCAACAGCGATCGCGCGAGACCCATCGCGGCCGCCGAATCCCGCTCGACGATGCCGGACACTGTCAGACGTCCTCGACAATGCGTCGAAGCGCCTCGACCTCGTACGGCTTGTCCACGATCGCGGCGAGTGCGAGCCCCTCGATGCGCTGTCTCACCGCAGGCGTCGCGGTGTCGCCAGTCGAGAGGATGAATCGCGCCGCCGCGCACGACGGAAGCTCCTTCAAGCGGCGAATGACCTCGGCGCCGTCCATGCCCGGCATGCGCAGGTCGCAGATCACCACATCGAAGCTGGAGCGCTGAGCGACGCGCAGCGCCTGCCGGCCTTCGTGAGCGGGAACGACTGCGTGGCCGCGGGACGAGAAGTACCTGACGAGCAGCCCGACGATCACCTCCTCGTCGTCGATGACGAGGATGTCGAGCGGGCGCTCCGCCTGTGGTGACGTCGGGCTCGAGGGCAGTGAATCGGCCGAAGTCCCCGTGCCATCCACGTCGCCGTGCTCGTATGTCGGTAGTGAGATGGTGAACGTCGTGCCGGACCCGACTCGCGTATCGACGTCGATGGTGCCGCCGTGTTGCGTCACGATGCCGTGCACGACCGATAGACCCAGGCCGGTGCCTTCACCCTCCTCCTTCGTCGTCCAGAACGGGTCCCAGATGCGCGTTAGCTCCGCCGCCGTGATGCCCGGGCCGTTGTCACTGATCTCGAGGGCAACGGTGTTGCCGCGAACCGCCGTACGAATGACGATCATCGGCGTGCGGACCGAGCCGGACGTCATGCGTGCACCCGCCCCCGCAGCGGTCATCGTCTCGAGGGCCTGACGAGCGTTCACGAGCAGGTTGAGCATGACCTGTTCGAGTTGCGCCGGATCGGCCGCGACCCACGCCGGCTCGTCGCTCAGCACCAGCTCGCACAGCACGCCGTGCGTCTCCAGTGCATAACGCTGCGTGTCGGCGATGTATCGCACGATGCCGTTCAGGTCCACGCGATGTCGCTCCGTCGACTCCTGGCGACGGGCGAAGGTCAGCAGGTCCTTGACGATCTTCGCGGCGCGCTTCGCTTCGCGATGCATCGTCTCGATCGCGCTGCGATCCTCCTTGGGCAGATTCGTCTTCAGCAGGATCTGCGCGAATCCCGAGATCGCCGCGAGCGGGTTGTTGAGCTCGTGCGCCACGCCGGCAAGCGTGTGGCCGAGGCTCGACATCCGTTCCGCACGCCGCACGACCGCCTCACGGCGCAGCCGCTCCGTCACGTTCTCGGCGATGCCCTCGTACCAGAGCACGTCCCCGTACGTATCGCGAGCGGCGCGCGCGGAGAGTCGGACGGCGATGGGCGTCCCGTCTCGTCGGCGCCATGTGAGATCGAACCACTCGGGGTGCGCGCCGCTGTCGATGGCGGTCATCCACGCGTCGCGCTCCTGGGTGTCGAAGTAAAGGTCCCGGGCAATGTCGATCGCCATCAGCTCGTCGGCCGATTCGTAGCCGAGCATCGCTACCATTGCCGGGTTCACGTCGAGGA
>JBKOYV010000376.1:0-32563 GCA_046725585.1 Gemmatimonadota bacterium | reverse complement strand
TACATGTTTCGCGCTGCGCGCACCTGCGCGGCCGCGAGGCAGGTGCCCGACGACTCGGCCCCGGCGCCGCACTGCACGGTTGAAGGATCGAAGGTGCACTGCGCCGGATTCGTGATCAGGCTGTCGACGACGCCGTCGGACGCGTCGCACGCGCGAAGTGCAGCGTCGTTCAGGATGCGCCGGAAGGGTTGAGAGAGCCGGCCCGCGCTATCGACGGCCGCAGCGCGCGACGGGGCGAAATCGCCCGCCATCAACTTCACCCAGTTGTTGGCGGGGGCGGTGGCCACAATGCCGTCGTAGTCCGCCGGGAATCGTTGCGCTTCGGTGAGCCCCTGCTTGCCGCCCGTCGAACAGCCGATGAAGTACGCATGACGAGCGGGGCGTCCGTAGAACATCTGCGTGATCGCTTTCCCTTTCACCGTCATCTCGTGCACCGACCGCCAGCCCAGGTCTGCGAGACGGTCGGGGTGGCCGAACGCGAACTTCGCCATGTCGAGCCCCGGCTCGGCCGCATGCCCGGTGTTCGTCGACACGGTCGCGTAGCCGCGGCGCAGTTCTTCAGCGAGCGCCGGGTAGGAAATGATTCCCGCCCAACCGCCGTTCCCGACGCCAGCGAACTTGCCGTTCCAATTCTCGAGCGGCATCCAGACCTCGAACGCGATGTGCGAGTCCGACGTCGGTCGAATCTCTCCCGTCACGCGGCAGAATGGCGGGAGGTTCGTCATCGAATCCCGCGCTCCGGGCGGCGTGAATGCGCCGCGAGTCACGCGTTCCGCCGAGGCGATGATCGTGTTCTCGAGCTTCACGGCGGCGAGCTGCTCGCACTGCGTTGGGGCGGCCGTGGTGACGCGCGCCGAGCGACCACAGCCCAGCGCGATGGCTGCCGACGCGACCGCGGCGGCGATGGTGCGGTTCATTCATCCTCCCGTTAGGATCGATGACCGCCGAGTGGCAGTCGCTATCGTGCTTGATGCTCGTCTGCCTGCTCGCGTGGCGGTGCGCGGAGCAGTGGTGTCGCGTGAATCCGCGGCGAGAGTGATGCAATGTCCGTCGAGACTGCAAGAAGGCAGGACCGCCTCTGGCCCGGACCTTGTAGGCAGCGAAACGGGTATCCTCGGATCGACAGCGTGGGAGACCATCATGATGAATCCGCTTTCTCAACCTTCGAGCGGCAGCACCGTCGCGCAAGGCGTTACCGATTTCACGGTGTGCGGTACCTGGTCACAGACGTGAAGCAGGCGATTGACTTCTATACGATGCGCCTGGGTTTGACTCTCGAATATCAACAAATTGCGTTGGCAGGGTGCGCAAGGCCCTGCGAGTCGTTAGGCGACATCTGATGCTCGGGCCCTGCGCGTAACGCTAGCCAGCGCCGCATACGCAAACACCGTCAACGTGCCAACCGCGAGCAGCGCTGCCACGTTGCCCCAGAACGCAGCGTCCGCTCCGGTCTGCCATACGAGAGGCCTCGGCGTTGTCGACAGCTGCCACTCGGATCGCCCGCGCGCGTAGAGGTCGAACGCACTGAACATGTTGCCGCCAGCATGCAGGACCATGCTCGGGAAAATGGAGTCCGTCAGATACGCGAGCGCGCCATACACAGCAGCGACGGCCAAATAGTAGGGCATCAGGGCAAAGCCGACCTCCGGGTGGGTAAAGTGTGCAAAGCCGAACAGGCTTCCGCTGACGAGGATGGCGACGACCGGTCCGTACCGCCGCTCGATCGGCTTTTGCAGGTAACCGCGGAAGGACGTCTCCTCGACCACGCCAGCCACGACTGCGCTCATGACGACCCACAGCAAAACCGTTACAGCAGGGTACTGCGAGACGTCGAGGTCCCGTTGCTGCGGCAGCACGATGAGTCGACTCATCACGCCTTGGAGGAGCAGTATGCTCGCGAGCCCGAGCATCCCAGCCAACAAGGCCGCGCCCCACGCGTCCGCGTGGGGCGCGTTGGCACGCGCATTCGCCCGTCGAGCGTCGGCTGTCGACGGCGGCCATCCCCAACCGCGCGCCAGGTAGCGCCAGTACAGTACGAGGTAGGCAGCCATGACTGGCACGGCCCACGGCAGCGCCGATCCATGCCGCGAGTTTGCTGAGACGAGGCGTGCCCATGGCAGGGTACCCGCCGCGGCGGCGGCGACGCCAGCAAACACCGCTCGCACGACGACCGGTAGCCGACGCCACATCTCACCGCTGAAGGTCATATGGTTGACAGAACGCCGCGGCCGATACGAGTTGAAGATGTCCGCCTCGACCCGGAGGGCAACATGGCTTCCGAACGCACAGCTACGGGTGAACCGCGGCGCACCTTTCTCAAGGAGTGCGCTCTAGCCGCAAGCGCCCTGGCGCTGCCGAACCCCTTATGGGCGCAGTCCGGCGTGCGATGGGTTGGTCATCTCCTCGAGCCGGTGCAGGGCGGCCCGAGTCTGCCGATCGTGCGGAACGTCGATCTGCAACCACTCGCTGCGCAGGTCAATCGCATCGTCGCCGCGATGGACTATCTCGGTGCCCCGCTCAGCGACGCGGACAAACAAGCGCTCGACGCGGCGTTCCGGCTCGGCAACGCGCGCGCGGCGGAAGCAGGCGAGTTGATTCAACGCGTGCTCGATCGATCGTGCCTCGTGGGCGTGAACATCAATCCGGAATCGCGGGTCAAGGTTGTTCCCGGGCCGGCGAGACCGGAGCTCGTGCAACACGGGTGGCGCCAATTCCTGGTAAAGGTGCACAACGAAGCCGGTACCACTGCCCCGCTGCGCGGCACGAGCCCACAAGCGCTCCCGCTCCCAGGGTCGACGCAGGACGAAATCGACGACCGCTGGCTCGACCTCATGATGTTTGATCGTCAGCCCCTCACGGACACGCTGAGCGGATTGGTGCTCGAATACCGCATCATCCAGCTCTACAGCCGCGATGCTGGGAACCGCGACGCCGCGCTCGGCTTCAACGTGGGGCAGGGAACGCAGGACATCGGCTTCCGGAACGAAGTCCCGATTCTGTTTCGCTGTCAGCCGTCGCAATCGGTACGCTGGCGCGTGCGCGACGAGGCCGGTGCGGCGACAATGGCGGCGTTCATCGTGCGCGACGCGCAGGGGCGGATCTATCCGTCGCGGGCCAAGCGCCTGGCACCCGATTTCAGCTTCCAGCCACAGGTCTACCGCGCCGACGGCGAATCCCTGATCCTCCCGGCCGGCGAATACACCGTCGAATACTGGCGCGGCCCCGAGTCGACTACGAAGAAGCAGCCGCTGAGGGTAACCGAATCACAGACTGGGGGGACGACGACCAACGCGGCGACCGGTGCGCAGGAAGCCTCGTTTCAAATAGAACGATGGATCGATCCCTCCAAGCTCGGCTGGTGGTCCGGAGATCATCATATTCACGCTGCGGGCTGCGCGCACTACACCAAGCCAACGGAGGGTGTGCGACCGGGAGACATGGTGCGGCACACGCTCGGTGAAGATCTCAAGGTTGGCTCGACGCTCACCTGGGGTCCGGGATTCGACTATCAGAAGCAGTTCTTCACCGGGCAGGACGACAAAGTCTCCAAGCCTCCGTACCTGTTGCACTACGATGTGGAAGTGTCCGGCTTTGGGTCTCACCTGTCCGGTCACCTCGTGCTCCTCCGGTTGAAGGAGCAGATCTATCCGGGCGGCGATTCGGACAAGCATTGGCCGACGCTCGGCCTCAATACGCTGCGCTGGGCGAAGCGGCAGGGCGCGGTGTGTGGACCTGCGCACTCGGGGTGGGGCCTCGAGGTGGAGACGACCGAGCTGCCTAACTACATCGTCCCGCCCTATCGGTCGATCGGCGCAAACGAGTACATCGTCGACGTCACCCACGAGGTACCAGGACCGAACGGCACGCCGGTGCCCGCGGTCGATTTCATGTCCACGGTCGACACGCCGTACGTGTTCGAGCTGAACATGTGGTATCACACGCTGAACGCCGGCTTTCGCACGCGCATCAGCGGGGAGACGGATTGGCCGTGTATCTATGGCGACCGCGTTGGCCTGGGTCGTTCCTATGTGAAGATGGACGGTCGACTGACGTACGCCGAGTGGTGCGAAGGGATCCGGAATGGTCGCAACTATGTCGGTGACGGCAAGAGTCACCTGATCGACTTCCGCGTGAACGACGTCGCGATGGGGGAGCGCGGGAGCGAGGTTCGGCTGCGCAATCCGGGTACCGTACGGGCGAGAGTGCGAGCGGCGGCGATGTTGAGCGAGACGCCCAACGCGGCGATCAGGAGCCGTCGGTTCGATCAGCAGCCGTACTGGGACATCGAGCGTGCCCGCATCGGGGACTCGCGGGAAGTTCCGGTGGAGCTGATTGTCAACGGCTATCCGGTCGCGAAGCAGACAGTCGTCGCGGACGGAACGATCCGCGACCTGACGCTCGAGGCGAAGATCGAGCGCTCGAGCTGGGTCGCACTACGGATTCTGCCGTCGTCGCACACCAATCCCGTCTGGGTAGTGGTGGGTGGCCGCCCGGTGCGCGCGTCGCGGCGAAGCGCGGATTGGTGCCTCAAGGGCGTGGATCAATGCTGGTCGCAGAAGGAGCGGACGATCAGCGCGGCGGAAATGGTGCAGGCGAAGGCAGACTACGAGCACGCACGGCAGACATACCGGCGAATCCTGAGCGAGACGGACGTCGATTGACGCGGCTCCGTGGACTCGGAGCTCGGGCGGTACCGATTCCACGCCGGGGGCGCGCCCGGGATGCCTAACGCCCTAGTTCTCCTGCAAGCGAGGTATCAATTGGCACGCGCGCTCACCGCACGCGCGTCGGCTCGCGCCGAAATGTCGTCGTGCCGTCTCCGAGCGCGCCTCCGCCGTTCGAGCCCCAGCAGTAGATGGCGCCGTCGGCTGTCCGGGCGCATGTGTGAAACGAGCCCGCGCTGATGTGCACGAACTTCAGGTTCCCGGGCACGGGCGTCGGGATCAGGTGCTCGGTCGTCGTGCCTAACGCGACAGCCCCAGCAATAGGCTGTCCCGTCAATCCCCAGACCGCACGTGTGACCCGAACCCACGGTAACGGCGATGAAGCGCAGATCCCCCTTACCGCGGAGTCTGCAGCGGGTGCTTGCTGCGCTCGTAAAACTCGTTCTGAAGCCGCAGACTTTCCTGGTCCGCCTTGACGGCCCGGATCGCCTGCACGATGGCATTGATCCACGTCTTCGTCTCGAACTCGCCGAGTTCGCGCGACGCGACGGCGCCTTCGCCGGCGTAGTGATTCGGGAATCGCGCGTACCACCAGATGCCGGTGTACAGACCCTCCGGTAGCTTCACGCGCGCCTGATCGGCACCCGATTCCTGCGACGCCCGCTCGAGATGCACGAGGTCGGGTCGCGCCACCATGCTCATGGATGTTTCGCTCTCACCGGCGTGCATGTCCGTTGCCGGATCCGACCTGTGCTTCGGTTCGCCCGGTCCGCTGCGCGCCAGCCCCTGCACGTACACGACGTAATCGTGCGCCGCCTCGAGCTGCGTCTGCGCGAAATAGGGCAGCAGGCTGCCGTTGCCACCATGGCCATTCACGATGATGATCTTCTTGCAGCCATTGCGGGCCATCTCGTCCGTCGTCTCCTGCAGCAGCTGGAGCTGTAGTCCGCGGCTGTACGCAACGGTTCCGGGTTCGTGCTTCGCCTCGAAAATCTGGCCGAAGTAATACTCGGGAAACACCACTGCGTATTCTTGCTCCGCGGCGTGCAGCGCGGCGTAACGCACGTTGAGCAGGTCGTTGCCGAGTGGGAGGTGTGGCCCGTGCTTCTCCATGATGCCGAAGGGGAGCAAGCACGTACCTTGCCCGCGCGTGATGGCCTGACGGAAGTCGGCTGCGGTCAGCTCCTCCCAGTGTACTGAGAGCCGGCCCGGTGCTGCAGGTGACTGCGCCCCTGCGGTCGACGCGAAGAGTACAGCCATGGAAAGCAATGACGGTGTGCGCACGTGTCCTCCGCTACTGGTGTGCGGCTGATTGTAGCAAATGGTCGGGCGGCTGCTAGGGGTCACGCCACCGAGACCGAGACCGATCCACGAAGATCGAGACGACCGTCAACGTCTACCGAAAACGTTCGCGATGTTGCGCCGCACTGAGGACACGGTGCACGCTTCTCGGCGGGGAGTCACGGATTCCCCGATGATAGACGTACCACACTGGGCACAGCGAGCAGCGGCCATGTCTTGGCCTGACGAATGGTGGGTTGCCCTGGCGATCCGCGGTGTCGACGGGTCGCGCCGGAAGGTAGGTCGTATCCAGTCGCTGATCGACCGGCCCGTGTCACCTTTCGTGAGCTCCATTTCAATGCCACAGCGAACAGCGAATCTGGGTCTTGGGCTTCGGGTGCTCCTCGGCATCATCGGGACGGCGGCGTTTGGATCGGGAATCATTGTCGCCGCGACCGAGCTCCGCTCCGTGTACCTCGGCTCGCCGCTCGTGCCCACGCTGTTCGCGTCGCTCGTTGCCGGCCTCGCAGCGTTCGGCGGCGGCCTGCTGCTTCGCGGCGCCGTACGGGGCCGGATCGCGGTTCGCGATCCCCGTGGCCACAAGTGACGATGACGCCTAACGTGTATGGTATGACGAGTGTGAAGCATCTCTCGCTGATCTCGCTGCTGCTCGCTTGCACGCTGTCCGGCGCTCCGGCGCGCGGTCAGGACACCGCGACTCGCCCCATTCCCGGCGCCGCGGCGCTCCAGAAGCTCGACACCGTGCTGGCGTTCCTTCGCCAGCGAAACGCGCGGGATTACGCCATCACCACGCCGAACGGCATCGACGACGCCCGGTACGTGGAAGTCGGCGGCATCGCGCAGTGGATCACCATTCGCGGCGAGGACCGTAAGAACCCCGTCCTCCTGTTCCTCCACGGCGGCCCGGGCGATGCCACCAACCCGTGGGGTTACGCCGGATTTCGCTCCTGGCTCAAGTATTTCACGGTCGTGCAGTGGGACCAGCGCGGCGCTGGCCGCACGTTGGGCCGCAACGGATCATCGTTAGGCCCGACCATCACCATCGACCGCATGGCGCGCGACGGCATAGCGCTGGCGGAGCTACTGCGCCGGACGCTGAACCACGACAAGATCATCCTCGTGGGCCACTCGTGGGGCTCGATACTCGGCATTCGCATGGTGAAGACCCGACCGGACCTCTTCTACGCATTCGTCGGTACGGGTCAGGTGGCCGACCCGGCGAGAAACTATGCCGTCGCCAACGAGGAAGTGCTGAAAGCCGCCGAGCGCCGTGGAGAAGAGCGCGCCGTGAAGGAGCTGCGAGAGGTGGGACCTCCGCCCTGGCCGGACGGGCGAGGCTTTGGCGTACAGCGCAGGTGGGCAAACCTGTTCGAGGGCGCCGACGCCTTCCTCGCATCGACGTTAGGGCTCGCCCTCGCTGCGCCTGGCTACTCGCCGCGCGACGTCAACGACTGGCTCGACGGGCAGAGCCTGAGCGCTGAGCGTCTCGTCCCACAGACGAACGCGCTCGATGCGGCAGCGCTCGGCGGCGAGTTTGCGGTACCCGTGTTCGTGATCCAGGGTGCCGAGGACTTCACCACGCCCACCAGTCTCGCCAGGAGCTTCGTGCGCTCGATCCACGCACCGCGCAAAGCGTTCGTCCCCATCGAGGGTGGCGGACACTTTGCCGTGTTCATGAAGTCGGATGTCTTTCTCGAGGAGCTGGTCGCGCGCGTGCTTCCGCTGACGAAGCGGCGCTGACGTTCCAGTGCGAGAGTAAATCTGCGGGGTGGCCACGCTCGATCCGCGCGGCCCCCCGCCAGCGTTTTTCGCTCTCTTCGCGACTGTCGTGCTCAGTTCCCGCCCGGGCGGGGACGCGGAAGTGCCGTCGGCGGCAAGATGTTGTTGAGGCGCATGTAATTCGCCAGCTGGCTGTAGTGATCTGCCAGATCGAGCGCGTGGCCAAGCACCGCGCTCGCGCGCGTTATCTGCCGCGACTGGCCGCCGAACGTCATCGTGACCTGCTCGGCCAGCTTCGCATCGTCGAGCTGGCCCATCGCGTCCTGGCAGAACTTGAACGACTCCTTGAGCTTCGCGACCAGCGTGTCCTTGGGCCACGTCGCCTTCACCGAATCGGCCGTGGCCGTGTCCTTCGCCGAACGCGTGCCTTTGCTCGTCCCGAAATTATTACAGAAGAGGTAGTTGTCGTTCGTCACGTGCTGGGCGATGTACCCAATGCTCAGCTGCGCGGGCGTCGGTTTGTAGCTGAACTTCGATTCGGGAATCGAGTCGAACGCCTGGGCGATGTTCCGGTGAAAGTTCATGATCCGGCCGCGAAACGCGGTCGTGATCGGATTGGCGGGCGGAGCACCGGACGGCTGCTGTGCGACGAGGCTCACCGGCAGAGCCAGCGCCAGGATCGCTGCGTACGAGGTCTTCATACGTTCTCCGGGGAAGATGGCAAGGGACAGATTGTGATACTGGGTGGCGTACCCGATTTGCGCAACGGTGCCTCCGAAAGCGCAACCCTGGGGTTGCGCTTTCCGGCAACGTGATGTAGGGTTTCGTGCAACCAAGAGGTTGCAAATGACGAGTTCCGATGCCATCGAAAAACAGATCCTCCTCCGCGCGCCCAAGGCCCGCATCTGGCGCGCGCTCACCGACGCTCGTGAGTTCGGAACGTGGTTCGGCGTGAACCTCGAAGGGACGTTCGAGTTGGGAAAGGTGGTCCGTGGAAGGCTTACGCACCCGGGGTACGAGCATCTGGTGTTCGAGATGACGATCGAACGGATGGAGCCCCAAGACATCTTCTCGTACCGCTGGCACCCCTACGCGATCGATCCCGCGGTGGACTATTCCAGCGAGCCGACGACGCTCGTCGAGTTCCGGCTCGAGGAGGCAGCCGGCGGTACGATGCTCACGCTCGTCGAGTCCGGTTTCGATCGGATCCCCGCGGGCCGACGCGCCGAGGCGTTTCGCATGAACGACCAGGGTTGGAGCGCCCAGGTCGAGAACATTCGGCGCCATGTCCAGGGCTAGCGCCATCGCCGCGTCTCAGGTGAGGGACGCGGCGCCGCTTTTCGCGGCGCTCGGCGACGAGACGCGCCTTCGGCTGGTCATCCGGCTGTCGTCGGGCGGCCCGGGATCCATAACCCAGCTGAGCGCGAAATCGGACGTGTCTCGTCAGGCCATCACGAAGCACCTCCGCGTGCTTGCCGAGGCCGGCCTGGTCCGGAGCACTCGCCGCGGTCGCGAGCAGGTATGGGATCTCGAGCCCAGGCGGCTCGCTGACGCGCACGACTATCTGAATCGCATATCGCGGCAGTGGGACGAGGCGCTCGATCGGCTCAGGAGGTTCGTGGAGGACTGAGCCACGCCACGGCGGTCTCTTCCGCGCCGCGTGCAGCGCTCGAGAAGATCCACGAACCGGTGCTCTCGCACAACATGGTGCTCGGGGCGCTGCGAGGCATTCCGCAGACGAACGAGTTGGTGACGCTGCCGGCGCGCCCGCACGCAACAACGACGGGGGCGGTTCCCGGTATCTAACCAGCCCGCCCGCGCGGGATCCTCATCCAGTTGGATTTTAGTCCAATATTTGGCGGTCTCCACCGCGCCATAGCGTCAAATCGCCGACCGTGTCCGCCGCACTGCTGTGTCCGCCGCATCCTTACGAGGGAGAATGGTTGCGCCCGCAAACTCCCTCGTCGAGGGTTGGGTCGCCATCGTGGATGATGACGAGTCGATTCGGCGTTCACTTGTCCGTGTTTTCAGGATCAACGGCATCGCCGCCAGGACGTTCGCGTCCGCGGAAGAATTCCTGAGCCACAACTCCGCGGAGGAGCCCGCCTGCCTCGTGGTGGACATCAACCTCGGGGGAATGTCTGGCTTCGCGCTGGAGGAACGGCTCGTGTCGTCAGGCAGGCCGTTGCCGATCATCTTCATGACGGCCATGGATGACATTGCCTTGGCACAGCTGGAGACCAGGTCCGGACCGCATCGATACCTGCGCAAGCCATTCGACACAAACGCGCTGCTTGCACTCGTCAGGCAGCACTGTGCCTCTGCCGAAGCCGCGCAGCAGTGATCCGGCGGATCGGCCTGGCGCTGTTTCAGTCGCTCGTGATCTGCGTTCTGGCTGGGTGATCGCGGAGAACCTTCCCGAGGGCGGCGCGCTGCTCCGGGTCATGCTGCCAGCAGCCGAGCGGTCCGGCTAGAAGGGCTGAACGCGCGATTCGCCGCCCACACTATCGGCACGCCGATGAGGAACATGTGCACGAGCACGCCCGTGATCCACACCGGTGCCGGCGGAGTCGGCCGCGGTCCGATGCGGGAGAGCGGCACCACCACGTAGTTCATCACCAGATAGACGACGATGCCGTAGAGGACGCCGATCGGGAGGGGCTTCCGCACCACCGACGGTACCTGGCTCGCCGCCGCGAAGAAGATGCAGGTGATGATGAGCGCGTTGAGATAGTGGAGTCCGAGCCCGAGTGCGGCGACACCGGCGCCGCCCTGGTAGGCGTCGGCGCCGAGGACGCCGCTCGCGACCAACTTGAGGATACGCGATGGCGGAACGCCTCTATAGAGGTATGAGAACCCCGTCGCGTAGCAGATGTCGCAGGTTGCGGCGATCAGCCACCCGATGACGAGTCACCGAACCCACCCGGTTCGCGCGCTGGCGGTGCTGCCGTCGATGACGTTGCTGTGACTGGTCATGTCGAGCTGACGTATGTGTTGCGAACGCGGAGCACCCATGAGCGGCTGAACTTGCGGCGGATTCAGCCTGACCGACAGATGCCCGCCCCTCCGACCGCTTGCGGTAATAGCAGCAGCTCGCAGCAAGCGGCAGTAGCCCGCAGCCGTCGGCCACCAGCGAGCAGCTGCAAGCAGCGAGCAGCGAAATATACGCATTGCGGTTATAGCCACCGTGGCTATAATATGGACTTATGTCCACCGACCGCACTGAAATCGAAGCGCTGCTCCCGCTCCCGCCAGCCACGTTTCACATCCTGCTGGCCCTGGTCGACCAGGAGCGACATGGCTACGCCATCATCCAGGACGTCGAAGAACGCACCGACGGCGAACTGCGACTGAGCGCCGGCACGCTGTACCGTTCGATCGCCCGCATGGTGGAGCAGGAGCTCATCGCCGAGGTCGTGAAGCGGGGCGGACGCCTCGACGACGAGCGGCGCCGCTACTACCGCATCACGCCGTTCGGTACCGCCGTGGCGAGAGCGGAGATGGCGAGACTGTCCCAGCTCGTGCGCCTGGCACGGGCGCGGGGCCTAACGCCGGAGACCACATGACGCGCGGCCTCGAGCGGTTCTACCGCACGCTGCTGTATCTCTACCCGGCCAGCTTTCGCAACGAATACGGTCGGGCTCTCACCGAGACGTTCCTGGCCCGCGTCCGAGACATGTCGGGTCCGGTGGGAGCCCTGGTCGCTGTCGCCGATGTCGTGCCTAACGCCTTGGCCGCCCACTGGGAGATCCTGCGCCAGGACGTCCGCTACGCCGGCCGGTCGTTGCGCAACACCCCCGGCTTCGCGCTCACGGCGACCGTGGTCATCGCGTTAGGTGTCGGCGCGAACGCGGCAGCCTTCTCGCTGGCCGATTTCGTCCTCCTCCGTCCGCTCGCACTCCACGAGCCCGATCGGCTCGTGAGCCTTTGGGAGTCGACGCCCGGCTACAGTCGGATGGAATTCTCCCCCGCGAACTTCCGCGACATGAAGGCCATGACGCACTCGTTCAGCGGCATGGGTGCGTACTCCGATCGCTCGATGAACCTCGTGAGCACGGGCGAACCGCGTCGCCTCAACGTGGGCATCGTGACCCCGCACGTGTTCCCGGTGCTCGGCGTATCGCCTCTCACCGGGCGACTCATCACGCCCGACGATTCGACGAACGAGCAGGTGGTCATTCTGAGCTACGGCCTCTGGCAAACACAGTTCGGGGCGGACTCACGGATCATCGGCTCCGCGATCAAGCTCGACGGCATGCCGTACACCGTGATCGGTGTGATGCCGGCGTCGTTCGCCTTCCCCGCACGGGACATCGAAGCCTGGGTTCCGCTCATGATGACGGAGAACTTCTTCGTCAATCGAGCGGACAACTTTCTCAACGTCGTGGCGCGGCTCCGGCCAGCCGTGACGAGGGAGGGCGCATCCGCTGAGGTTACGCGGATCGCGGCCCGGCTCGAGCAGATGTACCCGAAAGCAAACGAGGGAACGAGCGCGCTCGCGGTCGGCCTGCGCGATGAGCTCTCCGTGCGCTCCCGGATGCTCGTCGTCGCCCTGTGTGGTGCGGCGCTTTGCATCCTGCTGCTCGCGTGCGCGAACCTCGCGAGCCTTCTGCTCACGCGGGCGGCGCATCGAAGTCGCGAGCTCGCGGTTCGCGCGGCCCTCGGCGCCGGACGTGAGCGACTCGTCAGGCAGCTCGTCACCGAGAGCATGGGGCTGGCCTGTCTCGGCGGTCTCGCGGGCATCGCGATCGCCGTCGCCGGTGTGCCTCTGCTGGCGCGCCTGGTCCCCGACTCGCTTCCGGTCAGCGGCCAGCCGTCGGTCGACCTTCGGGTGATGATCGTCGCGGCGGGGCTCGTGCTGCTCACGGGCTTCGCATTCGGCATCGCGCCCGCGATCGCCGCCGGGCGAAGCAGAGCGCTCGACGCCCTTCGCGGCGGAGCACGAGGCGGCGCGCGAACACAGCGGCTGCGTGCCATCCTCGTCACGGTCGAGGTGTCCGCGTGCGTGGTCCTGCTCGTGTGCTCCGGGCTCCTCATACGTGCCGTCTTGCGAATCCAGGCGACCGACCCGGGCTTCCGTGCCGAAGGTGTGTTGACGCTGCGCACGGAGCTTTCCTTCCCGAAGATCGCGTTCGGGGCACAACGGACGCCGTTCTACGATCGGGTGCTGCAGGAGGTACGTGCGCTGCCCGGGGTCCAGCGTGCGGCGTACATGTCCGGCCTGCCGATGGTCATGCGCGGCGGGATCTTTCCGACGGCGCTCGTCGGCGAGGCCATCATTCGCGACGCGTCGAGGAGCGCGGCCCTGCGATTCGTGACACCCCAATATTTCGGGGCCATGGGCATTCCGCTCCGCGCGGGGCGAGACATTGCCGAATCCGACCGGCGTGACGGTGCGCTCGTGGCCGTGGTGAGCGAATCGTTCGCGAAACGAATGTGGCCTAACGGGACCGCCGTGGGTCAGCAGTTCTCGATGGTCTCGCGGCCGCGCACCGTCGTAGGCGTGGTCGGCGACGTGCGCGTACGCGGGCTCGAGCGCACAAGCGAGCCGCAGGTCTACCTGCCAGCGACGCAGTTGCCCGACACGATGATGGTGTTCTACGCGCCGAAGGACCTCGTGATTCGCTCGCGCGTTCCGGCCGCGACGCTGCTCCCGGCGGTGCGGCGCGTGATCCTGGGCGTCGACCCGGAGCAGCCGATCTCGAATGTGCGGATGATGACGGAGATCGTCTCGGACGAGACCTCCTCGCGCGTGACGCAACTGCGTGTGCTCGGCGTCCTCGCGCTCATCGCGCTCGTGATCGCCGGTGTCGGCATTCACGGTCTCCTGGCGTTCGCCGTCTCGCAGCGCTCACGCGAGATCGGCGTCAGGCGCGCGCTCGGCGAACAGGTGGGCAGCATCGTCGGGCGCGTGCTGCGCGAGGGTCTGGTGCTGGCGGTGACCGGCGTGGCGATCGGTGTGTTCGTCGCCTATCTCGCGGCGCGCACGATGGGCGCGCTGCTCGCCGGTGTGCAGCCAGGTGATCTGCTGACGATCGCGGCGGCGGCAGGGCTGTGTTTCGTGACGGCGGTGGTTGGGTGCATTCGCCCGGCGGTAAGGGCGGCGAGCGTTGATCCCATCACCGTGTTGCGCGGGGACTAGGCATTCGCGGTTGGGCCGGCCAGCGAGTGAGTCCGTTGGTTCGCAGCCATCGCCGGACGTGGCCGGGTCGGGGACGGGAAACCTTAAAGAGTTGTGAGCACGCAGTCGTGAGTCTTGAGTGTCTAGTCGTCGAGATCTGACCCGACGAACTCATTACTGTCGGACTCAATACTGCCAACTCAGAACTCTTTCAGGGTTCCCGGTATCGACCCTTCCAGCCGCAAAGACGGTAGCGCCACACAGAGCCCACTCGCTGGCCGTCCCTCATCGCCCTTGCTTCGACCCAGTCCCCCCGGCGCTCGTTAGGCGGTAGACCCGGCCACCCGCGTCGTCCGTAATGTAGAGCGCCCCATCCGGACCCTGCGCGAGGCCCAACGGCCGGTGCTTGGCGCGATCCGGTTGGATCTCGCCTGACGGCAGTCCCGCGAAGCCGTTCGCGAACGTTTCGTACTCGCCGTTGGACTCACCGTTCGAGAACGGCTGGAACACCACGCGGTACCCGTCCTGGGGCTCCGGCGCACGGTTCCATGAGCCATGGAACGCGATGAACACACCATCCCTGTACTTCGCCGGGAGCCCATTGCCCGTGTAGAACAGCACCGACGTTGGCGCCCAGTGACCCGGGAACACCGCCACCGGTCCCTTCTTGTCCGTGCACCGATCGATCTTCTTCCCGTCGCCGCCATACTCCGGGGCCGTCACGAGCTTCTTCTCGTCCATCGCGTAGTAGCAATACGGCCAGCCGAAGTTGTCGCCCTGGCTCACCTGCAGTAGCTCCTCGCCCGGATTCTCTGCCTGGTATTTCGTGCTCGGGAACAGCTTCGGCCAGTTGTCGTGCAGCTGGTCGCGGCCGTGCTGCGTCACGAACAGCGCACCATCGCTCGGACGGAGGGCCATCCCCATGCCGTTCCGGATGCCGGTCGCGAACCGCGCGCTCGGCGAGAAGCTCTGCCCGGTCTTGTTCGCGTCGAACTTCCAGATTCCTCCGCGCGCGTTGAGCTCGGTGCACGGGTCCTGGCCCGGCGACTCGGTAGTGCGGTCCTTCACCTGGCAGCTGTTGCTGATCGACCCGACGTTTACGTACAGCGCGCCGTTGCCGATGACAATGCTCCTCGCACGATGTCCCGGCCCGAGGGGAATGTTCTGCACGATGACCTCACGCGCGCCACTCGGGGTCAGCTCATCGTCGCCGCGCTTATAGCGGACGATCTCCTTGCCCTCGTCGACGTAGAGATAGCCGTTCGCGAGCGCGATGCCGGTGTTGCCAACGGTCCCGATGCGGGTGATGACGTCGGCGCGACCGTCCCGAGTGGTGTCGCGGAGCGCGACGAACGACGCCTTCGGCGGCTCCGTCGCGGCCGCGGCGGGCTGGTTCTTCCGCGCGGGCTGTGTCCCCTCGAGCGTGATGTAGACGTCGCCGTTCGATGCCACGACGAGGTGTCGAGCGTGGCCGATACTGTCGGCGAAAACCGTTGCGCAGACGCCGGCAGGGAGCGTCAGGCCGGCGTTGTCGCCGACGCATTTCGCGGGGAAGGTCGTGTCCGCGGTCGCGGAGGCGCTGCCGTCGCCGGTTCGACTTTCGCCGGCGCTGCAGGCCGCGAACACGGTGACGATGAAGACGGTGGGGAGGCTGCGACGGACGACAGTGTCGGGCGCAAGACGCATACGTGCCTCGTTCGAAGGGCGACGAGCTGTTGTGTCAGTGAACGAATGGAATACGGGGCGCAATATCGGGGCCCTCGCGTGCGTTGGTATGATGAAATTGGGGTCTGACCCCGTCAGCGTTCGGTGAGTCCTTCCCAGAGGCCATACAGGTACGTGGCGCCGAGCGCGCGGTCGTGCAAGCCGTAGCCCGGGCGGCCACGCTCTCCCCAGATCATGCGGCCGTGATCCGGACGCATGGGGCCGTCGAAGCCCGTGTCCCGCAGTGCGACCAGCACGGCACGCATGTCCACGTCGCCTAACGCCGACGGATGCGGCACCTCGTGGAACCGGCGCGGACCGGTGATGTGAACGTTCCGACAGTGCGCGAAATGGATGCGGCTGCGTGAGCCGAGCGCACGCGCGATACCCGGAAGGTCGTTCGCCGGGTCGGCGCCTAACGACCCGGTACAGAACGTGACGCCGTTCGCGGGACGGTCCACCAGCGTTACGACGCGCTCGAGCGCCGGGCCGTTCGTGACGACCCGCGGCAGACCGAAGATCGACCAGGGCGGGTCGTCCGGATGGATCGCCATCTTCACGCCGGCCGATTCCGCCGCGGGCACCACGCGCTCCAGAAAGTACGCGAGGTTCTCCCAGAGACGCTCCTCGCTCACGTCGCGGTAGGCGGTGAGCAGCGCGTTGAGCTCCGGCGCCGTGTAGGCCGTCGCCCAACCGGGCAGGTCGCCGGTACCTCGGGTCAGGTCGATCCGCCCAAGCGCGTCATCGTCGTACGCGAGCGCGGTCGAGCCGTCGTCGAGCGTGAGCGCGAGGTCCGTCCGCGTCCAGTCGAACACCGGCATGAAGTTGTAGCACAGCACCGGCACGCCGATCTCGCCCATGTGTCGCACGCTCTCGCAGTAGTGCGCGATGAGGCGATCGCGCGTCGGGCGACCCAGCTTGATGTCCTCGTGGACCGGGATGCTCTCGATGACGGCGAGCTCGAGGCCCGCGGCGTCGACCGTGTCGGCCAGGCGTGAGAGTCCATCACGCGGCCACGTGTCACCGACCGGCACATCGTAGAGCGCGCTCACGACCCCGCGCACGCCCGGGATCTGCCGGACGTGCGCGAGCGGGATTGGGTCGTTAGGCCCGAACCAGCGGAACGTCATCTGCATGAGGCGGTCATCCTCTTGGGCGTCGACACGGGAATCTCGACCGCCCCCCCGCTTCACCGCAACGACGCGACCGCCCTACGGCGACCGTCCGAGGGCCGTCGCGATCTGCTTCTCGATGACACCAGTGGACACGCAGTCGCTGCGGCTCTCGCTGCGCGGGAGCGGTGAGTCTTCCAGTCCCGGGTACGTGGCGAGCACCGATGCGCCGATCTCCACGTTGTTGGTCGCGCCGCCCGGCGACGTCGTCGAGACCGTGACCGTCAGGGTCGACACGAGATTCTGCTCGGCCAGCGAGCTCTCGGCGAACTTGCAGGTGATGTAGTCGTAGTTGCCGCGCCGGTCGCGGGTGCGCTTGGCGGTGAGCGTGCCAGCAACGGTATCGGATGTCGTGACCTCGAAGCCCGCCGACGTGAGCTCGCGAGACGCAAGCTGGACTACTTCAGGCTTGAAGCGCGACGTTTTCACGGAGACGGGCCCAGGCGCCTCCAGCGGGGCGGGCGTACATCCGACGATCACGATGATGGCGCAAGCTGCGCGAATGCGGTTCCACACCTTCGATATCCCTCGCAAGTTATCGTCCAGCCTTTGTCATCCCGAGCCCAGATGTCATCGCGAGCCGACAGGCGAGGGATCGCGATCGTCCCGAATGAGGGTCCTCTCGCTCCACGTCGGCGTGCAGGCATCCAGAACGGAGGGGTCGTACGCATGAGCGGCATGAGAGGCATTCTGGGCATCCATCCAGGCCGCCGATGATCCATCGCGTAACGAGCTTAATAGAAGGAGAACGGCTTTTCGGAGATGGTGGCGTCCCGAGCGGCAGTTCCCCTTTTCATTCGGCTCGTGGCGAGAGGACGCTTCCCGATCGAGCGGGATGCAAAGCATTTCTCTCATGCCGCTCATGCGTCCGACCCCTGGGTTCTGGATGCCAGAGCTTCACGGGCAGATCCTCCCGACAGAGGGCCCTTTTCTACGCGCGACTCACCTCCGCCTCGCGCTCGACTTCCGGCAGGACGGCGAGCGGAGCCGCGACGACATCGACGAACGTGTCGTTGTACGCCGGCTGCCCGCCCGGCGCCCACGCCGAAGGGGTCAGTAGGTTCGCGACGGCACTCGTCTCCGTGGGATGACTCCACCACTTGCCGGTCAGCGACACGACGCCCGGCCGAATGGACGTCCCGACGCGAAGCCACGCGGTCACCTCGCCCTGCTCGTTCCTGATCGCCACCCGCTCGCCGTCGCTGAGCCCGCGCGCCTCCGCGTCCGCCACGTTGATCTCCAGCGTCGGTCGCTCCATGCCGCGTCGCTGTCTGGCGAGGTTCACGTAGCTGGAGTTGAGGAAGTAGTGCGCTTTCGGCGTAAGCAGCTGCAACCGGTCGCCCCGATCTGGCACGTCGCCGGCGGTAATGCCGCTCAGGCGCAGCGATCCTACCGTGAGCTCCGGCCGGGCAGGGAAGGTCTTTCGCCACCCTTCGGCTTTGAGCGCCTCGAGCGGGATGTCGTCGGGCAGCGCGGACTGTGCGATCTCCTCGTCGCTCTCGCGAAGCGCCGGGTTGTTCAGCCCCATTCTCGTCGCGAGCAGGCGCATCATCTCGCCGTGCGACTTCGACTCGCCTAACGGCTGGATCGCGGGGTTGTTGACCGACACGTAGTGGTGCCCCCACGCGCCATTGATGTCGAAGTGCTCGAGCTGCGTGGTCGACGGCAGGACGATGTCTGCATAACGCGCGGTGTCCGTCAGGAAGTGCTCAACCACGACCGTGAACAGGTCATCTCGCGCGAGCCCGGCGCGCACGCGCGCTACGTCCTGCTGCACCACGGCGGGGTTCGTCCCGAACACCATGAGCCCTTTGATGGGCGGCGAAAGAGTCGTGCTCGTGAGGTTCTCGCCGAGGCGCGCGAGATCGAGCTGCCGCGTGGGTCGTGGAGCGATGTCCGGACGCGCCGCCCTGCCTTCGTGCAGCACCGGGCTTGCCTCGATGAAGAGACCCCCGCCCGGAGAGCGCCAGTGTCCGCCGAGGATCACGAGCGCCGACAGGCTCCGCACGAACGCCTCACCAGCTGCAGTCTGCTCCGGCGCGATGCCGCTGCGGATGGTCGCGGGCCGCACGGTCCCGAGCTCGCGTGCCAGCCTGACGATTTCATCGGCAGCGACGCCGCAAACGTCGCTCGACCGCGAAGGCGTCCACGACGCGACCTCCGCGCGCAGCGCGTCGAGGTCTGCGGCGACGGCCGCGAGCCCGGTGTCGACGAGTCCCTCCGCGAACATGACGTGCGCCAAGCTCGTGGCGAGAAAGCGATCCGTCCCCGGCCGCACCGCGAGATGCCGATCGCAGCGCTCGGCCGTCCGCGTTCGGCGCGGGTCGATGCACACGATGGTTGCGCCGTTCCGGCGCCGCGCTTCCTCAATGAAGTGCCAGTGATGGTGACTCGTCGTGAGGATGTTGGCCCCCCAGACGACAACCAGGCGGCTCTCGGCGATCTGCTCGGGATCGAAGCCGAGTGGGTGGCCTTCCGCCGCGAGCACGTTTCCGGCCGCGCCACAGATGCTGCCGGTCTGCCGGCTCGCGCCGAGCGCGTGAAAGAGCCGCATCAGCGCACGGCGCTGCACGATGCCCATCGAGCCCAGGTAGTTCAGCGGCAAGAGCGCCTCGCCGCCGTGCTCGGCAATGATCGCGGCGAAACGATCGGCGATGGCGTCGAGCGCGGCGTTCCACGAGATGCGCTCGAACTGTCCTTCGCCTTTGGGTCCTGTTCGGCGCAGCGGAAAGAGCAGGCGGTCCGGCGCGTAGGTGCGCTTCTCGTAGTCGTTGATCTTCGCACACAGCACGCCGCGCGTGAACGGATGTTCGCGCGCGCCCTCCACGCGAACCACGCGCTCATCCTCCACATGAGCGACCCAGGAGCACGTGTCCTGGCAATCGTGGGGACAGCAACCTTTTACCAATCGTCGCTCGCTCATCTCCGTTTCCGCTGAAGGACCGTTGCACGTTGCCATGGGCCCGGAGGCAGCGCAAGCGTGACCGGAGTCAGGTGCTCATCGGCAGCACGGCAGTCGGCGCCAACGATAAGTGGCGCAGTTCCGGTGGGTCCGGCTCATGAGTTGCAAAAGTGGACCGGCATGAAGACCGACTCCGGATCCACCGTGTCGGCATGGATGGCCACCGCCGACGTTCCGACCTTTCCGCCACTTGCCGAAGACGCCGAGTGCGAGGTGTGCATCGTCGGCGCAGGGATAGCCGGGCTCACGACGGCCTATACGCTCGCCCGTGCTGGGAAGCACGTGATCGTGCTCGATGACGGGCCGGTCGGCGGCGGCGAGACCGGGCGCACCACGGCACATCTCTCCTGGGCGCTCGACGATTACTACGTCGAGATCGAGAAGCTCCACGGCCGCGACGGCGCGCGCCTCGCCGCCGAGAGCCATCACTCGGCCGTCGATCGCATCGAAGCGATCTGCCGCGAGGAGCACATCGATTGCGAGCTCGAACGCGTGGATGGCTACTGGTTCGCGGCAAAGCCGGAGGATACGAAGCTCATCGACGCCGAGGCTGCCGCGGCGCGGCGGGCGGGCGCGGTGGCGGAGCGCGTGGGCGGCGTGCCGGGAGTTCCGTTCAACGCCCCCGGTGCGCTCCGGTTCCCGAACCAGGCGCAGTTCCATCCCCTCAAGTACCTGGCGGGGCTGGCGAAGGCGCTCGTTAGGCGCGGCGGCCGGATCTACTGCGGCTCCCACGTGGCCGAGTTCGAGAAAAAGCCACGGCGCCCGCAGGTGAAGACGTCGGACAAGCACACCGTAACCGCCGACGTCGTCGTGTTCGCGACGAACTCGCCGGTGAACGACTGGGTGACGATGCACACGAAACAGGCGGCGTATCGCACCTACGTCATCGGCGTGGGCATTCAGCGAGGCGCGGTCCCGCGCGGGCTCTACTGGGACACTGAGAACCCGTACCACTACGTGCGACTCGCCAACGGTACCGACGGCGAGCTGCTGCTCATCGTCGGCGGGGAAGACCACAAGACGGGACAGGCGGAGGACCTCGAGATCCGGTTCGGCCGGCTGCTCGAGTGGACGCGCCGGCACTTCCCGATGGCCGGCGACATCGCGTTTCGCTGGTCGGGCCAGGTGCTCGAGCCTAACGACTACATGGCGTTCATCGGCAGGAACCCGGGCGACGAGAACGTCTACATCGCGACGGGCGACTCGGGTAACGGGATGACGCACGGCACGATCGCCGGCATGCTGATTTCGGATCTCATCCTCGGCGTCGAGAATCGCTGGGAGAAGCTCTACGACCCGGCGCGCAAGACGCTGCGGTCGGCGCCCGAGTTCGTGAAGGAGAACATCAACGTCGCCGCCCAGTACGCCGACTGGGTGACGCCAGGCGAGGTGTCGTCACCCGATGAAGTGAAGCCCGGGACCGGTGCCGTGATGCGCGACGGCGCCAAGAAGTTCGCCGTTTATCGCGACGCCGCCGGCGCGCTCCACATCCACTCGGCGGTGTGCCCACATCTCTTCTGCATCGTCGACTGGAACTCGGTCGAGAAGACGTGGGACTGTCCGTGTCACGGCTCCCGGTTCGACGCCTACGGCCGGGTCCTGAACGGGCCGGCTATCAGCGATCTCGCGGAGCCCGGGAGCGACAAGTCCTAACGGGTGGCTGCCTGTCTCCCGCCCACGCGCCAGATGGTGTTCCCCACATCATCGGCGACGAGCAGGCCACCGCGTGCGTCGATCGCGACCCCAACGGGTCGGCCTAACGCGTCCCCGTTCGCAGTCACGAACCCCGTCAGCACGTCAATGGGCGGTCCGGACGGCATGCCCTCCGTGAACGGCACGAAGACAACCTCGTAGCCGCTGCGCGGCTTCCGGTTCCACGACCCGTGCTGGCCCACGAACATCCCGTGGCTGAAAGGCGCCGGCAGCGCATTCGATTCCGACCAGGCCAGGCCTAACGATGCGGTGTGCGGCCCGAGCGCATAGTCCGGCACGATCGCCGACGCGACGAGGTCCGGGCGCTTCGGCTTGACGCGCTTGTCCACGTGCTGGCCGAAGTAGCTGTACGGGAACCCGTAGAAGCCACCGTCGCGCAGCGATGTCATGTAGTCGGGCACGAGATCGCTTCCGAGCTCGTCGCGCTCGTTCACGGAGACCCAGAGCATGCCGCGCTCCGGCTCCCACGCGAGGCCTACCGGGTTGCGCAGTCCGGAGGCGAACACGCGATGGCTCCCCGTCGCGGGGTCGATCTCCCAGACCGCCGCGCGCTCGGCCTCCTTGGCGATGCCGTGTTCGGCCGCGTTGCTGTTCGATCCCACGCCCACATACAGCCGCGAGCCGTCGGGGCTCGCGATGAGGCTCTTCGTCCAGTGATGGTTCAGCGGTCCCGCCGGTAGATCCACGACCTTCACGCCGGGCTCGGCGATGTGCGTCGCGCCGGTGGTGTACGGGAATCGCACGACGGCATCCGTGTTCGCCACGTAGAACGTGTTGCCGACGAGCGCCATGCCGAAGGGCGCGTTGAGACCGGAGAGGAAGACCGCTTGCGTCTCGGCGACACCATCGCCGTCGGCGTCCCGCAGCAGCGTGATCCGGTTCGCGCTCGGCACGGCCCCGCCGGCCTTCTTCTGATAGTGCTTGAAGAACCAGCCCTTGATCCCCTTGTTGTCGTCGGGGCGCTTGGGCGCGTTCGTCTCGGCGACGAGCACGTCGCCGTTAGGCAGGACGTAGAGCCAGCGTGGATGGCTCAGGCCGCGGGCGAAGGCGCTGACGGTGGTACCCGCGGCGCCGGTCGGTTGGGCACCGGCCGGCCAGCCCTTGGCGTCCACGACGTGGATGACCGGGATGAGCGATGTGCTTGGTTCGGGGATCGTCGGCGCAGGGCCGGTGCCGGCGGAGACGGGGAGGCGCGCCGACGAGCCGCACCCCAGCGTTGCGGCCGTGCCCGCTGCCAGCACGCACCGAGTAACGAGAGTCAGCGGAGTCATGCCTGCCGGAGGCGCAAATCTCCGGCCGCCCGGCCGGGCTTGGTGGGAAACGGTGATTGCTGTTTCTTCGGGCGAGGGAATCAAAAGGGGTCAGAGTCGCTTGAAATTCAAACGACACTGACCCCTTTGATAGGGTCGCTGCCGCGCTATTCCATGGCGGTGGTAACGGCTGAGCCGGTGCGCCGCCAGCGATTGTACCAGCTCATCATGTAGAGCTGCGTACGCATGAAGTTGGACGGCTTCGAGCCCGTGCCGTGGTACTCACCCTCGAACCTGATGAGTGCTGATGGGACCCCACGCATCTTCAGGGCTGCGTAATACTCCTCGCTCTGCGGCATCGGCGTCCGCATGTCGAGCACGCCCGTCATCACCACCGTCGGCGTCGTGACGTTCCCCACGTACATGAGCGGCGACTGCTTGAGCCACTGCTCCGGCTTCTCCCAGAACGGCGCGTCGAAGAAGTTGTACGTGAAGAATGGAATGTCCGTCTGGCCGGCGAAGCTCAGCCAGTCGATCACGGGGCATCGCACCGCCGCGGCCGCGAAGCGGTTCGTGTGGCCGATCACCCAGCTCGAGAGCACGCCACCGCCCGAGCACCCACCGACGTACATGCGCGTCGTGTCCACGTAGCCCTTGTTCACGACCGCGTTCACACCCGCCATCAGGTCATCGTAGTCGACGCTCGGGTAGGCGTGCATGATCGCGTTGCCGAACGCGCTGCCGTATCCCGTCGAGCCGCGCGGGTTCGTGTACAGCACCACGTAGTTGTTCGCGGCGAAGTTCTGGAACTGGTAATTGAAGCCCACGCCGTAGGCGCCGTGCGGCCCGCCGTGGATCTCCATGAGGAGCGGGTACTTCTTCGACGGGTCGAAGTTGGGCGGCTTGACGACCCAGCCGTCTACCATCGTGTTGCCGGTGGACGTGTACCGCACGCGCTCCACCGTCCCGAGCTTGACCCGCGCGAGCACGTCGTCGTTGACGCGCGTGAGCTGGGTGATCTCGGCCGGCCCGGTCCGCGCCAGGCCGATGCGGACGATGTCGGCCGGCGTCTGGTAGCTGCTCCGGATCGCCGCCGCCTTCCCGCTCTTCGACATCGAGAACGTGTTGAGCTGGTGCGTCCCGGTCGTGACGAGCCGCGGCGCACCGGCGTTAGGCGCGAAGTACAGGTTCGAGGTCCCGCTGTCGGCAGCCACGAAATACACGCCGCCGCCGTCGGGCGCCCACGTGATGTCGCCGACGTCGCGATCGAGGTCGCCGGACCACTTCTTGGTCCCACTGCCGTCGGCGTTCATGACGTACAGCTCGGCCGTGTGGTAGCTGTCCTTCACCTGCGTGTAGCCGCTGTAGGCGATGTGCTTCCCGTCGGGCGACACGACCGGTGACGACCACAAGCCGTCCGCGGAGCTGAGCCGCTTCATGGAGCCCGTGGCCACGTCGATCGAATACAGGTTCGAGTTGCGGTAGTTCATGTCGCTCGTGGTGTCCGCCAGCCCGTCGGCGATGATCGTCTTGCCGTCGGGCATCCAGTCCCACCCTACCGCGCCGTCGAGCCCATCGAACCGCGCGCCAAGGTTGAAGTCGCCCTTGGTGATCTGGCGCGGCGTGCCGCCGTCGCCGGGAACGAGGAAGAGATGGCGGAACCCCGGCTCCATGTAGCCGCGGCGGTCCTGTCGGAAATGGAACGACTGGACGACGCGTGGGTCGCCGGTCCACTTCGCGCCCTTCGGCGCCTCGGGCATGTCGATCTTCCACGACACCTGCTTGGGGACCACGGCGCTGAACCCGATCCATTTGCCGTCCGGCGACCAGCGGATGTCCGACGGCCCGTCGGTGAGCGTCGTGACCTGCGACGTGGCGCCCTCGGCGTCCATCCACCTAACGAATATCTGCGTGCCCGACGGCTTGCCATCGGCGAGGTAGGCGATGCGCGTCCCATCGGGCGACCAGACGGCGCTTCCGCCGTTCGTCAGGAAGCGGTTCTTCGACCCGTCGGCGTTCATGATCCAGAGCGAGGGCTCGAACCGGTCCTCGAGCTTGTTCACCCACCGGCGCGTGTAGATGATCTGCGACCCGTCGGGCGAGACGCGCGGTTCGGCGACCTGCTCGAAGTCGAGGTATTTCTCGACGGTGAGGAGCGTGTCGGCTTTCTTCTCCTGCGCAGCGAGTGTCGCCGGGATGACCGCGAGCAGTGCGACGGAGAGACCTAGGCGAGGCATTTTCGAGACTCCGGCAAAGGGCGATGCCGGAGATGTTACAGGCCCCGGCTGGTGCTGTCCAATGCCGGTCGCGGCGATTCGCGGTTGGGCTTTAGTCCTCCGCCGCGCCTTCTTTGAAAAACTGGGGGAGGTCGAGCACGAAGGGGTCAGGCGCGCCCGCGGGATGCCACACCAGCCGCTCGGCTAAGAGCTCGGGTCGGTCGTCGTCCGGAGTCCAGCGCTCGATCGTCTGCGACATGTCGTCGACGATCCAATACTCGGGGACGCGGTTCCGTTGGTAGTGTGGGCGCTTCCTCACGCGGTCGTGACGTGCCGAGCTCGGTGACACGATCTCGACGGCGAGGAGCAGTCGGCGCACGGTGTCGGCACGACGCCGGAGCTCTCCAGCCGGTACGACAAGCAGGTCGGGTTGCAGCACCAGCCCGGGCTCCAGCTTGACGTCGAGCGGTGAGAGGAACGCCTCGCCGAGTGCGCATGCGCGAACGTACGCGGCGATGAGCTCGAACAACCGGCCGATGATGCGCTGGTGCATCCAGTGAGGCGCCGGCGTCACCAGCACCTCGCCATCCACCAGCTCCCACCGCTCGCCAGGAGGTGCGGCGTCTCGCGCGGTGTAGAACTCCTCTTCCGTCCACGGACGGTGCGGCGCGCGCGCGGGCATGGCCATAATCTGCTCGGCGTGACAGAAGGGTCGCAAGGAATCACGCCCCACGATCAACTCCCGTACAGGGCTCGCTGACATCCTATTCTTGCACGCCTCATCTCGGCACCTCAGCTTGAGCACGTCCGAGGTTCAGTCATTCAGCCCTCATCATCGTCCATGCGGACACGTTACGCCGCTCTCGTCCTGACGCTCTGCGTCGCCGCTGCTCCCGCCACGGCGCAGAAGGCCGACAGCAGCATACACATCGCCATTCGTGCCGGCCGCCTCATCGACGGGCGCGGCGGTCCGCCCATCGCGAACGCGATCATCCTCATCGATGGCGACCGCATCACCGCCGTTGGCGCCGGCCTAACGATTCCGGCGAACGCGCGCGTCATCGACCTGAGCCGCTCCACGGTGCTGCCGGGGTTCATCGACTGCCACACGCACGTCACGTCCCAGCCGTCCGACTACTACCAGGACATCTTCCGGCGGAGCCCGATCGACGTCGCGGTGACAGCGCACGTCTACGCGAAGCGCACGCTCGAGGCAGGATTCACGACCATTCGCGACGTCGGGTCCGGAGAGTTCGTCGACGTCGCGCTGCGCAACGCCATCGAGCGAGGCGATGTGCCCGGCCCGCGCATTCAGGCCGCGACGCTCGCCGTCGGTTCCACTGGCGGCCACAACGACCTGAGCGGCTTCTCGCCCTACCTCAAGTTCAACACGTTCTCCGGCGTTGCCGACGGCGTCGACGCCATCCGCAAGCTCGTTAGGCTCGAGGTGAAGAACGGCGCCGACGTCATCAAGATGATCGCGTCGGCGGGCGTGCTCTCCGAGGAGGAATCGGTCGGGGCGCCGCAGTATTCACAGGAGGAGATGAACGCCGTCGTCGAGGAGGCCGCGATGTGGGGCCGCAAGGTCGCCGCCCACGCGCACGGCGCCGAAGCGATCAAGCGCGCGATCAAGGCAGGCGTGGCGTCGGTCGAGCACGCGAGCCTCATCGACGACGAAGGCATTGCCCTCGCCAAGGCCCGCGGCACGTATCTCGTCATGGACATCTACAACGACGATTACATCATGAGCGAGTACAAGCGCCTCGGGTATCCACAGAAGATCCTCGACAAGGAAGCGAAGGTCGGCCGCACGCAGCGCGAGAATTTTCGCAAGGCGGTGCAGGCCGGTGCGAAGCTCGCCTACGGCACCGACTCTGGCGTCTACCCACACGGCTGGAATGGCAAACAGTTCGCGAAGATGGTCGAGTGGGGCCTGACGCCGATGCAGGCGATTCAGACGGCGACCGTGAACGCCGCGGACTTGCTTGGATGGTCGGATCGCGTCGGCTCAGTGCAGGCGGGTCGTTTCGCCGACATCGTGGCGGTCGACGGCGATCCTCTTACGGACATTCGCGAGCTCGAACGGGTGACGTTCGTTATGAAGGGCGGGGTAGTCCACAAGCAGAAGTGAGCGCCATGGAAACGGAATCGCATCACGACTGGAAGCATCACGGCGTGCGGATCGTGCACGCCAATGAGCTCGACCTGAACACGCCGCAGACGATGGGCATGACTCGCGCGGCCGCGATCACGCACGCGCGCACGGGCGCGCAGAAGATCTGGGCCGGCACGGTCACGATCAAACCCGACGCGAAGACCGGCGCCCATCACCACGGCGCGCTCGAGAGCGTGATCTACGTCGTGCGCGGCCGCGCGCGCATGCGGTGGGGCGAGCGTCTCGAGTACGTTGCGGAGGCCGGCCCGGGCGACTTCATCTACGTACCCCCGTATGTGCCGCACCAGGAGATCAACGCGGCGCCCGACGAGCCGCTCGAGTGCGTGCTGGTGCGTAGCGACCAGGAAGCCGTGGTGGTGAACCTCGACATCCCGGCAGTGGAGAACCCCGAGACGGTCTATTGGGTCGATCCGATTCACAAGGAGCCGTCACTCGGGACTGGGGACTAGGGACTGGGACTCGGCACGTCTGACTGAGTACTGATGACTAGCCGTCCCGGTCGGGCTCGTTGGGCTAATAGCAGCAGCTCGCAGCAAGCGGCAGTAGCCCGCAGCCGTCGGCCACCAGCGAGCAGCTGCCTGCAGCACGCAGCTACGCGACTCGAACGAGCGTGAACGCGAACGTGGATCCTTTGCCTACCTCACTTTCTACGGTGAGGTCTCCCCCCATGAGCCGCGCGAGCCGTCGGCTGATCGCCAGCCCGAGCCCCGCCCCTTCCGCACGGCGCGTTAGGCCGCTGTCGAGCTGCACGAACGGCTCGAAGATCCGGTTCAACGAGTCCGCCGGAATTCCCACCCCCGAATCGGACACGCGAAGCGTCACCGAGTCGCCTGTGGCCTCGTAGCCCAGGTCGATCCGCCCGCCTGACGGCGTGAACTTCACTGCGTTGGACAGCAGGTTCACCAGCACCTGGCTCGCCTTGTCCCGCTCGCCCAGCACGCTCAGTCCGGCCGGCGCCGTCTGGACCGACAGCGTGATCCCCTTCGCGTCCGCCTGCGGCCGCGTCAGCGTGCTCGCATCCTCGAACAGCTGTGCGACCGGCAGCGTCGCGAACTCCGTCTCGAGACCGTTCGCCTCCGACCGCTCGAGATTCAGCACGTTGTTGACGAGCGACAACAGGTGCTGTCCGCTGCGACGAATCCGCGCCATCGCCTCACGCTGCGCGTCCGAGACGGGACCGTGCACGCCCATCTCCACCAGCTCGCTGTACCCGAGGATCGCGTTGAGCGGTGTCCGCAGCTCGTGGCTCATGACCGCGAGAAACTGGCCCTTGGCCCGACTCGCGGCCTCCGCTTCGTGCCGCGCGATCTCGCTCTCGCGATATAGCCGGGCGTTGTCAACGGCCACCGCCGCCCGCTGCGCGACCTCGCCCGCGAGCGAGACGTCCGCCGCGTCGTAACGGCGCGCGGTTTCCGAGCAGGCGAACGTCATGAGGCCTAACGTGTGCCCGCGTGCCGACAGCGGCGCCATGATCGCCGACACCGGATGCAGGTCGCGAACGACCGCCAGGTGCGCCGGGTTTCTCGCCAGTCGCCGAGTCCAGTCCTCGTCGATCTCCGCGACGAGGATCGGCTCCCCCTTCTCGAGCGGCTCGCGCGACGGGTGGTCCTCGTGGCTCGCGCTCGGGTAGAAGCGAGCCGTCTCCTCCAGCAGCGGCCTCTTCGCCGGATCTACGTGCGCGTACGCCACGCGCTGAATCGCCCCCGCGTCGTCGAGCAGGTCGATCATGACGAAGTCGGCGAACGAAGGGACCGCGAGCTGCGCCACCCGCTGGAGCGTCGTCTCGTAGTCGAGTGACGCGAGCGCAGCGCTGGCGTCGGCGAGGAACTTGAGACGCTGCCCGGCCTCCTCGGCCGATGCTCGCGCCACGCCCTCGGCGTCGTACAGCACGGCGCGCCGCAGCGCCTGGGCACATTGCCGCGCGACGGCAAGGAGGACCTCGCGATCCTCCGGCGTGGACCGGATCGGCTCGTGAAAGCTCAGGCCTAACGCGCCGAAGCTGCGCCCCTCTGCCACCAGCGGCACGGAGATCGACGCGGGATACGTGACCGCCAGCCCTCCATCGATCCCCGGGTAGAGGCGCTCGCGATCGTCAGGCGTCTCGAGGACCACGAGCTCGCCCGAGCGCACCGCATCGGCAATCGGGACCCTGGTGTCCACGGGGAACCGCCGCCATCGCGCGAGCCTCGAGGCGTCGTATCCGCGCGCTTCCACGACCTCCAGCGTCGTCCCCGCGGGATCCAGGAGCACGAGCACCCCCGCGTCCGCGCCGATGGCGGCGATGCCCTCGCGCACGGACGCCGTCAAGACATCGTTAGGCGTCAGCGCCGAGGCCAGCGCGGCGCTCAGTGCCTGAAGTCGAGCCGTCCGGCTGGCGGCACGCTCCGCTGCACCCTGCGCGCGCTTTGCCTCGGCGACGAGTCGCGCGTTCTCCACCGCCAGCGAGGCGCGCCGGCCGATCTCCTCGGCGACGAGCAGATCGTCTGGGGTGAACGACCGGCGGCCCGACCCGAACGCTGCGACGCCGAACGCCCCCTCGCGGGTCTGCAGCGGCACCACCATCGCCGAGCGCATTCCCATCGCTCGCCCGAGCTGCCCGTGCTCCGCGTCGCGGGTGATCGCGCCAAGAAACGCGTCGTCAATGCGCGCGTACAGCTGCGGACGACCGGTGGCCAGCGCCTCGCGACCGAGCGTGGGACGCGCAGAATCCGGCGGGTATCGATCGGCCAGCTCGCGCATGACCGCGAGCTTCGCGGGTTCCGCGTGCGCCATCGCGACTCGACGTGGCTTGCCGTCCACGTCGAGTACATCGACGATCGCCCAGTCCGCGAGATCGGGGACGGCCGCGTCGGCCAGCTGTTGCAGCGCGACGTTCTCATCGGCCGTGACGAGCAGCTCGGCGCCGAGCTTCGCGAGCAGCCGCTGGCGCGCCTCGGCGCGTTTCTGCTCGGTGATGTCGAGCACCGTCCCAATGAGCTGCGCTGCCTGCCGCCCCTTGCCTTCGGCGGAGAAGTGCATCCGTCCGAGCGCAAGGACCCAAGACTCGCTGCCATCGGGCCGCGCGATGCGATACTCGCCCTGAAAGCGGCCGTCACCGCTCGGGTCGGCCGCGCTCATCAGGCTGGCGTTCAGTCGCTCGCGGTCCTCGGGATGGATGCGCGATTCGATGATGCTCGCGCGCAACCGCGCGTTCTCGTCGCTGAGGCCGAGCAGCTCGCGGACTCGATCGTCGAACGTTGCGACGTCGGTCTCGACGTCCCACGCCCACGTTCCGAGTCGCGCCGCATCGACGGCGAGACGATACCGCGCTTCGCTCGCGGCAAGCGCGGCGAGGCCAGAGCGCTTGTCGGTGCCGGAAGTTTGCCCCGTCGCGCCCGAGCGCTCTGCGCGCGACCTCTCGTCGCCGTTGCCGGGCGCCGAGCGACCGCTATCAGTCTGTTCGGGCATTTCTCTCTGGAAAGCGATTAATCGACCCGATCGGAGCAAGATGCGGGCACAAGTGCGGGAGACGGGAATCGGCGGCGCGCTTCGCGCGCTCCCGGCAGCGACGCCTCCGGCGCGCTGCCTCCCGGTTCCCTCTATTCCCGATTCCCGATTCCCGATTCCCGATTCCCGATGCCGCGTTCCCAACAACACAGTCTGCTCGACATACGGTGTTGGCCGGGAAAGAGCGCCAAGCATCCACGCCGCGACGTCCGAGCGGCGCACGATCGAGAAGAGGCCATAGCGATCGACCCTGCCCGCGTACCCGGTAGGCTGCCCGTTCATGAGCGTGACCGGGCGCACTGCCAGCCAGTCGAGCCGGCTCGCCGAGAGCTGCCGCTCCATCTCCGCGAGGTCTCGATAGGCGGCCCCAATGGTGCCGGCACCCGTCATCCACCTGATAACCGCGGAGCACTGCGTGACGCTCTCGGCCACGCCCCCGGCGCTGATCGCGACCACGCGTCGCACGCCGGCGCCGACCATGACGCGCACCAGCAGCGCGGCAACCCGCGCCATGAGATCCGGCGGCGACAGCAGCGCCGACCACGGCGCCTTGCCTGCCCGGCGGATCCCGAGGCACGAGGCGACAGCGTCCTGTCCGTCCACGGCCCCAGCGAGCGTAGCCGCGTCGAGCACCTCACCCCGTATCACGTGCACGTTGGCGGGAGCAACGAATGCGGCGCCCGGTCTCACGAGCGCCGTCACCTGGTGGCCCGCCTGAGCCGACAGCCGAGTCAGCCAGCCTCCCGTTACGCCGGACGCGCCAAGCACGAGCAGTTTCATCCCGACAAGTTTAGCTGCATGACGCTGCTAAGGTTGGCCGAGCGCGGCCTGTACTGCGAGGCCGGCGATTTCTACATCGATCCGTGGCAACCGGTCGAGCGAGCGGTCATCACGCACGGTCACGGTGACCACGCCCGGTGGGGCTCGGATCGCTACCTCGGGTCGCGCGAAGGCGCCGAGGTGCTCCGCACGCGGCTGGGAGCCGGCGCGACGATCCGTGCCGTCGATTATGGCGAAGCCGTCGACTTGAGCGGCGTGCGCGTCTCACTCCACCCGGCCGGTCACATTCTCGGGTCCGCCCAGGTGCGCGTGGAGCATCGCGGTGAGGTGTGGGTTGCGTCGGGCGATTACAAGACGCAGCCCGACCCGACGTGCACGGCGTTCGAGCTCGTGCGTTGTCACACGTTCATCACAGAGAGCACGTTCGGGCTGCCCATCTATCGATGGCCGCCGGATCGGGAGGTCTTCGACGCGATCCGCGCGTGGTGGCGCGGCAACCGCGACCACGGCCGAGCGTCCCTGCTGTTCGGATACGCGCTCGGCAAGGCCCAGCGGCTGCTCGCCGGCCTCGCGGACGCCGACATCGGCCCGGTCTACACGCATGGCGCGGTCGAGCGGCTCAACCGGGATTACCGCCGCGCCGGCGTCAGGCTCGCGGACACACGGTACGCGAGCGAGATGCCGCGTGGTCACGACTTCGCCGGCAGTCTCATTGTCGCGCCTCCATCGGCGGCCGGGAGTCTGTGGATCAGGCGATTCGGCACCATCTCGACCGGCTTCGCATCGGGGTGGATGCGCGTCCGCGGCGCACGGCGTCGTCGAGCCGTGGATCGCGGCTTCGTGCTCTCCGATCACGTCGATTGGCCCTCGCTGCTCGCGACGGTCGAGGCCACCGGTGCCGAACACGTGTGGGTCACTCACGGCACCCGGGAGCCACTCGTTAGGTGGCTCACCGAGCGAGGCGTCGACGCGCGGGCGGTCGCGAGCCAGTGGAAGGGGGAGGAAGACACGGACCCCGTGGAAGTCCCCGGCGAGGAGATCACGGCGTGAGGCGGTTCGCTTTGTTTTTCGCGGCGATCGACGAGACGACGCGGACGAACGAGAAGGTCGACGCAATGGTCGAGTACTTTCGTTCGGCCGACCCCGCGGACGCCGCATGGGCGGTGTGGTTCCTGAGCGGTGGCCGGCCCAAGCGCCTCGTTCCCGTCAGGCGGCTCGCGGGCTGGGCGATGGAGGAAGCCTCCGTCCCGGAGTGGCTCTTCGCCGAGTGCTACGACGCCGTTGGCGATCTCGCGGAG
>JBKOYV010000432.1:0-18104 GCA_046725585.1 Gemmatimonadota bacterium | reverse complement strand
TCTCGTCGGAGTCGGGCGAGTGGACCTCGATTTCTTCGACGCCTTCGATGTGCCCATCCTTGCCGGCCGAGGATTCCAGCCGGCGGACCTCTCCCCCGCGACGACGGCGGTGATCGTCAACCGATCGTTCGTGCAACAGGTGCTGGGTGGCGCCGATGCGCTTGGGCGCCGGGTGCGGCCGGTGACGAAGCGTGGCGGCACTTCGGGCGATACGGTTCCGCCCGGGCCATGGTACGAGATCGTCGGCGTCGTGCCCGACTTTCCGCAAGCGCTCGATTCGAAGACGCTTCAACCGAAGATATACTACCCGCTGCTTCCAGGCGCGGTACATCCCGTGACGCTCGCCATCCATGTGCGAGGGGCCGAGCCGACGACCTTCGCCGGCCGCCTTCGCGATCTCTCCGTGGCCGTCGACCCAATGCTGCGGATGGACGGCATGACACGGCTCGATGGACCAGGCCAGAATATCGAGCGGGCGCTCGACCGATTCATCTTCGCCGCCATCGTGCTGGAGACGCTGAGCGTCGTTCTCCTCTCGGCGGGGGGTATCTACGCACTAATGTCGTTCACGATCACGCGCCGGCGGCGCGAGATCGGGATCCGGGCCGCGTTAGGTGCCGACCAGAGACGCGTGCTCGGCAGCGTCCTGCGGCGGGCGGCGGGGCAGATCGCCGGGGGAATCGCGATCGGCACGACGAGCGCAGGTGCGTTGCAGTGGGGCGCTGGCGGTGGTGTATTGGCCGCCGAGGATGGGATCCTTCTCGTGGCCGTGGCCGCGCTCATGGCCGCTGTCGGGGTCGTCGCCGCGTTAGGGCCCGCGCGGCGTGCGCTCCGCATTCAGCCGACGGAGGCGCTAAAGGGCGAGTAGGAGGAGGGGGAGTGGCGTCGTGCCTGCCATTGCTGGAGATTCCGCCACATGGCAAGCACGAATGAAGCGCTCGTGGAAGCAGTAGCGCAGGATCGCGATGCAATGGTCGAGCTGACTCGCGAGCTCGTCGCGATCCCGACGGAGAACCCGCCCGGCGTGAGCTATCACGACACCGTCGCGTTCCTCACGTCGCGCCTCCGCGCGCTGGGTTTCGACGAGACACGGGTCGAAGGCGATTGCGTCCTGAGCTTCATTGGTCGCGGAACGCGCACCTTGTACTTCAGCGGTCATTACGACGTGGTGCCGGCCCAGCGGCCCGACCAGTTCACGCCGACATTGCACGGGAAAACGATCGTCGGCCGCGGTTCGTCGGACATGAAGAGCGGGCTCGCCGCCATGATCTACGCCGCCAAGGCGCTTCGCGAGCACGGCGCACTCGACGACGGGCGAGTTGGACTCGTGTTCGTGCCTGACGAGGAGACGGCTGGCCCGCGCGGATCGCGCGACCTCGTCGTCCGGGGAATCCTCGGCGCCAACGGCGTCGGGATGTTGACCCCTGAGCCGACCGGCGGGCTCGTCTGGAACGCCAACCGCGGGGCGATCACCCTTCGCGTGACGGCGCGCGGGAAGACCGCCCATGTGGGACGACAGCACGAAGGCGTCAATGCGTTCGAAGGGATGCTTGCCGTCGCCCAGGCGTTGCTCGAGCTCAAGCACGAAGTCGAGACCCACACGACCGTGTATCACATCGCTCCCGACATCGCGCGCCGGTCGATCCTCATGCTTGGCGGGCGCACCGAAGGCGGCACGAACTTCAACGCCGTGCCTGACGAGTGCTCGTTCACCGTAGACCGCCGTTTCAATCCCGAGGAAGACTTCGAGGCCGAGAAGCAGCGGCTGCTCGACGCGATCGATCGGGTGCGCGGGCCGGTGAGCGTCGATGTCGAGGTCATTCAGGAAGGACGCTCGTCAGGCAGCAACGAGCACGGGCCACTCGGTCAGGCGCTCGCGCAGAGCATCGTCGACGTCACGGGACGCGCAGCACGATTCGAGCTGTGCCCCGGCCTCCTCGAGATCCGGTTCTACGCCGAGCGTGGCATACCGGCGTTCGCGTACGGTCCGGGGCTGCTGACGGTCTCCCACGGGCCGGACGAGTTCGTGCCGATCGACCGGATTGTCGAAAGCGCCCAGATCTATGCGCTGACCGCCGCTCGCTTACTGAGCGCGCCGACGGAAGCGGCGCACTAGACACGTCAGGTCACTCCGGACGCAGGGCGACCATTGGATCCACTCGAGCCGCCCGACGAGCCGGCAGCCAGCTCGCCACAGCCGCAACGGAGACCACCGCGAGCGTGACGAGCGTCCCGGCAACCGGAAGCTGAATCCACACCATGCCCGCCTTCTGTGCGAGGATCGCGAGCCCAACGACGCTCAGCGGCAATCCAAGCGCCAGACCGAGCATCGCGACACGCAATCCACCCCGGAAGAACATCGCCACCACCTCACGCGTGTTGGCGCCGAGTGCTACTCGAACGCCGATCTCCCGGCGGCGCTGGCCGACGGCCAGACCGACCATCGCGTAGAGGCCAATGGCTGCGAGCAGGAGCGCAATCATCCCAGCCCCGGCGACCGAGCCCGCCACCTCGAGTCGTGAGCTCCGCCGCTCGCGGTCGCCGTGCGCCAGCGTTCCGATCCGCCTAACGGGGAGCAAGCGAGCCTCATCTCTCACGACGGAGATCACCGTTGGGATCAGAGGCTCCGCCGGTCCCGCCGTCCGAATCAGCAATCGACCATCGTTCTGCTGACGCCGATACGGAACGAACATGGGAGGCAGCTCGCTCGGATAGTTGAGCGAGTTCGTCTCCGCCTCCATCCTGACGACGCCGACGACCTCGAGCTCGGTCGGTCGCTCATCGCGCGACGCGTTCCCGACCGACATCCGCGTTATGCGTCGTCCGATTGGATCACTCGACTGGAACAGCGACGTGGCGAGCTGCTCGTTGATGATCACTGGGGTGACGGCCACCGCCGTGTCGCTGGGCACGAACTCGCGGCCACGGACTATTGGGGCTTCGACCGTTCGGAAATAGCCCGGCGGGACATCGAACGCCAACGCGAGGTGTCGAAAGCGCGGCGAGGAGGAGTCACCGGGTGCCGCCTCGCGCGGCAGCTCGAGCAACGCCCGACCCTGACCATACCCGACTGGCAGCACACTGACCACGCCGGGAAGCTCGCCGATACGCCGTACGAGGGCTGGCATCCTGTCCGGCGCGTTCAGCGCGAAGCCGATCTGCGCGTCGAGGTCCGCAACGACGATCCGTTCTCGCAGCCCGACAGCGTTCGCTGACGGAATCTTGCTGGCGATGTCGATGATGACTGCCGCCAGGACCACCATGATCGGCTGCGCGATCGCGATCTGCGCGACGACGAACGTGCCCTGCAGGCGCGAGCGGCGCGTGGTGGCCGACGAGCTGTCCTTGAGCACGTCGGAGAGACCGGCGCGCGTCGCGTGGAGTGCCGGCGAGAGCCCGGCGAGCGTTGCCGTGACGACCGCGTACACGATCATGAACGCGGTCGTCTCCCAGTTCGGTGAGACGTCGAACCCGTCGTTGCTGACTTCGATGAGCCGAAGCAGCGCGCCGAAGACCCACACCCCTAACGCGCCACCCATGAGTGCGAGGAGCAATACCTCGGTCAACAGTTGGCGGACGACGCGCCACCGCGATGCTCCGAGCGCGAGGCGGACGCCGATCTCATGGCGCCGCCCGACCGCCTTGCCGACGAGGAGCGAGCTCACCGTCGTGGTACACACGAGCAGGATCAACACCGCGATGGCCGGGAAGATGATCTGGCCCGGCCCCATCTCGTCCTCGTACCGTCCGAGCTCCATCAACCCGCGCAAGGGCACGACGTCGGCCGACGCAACCGACGTCGGCGTGGCCTTCGCGTTTGCGCTGGCATTTTCTCGGGCGGCCACGACCTTCACCGCCGCCATCGCGTCGGCCACGGAGACCCCTGACTCCAAGCGCGCCGCGGCGTCGAACGAGGCCGCGTTAGGGTCCGTGAACACCTGGGCCGTCACCTTCGCCACCGGTTGCCAGGCGGAGAGCGGCAGCCAGAGCATTCGCGTCTCGCCCGACTGGACGGCGCCGGCGAAGCCATGAGGCGCGACGCCGATGATGGTCACCTCGACGTCGTTCACCTTCACACGCTTGCCGAGTGCCCCGCGTACGTCACCGAATTGCTCGGTCGCCAGTCCCTCGCTGACGATCGCGCTCAGCTCGGCGGGAGCCAGCTCCGCGAAGCGCGACTGCGCAAATCCCCGCCCGTCGGCAACGCGGATCCCGAGCGTGCGGAAGTAGTTCGGCGTGACGAACTGTGCGCGCGCGGTGAACACGCCGAGATCGCGGTCGCCGGCGTCGACGATGACCGCTGTCGTTACCCACCCGACCACCGCCGCGAGCTTGTCCGTCAGGGCGGCGTACGCCGAGAGCTCCGGGTAGGACAGCAGCCTCGCCGTGGGGCGAACACCGGCAATGCCCCGGATCTTGACCAGCGCCGGGTCGTTCGGGACCGCCCGAGGCGGGCGCGTGAGAACACCGGTCAACGCGGAGAACACGGCGCTGCTGAAGCCAATGCCTAACGCCAGCGTCAGCACGATCGTGATCGCCGTGAGCGGCGTCCGCAGGAAATACCGGAGCGCGTACTTGAGATCGGCGGCGACGCTATCCGCCCACTCGCCACCGCGGGCATCGCGAGCGGACTCCTGGAGCGCGCTCATGTTCCCAAACTCGCGCCGCGCGGCGAATCGCGCCTCCCGATCGGACATGCCGCGCGCCACGAACCGCTCCGTGGCCTGAGCGACGTGTGCATCCATCTCCTCACGCATCTCCCGCTCCATGCGTCCCCGCATGGTCACGGCGCGCAGCCACATGCGCGCTCGACCGACCGCGCTCACTCAGCTGACCTCGAGAATGGCGGCGAGTGCCCCCGCGAATCGGCTCCATTCGTCTCGCTGCTCCGCGAGCGCTTTTTTCCCGGCCGATGTGACGGAGTAAACCTTGACCCGGCGACCCGTCTTGGAATCCTCCCACGAAGCGCGGATCAGATCACGGGCCTCGAGACGGTAGAGTGCGGGGTAGAGCGAGCCGGCGTTGATGTTGAGGACGTCGCGGGAGATGGCCTGGATGCGCTGCGCGAGCTCGTAGCCGTTGGTGGGCTCGGCCCGGAGCAGTTGGAGGACGATGAGATCCAGCGTCCCTTGCAACAGGGATGGCGATTTGGTCGGCAAGGCAGATATCTAGACGATCTAGTGGTCCCGGAACATGACGCCTGGAGCACTAGACTGTCAAGTGGTGCAAGAGGGTCATCGCCGACCGCGAACACACGGGGGTCACCCCGCGCACCGCGTACGACTCCGGTTTCGGGCAACATCTTTCAGGGAACAGCGATTTGGCGGATGACGCGGAACCGGCCGGATCATGGCTTTGTAGCGACGCTGGCTCGTGGGTGAGGAGTCGTACCCGTTAGGCAGTTATCCGGCGGTTTCCGCCCCACCCGCTTCATCGTTGTTCCCCTACAAGGTTCGTCTGGCATCGAAGTCGTATGTACGGCGCGGAGTAATGCGCGCGCGTCCGCGATGACGCTTCCCTTTCCCGCCGGCGTCTACCGGGCAAGCGGATCCGGTCGCAGCTGGAAATGCAGGACCTTGCTCGTCGTTCCCTTCCCGCCTTCCATGTGGAACGGCGCGCGCGTGCTCACCGTCGCCCACAGCCCCTTCCCCTTCCATCCCGCGTTAGGGTCGTCGATCCGCCCGTCCATCCACTTCGTGTAGAACCCCATCGGGTACGGCACGCGCAGGATGACGAACTTTCCATCCTTGAGCGCGAGCAGCCCTTCGGACGCGTTGCCGGTGTTGATCGGCGTGTTCTTCCCGAGGCCGAACGTGTCGAACTGGTCGACCCACGTGTAGTAGCTCGCCTCCACGCTCCCGGGGTCCGTCACGCCCTTGAACTGTGGCAGCGGCTCCTGGTACAGCGTCCATCCCTCGGGACAGTGCTGCCCGGTTGCGGTCGGGCCGTTGAGAGGACCCTTGCATTTGCGTCGATCGAAGCTGGCCATGTGACCGCTGGCGAGCGCGACCCACATCACGCCGTTCCGATCGACGTCGCCGCCACGTGGCGAGAAGCCCTGCACCGGCGCCTTCGGGTTGTTGAACGGCGGCTCGTAGTACTCGACCAACGCCGTGGCCGGCGGGTTCGAGCCTGGCGTCAGCCGGACGATCCCGCCCGGGAAGCCTAACGACGTGCCCCAGATGGACCCGTCGGGCGCAGGGGCCACGGAGTAGAGCCCGGTGTTGATCCGCTTGTCCTTCGTCGGGTCGACCGGAGCGTTAGGCTCCACGTAGTCATCGCGCTTGCCATTGCCGTTGGTGTCGAGAATGAGCGCGGTCCAACCCTGTGACTTTTCTTCATCGCCCGTCTCGTCGAACATCTTCGTGTTGAGCCACCCCACCACGGGCCCGCCGCCGCTCGTCCACAGCGTGTTGTTCGCGTCCTCGGCGAACATGAGGTGGTGCGTGCTGAAACACGTGCCGATGTGCGTGAGCTTTCCCGTCTTCGGGTCGTACATCGCCAGGTGACGCCCCGATCGCGCGAGCGGGAACAGCTTGGCCGACGGATGCTGCGAGCCGGCTTTGCAGACGTCGGGGTTGTCGGGCGGGCGCACGGTGGATGTGATCCACACGCGGCCGCGGGCGTCCAGCATCGGATTGTGCACGTTGTTCTTGCTCGTCCAGATCGGCTCGTTGCCCCAGTACGGCGAGGGCTGGATCATCTGCGGCGGGTTCGCGGCGGGCGTGTTCGGGTCGCGGACCGTGAGCGGCACCTTGCTCGCCTCGTTACGCCCGGGATCGAGCACCGGCAGGTAGTCCGCGCTCACCTCGAGGGCGCCGTACAGCTTCCCGTTCGCGTTGAGCGTCGGGTTGCGGCGGTCGGTCGAGACGACGTCGTGCAGGTAGGCCTTGGGGTCGGCCCAGTCCCATTCGGTGATGACGACGTTCCTCTCGATGCCTTGCGGACGTCGCGGCGCTGGCGGCACCTCGCCCTTCGCGATGCGGTCCGTCCAGTCGGCGAACATCGCGAGCAGGCGCTGGCGGCCGAGCTGATCGAGGGTGCCGGTCATCCCCGGGCCGGCCTGGCCGGACTGCACGCGCCGGTCCCATGCCGCCACGGACGACGAGAACTTGCCTAACGACGGCGGGAATTGCCGGGTGCCGATGGTGCCGAGCTGGTGGCAGGCCGTGCAGGTGCCGGACTTGAGCGTGCGGAGCAGCGCGGCCTGACTCGTCAGATTCGTCGCGAGCCCGTTGCCATCCGCGCCGGTGCCGGGGAACTCGCTCTTGTCCGGTATCTTCATGAGCGAATACCAGTACCCGGCCGGGTAGTACTGCGCCGCCGCCTGCGCGTCAGGTGCGGGAACCGCCGTGAGGTTCATCGTCGTCCCGGGCGTGCCGCGCTGCTTCGGCGAATCCACCAGCCCGTACCCACGCACCCACACGCTGTACGTTGCCTTCGGGAGCTGGGGGATGACGTACCGCCCGCGATCATCGGTCACGACGATCTTCACGAGCTTCGTGGGCAGCTCCGCCGTCTCGGCGATGACCCACACGCCGGCTTCCGGGCCCTTTGGCCCGGTGACGACACCGGCAATGTCGTTCTCCGCCGCTCTGATCGCGCTGGGCGCGGATGGTCCGACACGGCTTACGCTCGTCGGGGCGAGCGACACGGCAGCGACCAGCAGAGGAGCCGCAACGATCGCAGCTCGCGAGATCGGCGTCATCGATGTCATCCTGTGCCTCCGGATGGGTCCCAGTCTGTCTGCACATATCGTGGCGTTGCGCGCCACTATATTCAACCGCTCTCGTTAGACCGCCGCCTCACCTCACCATGCATCCCGCCATTCGCTTCGCCTCTCGCGGGTTCGTCCTCATTGCCGGTACGCTCGCTGCTGCCTCCTGCGGCTCCGATGACCCCAACGGCCCGGGCGGTACGCCGATCGTCATCACGACCACGATCAATCCAACGTCGCTCGTTCCGGGGCAGAGCTTCACGGCCACGGTAACTGCTACGCCTCCAGTCGGGGAGAAGCTGTCCTGGGTGAAGGTCGAGGTGCGGGGGCTGTTCACCGCGGCCGACTCGGCCCAGGTCGAAGGGGACGGTTCCGCCACTATCAGCCGCGTGTTTCAGGTGCCGCGAACGGTCGCAAACGGGTCGATCACCATCGTCGGTACGGGCCGAGCCGCGAACGGTCGCACGGGGACCGGTGAGACCAATGTGCCGGTGTCGGACAACTCGAAGCCGACCATCGCGCTCGCATTCCCGGAGAACCTCTCGACGCTGCAGCCGGGCGACAGCCTTCGCTTGACGCTGTCAGCGGGCGACAACGTCGGGCTCAAGTACACGGTCATTCGCGTGGCCGGCGCGTTCTCGCTCGTGGACTCGGTCGCCCACACGAACACGGCGTTCACGAGCCGCACGCTCGCGGTGAAGATTCCCGCGACCGCGAAGGTGGGCACCGCGATCAGCGCGACCGCCGATGTGTCGGACTTCGCCGGCAACGTAGCGAACGCCTCCGCGGGGCCCGTTGCCTACAAGGACGTGACCGCCCCAACGCTGTCGGTGCAGACCTCGGGCGGGCGGAACGGTGCGGCGTTCGCGGCGGGCGACGTCCTCACGCTCACCGTGAATGCGTCCGACAATCATCATTTCGGCCGCGTCGGGTACCGGCTGCTTCCGCCCGCATCCGGCGGCGACTCATCCAACGTCACGACGTCCACCTACAGCCAGACCCTGACGATTCCGATCTCCGCCTCGTGGGCCGGGACGCCTTCGTTCGTCGTGTTCGCGATGGACTCGTCAGGCAACCGGCGCCAGGTGTCGGGGACCATCACGGTCGTGGATCGCCCACGACGTGGTGTCATCACGGCGTCGCTCGCGCCGGCGGTGCGTGATGTGGCCGTGGATCAGAAGCGCGGGCGCGTCTACCTCTCGGTGCCGAGCGCGAACGCCGTGAAGGTCCTCGACATGGCGACCGGCACGTTCGGCGCCGACATCGCCATGCCGGTCGCTCCGTCGGGCATCGACCTCTCGACCGGTGGCGACTCGCTCCTGATCGCTCAGGCGAACGGCCCCTTCGTGCGGATCGTGTCGCTCGTCACGGGGGCGCAGGACACGGTCCGCGTCGTGCAGCCTGGCGACACGAGGCCTGCGCAGAATCTCCGCGTCATGGCCGACAACACGATGCTCGTGTCGATCACATTCGCCGGGAGCGGCTACGGCGGTTCGATCGCCGAGTACGACCTCGCCACGGGTGCACGGCGGTCTCGCGTGACGGTGACCGAAGCCGTGCCGCTCGCGCGCTCCGGCAACCGTCAGCGCGCCGTGGCGATCATCGACGACTCGTGTTGCCCGTTAGGCGGCCTGGTATACGATGCCGTCACGCACAGCTGGGCGGCCGAGCGCGGCACGGTGAGCATGTACTTCGTCAACGTCTCCATGGACTTCACCGGCTCGCGCGTGCTCGTGCACAACACGCTGTTCTCCGAGTCGCTGGCCTCGCTGGGCGCCTTCAATCCGGCAGGCACGTCGACGCCCGGTGTCGTCGCGAACGACGGCGCATCAGCGTTCTGGGCAACGGCGAGCGGCGTGAGCCGTGTGCGCTTCGCGGATGCCGGTGTGCAGGATACCTACGACCTCGGCGCCAGGCCGACCGCGCTGTTCCTCAGCCCCGACGGTCTGACGCTGGTCGCGCTGTCGAGCGGAAAGGTGTCGGTGATCGACCTTTGGTGACGCTGACGGCCTAACGCGATGCGACCGCGTCGGACGCCGTCTTCGTATTCACCTTTACGCCGCCAGGTGGCGCGCGTCAATGCTGATCGCGCCTCGTGCCGTGGGACGTCAGCGACGCACCGGCTCGGGCGCATCAGAATACCTCCCGTACCGACGTAGGAGTGTTCCTACTGCCACCAAGAGCGGAAAGACGATCCGTTGCACCGCGACCGGAACCGCCGCTAGCCCGAACTCGCTTCGGTATCGACGCACGAGGTACGCGACATCGAGCGGGTTCGGGCGCGCACCACCGCTTCGCTTTCGCGATTCGAAGAGCGAAGAAAGAAAGAACTCGATGTTGTCAGCCGGCTCGATATATCCCGTGCACACGAGCTCTTCCTGCCCGGCGTTCCAGAACCGGTGCGCCTCACCGGCCTTAAATGCGACGGTCTCGCCCGGCCCGGCGAATTGCGGCTGCTCGCCCGGACGCTGAAACCCTATCCGCCCCTTCTGCACCGTGAGCACCTCGTCCTGATAGCGATGCAGGTGCATCGGCGGCCCGGAGCCTGGAGCAACGACGTTCTGCACCTCCAGGCGGTCGCCGGTTTTCCCCGGTGCACGCCGGAGAAACGTGAGGCGCTCTCCGGCGCCGTCATCGATGGTGTGGGGATAGGAATACGGAGTCATCGAAGGTGCAGGGTGAGGTCGCGGTTGAACGACCTAACAATCGCCCCGGGTCGAGCGCGGCGAATGGGGCGTTTGACCCATTCGTTCCCCGGCGGCTTTTCGCGCGCGATCGAGCACCGCATGAATTCCCTCGGTGACGAAGTGAAAGGTCGTGCCACCTTCCATCTGTCGATGCTTCACGGACGCTCGGGTTGGGGCGTGATCGGCTTCTTGTCCGCCTTGAGCGCGTCGGGATTCACCCACCAGTGCATCCCGAACGGCGTCTTCGCCGGCCACACCTCGTCCAGGGTCATGCCGTCGTAGAGGATCCCGCCCTTCATGACGTACCGGATGTCGCGCGTATGGCGGATGTCGTCGAGCGGGTTGCCGTCGAGCACGAGCAGGTCACCCAGCTTACCCACCGCCAGCGATCCCGTCTCCTTCTCGATCCCGATGAAGCGCGCGCCGTCGATCGTCCCCACCTCGAGCGCGCCCATCGGCCCCATCGCCGAAGCGGCCATCCACACTTCCCAGTGGGAGCCGAGTCCGTGCTGCTGCCCGTGGGAGCCGATCGTGCCGAAGCCGCCCTCGGCGATGATGTCCGCGAGACCACGCGCGAGCAGCGGGAAACTGTAGTCCGTCGCCGGGCGCAGCATCCGTCGCCGAGTCTGCGGGATGAGCATCTGCCAGGGAAGCCATGCCTGCAGCTTCGGATCCTTGAACACCTCGCTCTCGGCGTACCAGTAGTCCTCGTTCCACGACGATGGTCCCGCGACCATGAACGTCGGGCTGTAGAACGCGTGCGCCTTCCCGAAGAACTTCGCGACGTCGCCGTAGATCGGGACGTTGCCCCACGGGTGCTCCCATCCCGTCTGGCCGTCCATGATCATCGACAGGTTGTACTCGATGTCGCCACCTTCGGCGGTCACGCGCAGGCCAAAGCGGCGAGCCGCATCGCTGACCCACTGGCGCTGGTCGCGGCGCGGCTGCGAGTACTGCTTCATCGTCACCGCGCCCCACGACTGCAGGCGCCTGACGTTCTGCTCCGTGACGGCGAGCGACGTGAGGTCGTTCTGCCGCTGCGCATCGCCGGCGTAGAGCGGGTCGCCGGTGCTGTACGTGCGCGGGCCGATCATCATCCCCGCCTCGATCATCTGCGCCGTCGGAAACACGTTGCCCGACCACATCGAGTTGTCGAGCGTCGTCGTCACGCCGTACGCCATGTAGATCGCGGATTCCCAGTTCTTGCGCGGCAGCACGCCTTCGTGGTCGCGATGGTGGTGCGCATGGAGGTCGATGAGCCCCGGCATGATCGTCTTGCCGGTCGCGTCGATCACCTGCGCTCCCTGCGTGTCGCACGTGCCCAGGCAGGTGATCCGCCCGTTCCTCACCACGACAGTGCCGCTCGGGATGACGTTGCGATCCTCAATCGTGATGATGCGCGCATTGGTCAGCGCCACGGTGCCTGCCGGGACGCGCTTGGGCAGCCGCAGCGTGATGGCGACCGTATCCGCCTTGTTCGTGCGAGTGTTCACGGTGACGATGCGATTCCCACTCGCGAACTCCGCGGTCACGCTGTCGCGCCAATGCGGGAAGAGGCCGCCCTCGAGCGACAGCTGCTTCACCGGGAACCGGCTGTTCCGGCCGTGCTCGATCCGCGGCTCCTGTTCACCGGTGCCGGCGAGGGGGAACGGGATCAGGTAGGCGTTGTCACCCTCCTGGTACAGCAGCCATCGCCCATCGGGCGAGACGGCCGCTTCGTCGACGTACGGGAACGTCAGGTGCACCTTGCGATCGCTGCCGTCCCGGTTCACCGAGACGAAATCCGTCCCGGCGACTTCGGCCGCCGCGCCCTGCCGCGCTGCCGCGGCGCCGTGCGTCTCCGGGAAAAAGATTCTCCCGTTAGGCCCGTACGTCGCCTGCACGATCGGACGCCGAGGCATCCCCGGTCGGCTGGCTGAATAGGGGCGGTTCACCTCGGTGATGAGACGCTCGGAGCTGCCGTCCGCGGCGAGGCGACGAAGCTCATACCAGGTGTTGTTCGACATCGAGTGCTGCCGGAGGAACCCGCCGTTGCCGCGTGTGACGACCAGCTCCTTGCCGTCTGGCGACCATACGGGCTGCAGGTACTCGCCGGCCGTTTTCGTCAGCCGGACAGGCTCGCCGCCCGCCGCCCGCACCTTCCAGACGTGCCCCAGCTTCTCGTCGTCGAAGGTCGTGAACGCGATCCACTGGCCGTCGGGTGACCACGCCGGCGACAGCTCGACCATCGAGAACGATGCCGGCGTGAGGCGGCGAGGCTTGCCGTTAGGCACGTCGGTGACCCATACCCTCCCCGCGCCCTCGAACGTCGCGCGCTTCCCGTCTGGCGAGCGCGATGCCCAGCGGAGGTACTGCACGTCGAGCGTGTCGTCGCGAACCGTCCGCACCGCGAGCGCCTGCTCGGAGATCGTCCGGTGCACTTTCGCGGTGAACGGGATCTCCTCCACACGGCCCGACGCGACATCGAGGCGGCGGATCTTCCCGCCCTGCGTGATTACGATCGCCTTGCCGTCCGACGTCCATGCGTAGCCCGGGAGCACGCGCGACACCTTCCCGCCTTCGGCCATGTCGACCTCGACGGGGTCCATGATCACGCGCTCGGTCCCACTCTCGAGGTCTCGCAGCCAGAGCGCCGTGCGCGGCCCGAACTCCAGCCCCTTGAACTCGATGGTCCCGTTAGGGATGCGGCGCCCGAACGCGAGCCAACGCCCGTCGGGCGAGACCTGCGGTGCAACCGCGCCTCCGCTCGATCCCTGGTACTGCTGCTCCGATACCCCCTCGGTAACCATCAACACACGGCCGGTCGCGAGCTCGAGTCGCCGGAGCTGTCGCGATCCCTGGGTCACGTCGTTCTTCCCGGAGACGATTCCCTCCGTAACTGCCACCTGGTAGTAGAGGTACTTCCCGTCGCGCGAGAGCGATGGAAACTCCGGTCGACCCTGCGTGACGAGCGGGATGCCACTGCCGCCGTCCCTGGCGTACATCCAGAGGCCGGCCCCGCCGCCTTCGCCTCCACCCTGTCCGCCCACCGTCGCCCGCCTAACGACGATGAAGTTGCCATCCGCCGTCCACGCCGGCTCGGCAACACGGACGTTCTGCTCGGTGAACACCGGCCGCGGATTCGAGCCGTCGGCGTTCATGACCCAAAGGTTGTTCTGCCCGCGCCGGTCGCTGATGAATGCGATGAGCTTCCCATCCGGCGAGATGCGCGGCTGGTAGTTGAGCGCGACACCGCTGTTCTGCGTCAGCGCGGTCGCTTCCCCTCCCGCGGCCGGCATCCGATAGACGTGGCCAAGGAGGTCGAAGACGATCCAGGTGCCGTCGGGGGAGATGTCGACGGACATCCAGGTGCCTTCGGTTGTCGTGAAGTCGATCTCACGCGTCTTGCCGCGAGCCTGCGTGACGTCCCAAGTGGGAGTCTGCGGCTGTGTTGGAGCTTGGGCGACGAGGGGAGCCGTCGCGGAGGCGAGCAGCGCGAGCGCGAGTGAGGTGCGCATCGGACAACAGGTGAAAGTGACGGTCGAGTGGCCGCAGCCGGGTTTGACCGCGACGGGTCAACAATGGCTCGAACGCGTCGACACCTCAATGACACGCACCTCGAGCTCTCGCTCGCGGACCTGTACGGGCGGCGGCGCCCGTACCGGTCTAATAAGGAGGTCTACCTCAGGAAGCAGTACGGCTCAGGTAATGCTCGTCTCACGGAACGTAGCGGAAGGTGTACGTCCGCGATTCTCCGTTGCCGATGAGGTCGAGCGTCAGCGTGATGACGCCGTTCCGGTAGGAACCGTCGACGCCGCCGTCCCCGGACGAGATGTAGATCTGGTTGCCGTCAATCTCGTAGGTGCCGTCGGCAGACCTGGTACCGCTGACCTCTTCTTCTCCATCCGCCGCCGCCTTGTAGTCGATCGCGACGTGGATGTCGCCGCCGTCCTGGAGAATCAGCTCTCCACCGGTGATGGTGAAGACGAAATCGTCGTAGTAGCCGCCGCCGGGGAACGTCATGGGTCCGCGGAAGATCTGCCTCGGGATGTTCTTCTGATCGACCTGGAACAGCGCGTAGGTCCCGACGGGGTTCTTGTTGTTGTTGCGTGGTCCGGTGGCGGAGTCGCTGCCCGAGCAGCCGATCGTGCCCAGGAGTACAGTCGCTCCGAGAATGCCGGCTATTCCATTCCGGATGCTGCGCCGCGTGCGCTGGATCGCGGCGGGGATGATGTGCGTCATGGTCAATGCCTCGAGACGTCGGCTGAATGGTTGAGTGAAGCGCTGCCTGGTGGAGCGCGCGCCGGCGTAGCCGAACTTCGCCCGCCAGTCGCGAGATCAGGCTAGCACTCGCCCTTCACCCACGTCTCACCGCATCAACCAGTTGTTAGGCAACGACTTTCCGTCGATACTGTTCGGATCGTCATCGCGATCTTCGGCCTTTCATCGGCATAAGTCCTGCAACTTGATCTGCCCGCAACGCGAATCGCGCCGGTCGACGGACCGGCGCTACACCTGAGAAAATCAGCAGCGGAGTGAAGCATGTCGAACCAGGACCGGGATCAACATGCGCCGGACAACACGCAGAAGGACCCTGACGAGTGGGTCACCGGCGACGAGACCATGACCGACGCACAGGCGTCGTACCTGAAGACGCTTGCGCAGGAGGCCGGCGAGGAGGTCGACGAGTCGCTGACGAAGGCGGAGGCGTCGAAGAAGATCGACGAGCTGCAGGAGCGCACTGGCCGCGGACGCGACCACTAGGCGGGTGACGCGCGACGCTGGCGAAGCACCTCGTACACCGCGATCGCGACGCTCGTCGACAGGTTCAGCGACCGCACACGCGGCGAGAGGATCGGCATCGTCACGAATCGATCGCGATAGCGCTCGTGAAGCTCGCGCGGCAACCCGCCCGTCTCACGCCCGAAGACGAGCACGACATCGCTCGATGCGCCGATCGGTGCGTCCCAGAACACTCGGGTCGCCTTCGTGGAGAAGAAGTACGCGTCGCCGAGCGTCGGGAGGGCGTGCTCGAAGGCCTCCCAGCTCTTCCACGTGCGCAGGTCGACGTGCTCCCAGTAGTCGAGGCCGGCGCGCTTCACCTCGCGCTCGCGAAGCGAGAACCCGAGCGGCTCGATGAGATGCAGCGTCGCTCCGGCGGCGAGGCACGTGCGTCCTGCGTTTCCGGTGTTCCAGTGGATCTCCGGATGTACGAGGACGACGTGCGTCGCCAACGTTCGCTAGTGCGGCCGGTCGGTGAAGATGTACGCGACGCCGCGCTTCTGTGCGCGCTGCATCGCCACGAAGACGTCCGGCACGAGCACCGCGCCTTCCACCAGCCCCGCGGCCAGCTCGTCGTGCAGCGCCTCGGGAGTCGATGTTCCCGCCTTCGCGAGACGCTTCGAGAGGTTGGTCACGGCCACGTTGCAGACGACGAACGTCACGCCGCGCTTCATGAGATCCAGCACTGCCGCGTCGCTCGGCTCGCCGTCCTGCGGCGTGAGGTAGATGTTCCGGGTCGCCGGCGCGGCGGTCTTCGGGTCGTTGACCTTGTAGAACTCGCCTAACGCGAGCTTCTGCCACACGTCATCGCGGAACAGGCCCTGAATCGCCGGCCCGTGCGTGACGACTGCGATGCTGTTCTGCGATTCCGGAACGCCATACTTGTCACGCGCGTTGGCCAGCATGTTCCGTGCGTCCACGAGCGCGGTACTGAAGTACTGATGCGCGTGAATCATGACCTTTTGCTGGCCCTTGAGGCGGCCAATCCACGCGTCCGGGTCGGCGCTGCCGTTTGAGGCAGCGGCAGGCACCGACGCAGCCTCGAGCCGACGGGAGTCGCCGACCAATGCGGTGAGTGCGGCGGTCGCTTGCGACAACCGGACCAGGAAGCCGCGACGTGGGACTCGCGGCGGCTGCATGTCCGACATGGTTCCTCCACGTTCGACGACGGTTCGCGCGGGCCTGTCGTCGTCGGCAGGCGGGGCGCGCGCGTCCGGTGACCGTCGATTCGTTCTACTAGAATAGCGCAGAATGGCGAAGTCGTCGAACTGTACGATCGGCGGTCACCACGGATCGAAATCCGCCTTTCGCGTTCCGTGGGCGCGGCTGTAGGTACCCCGGACGTACCGCACTTGGAAGCGTTGCCCCGCCAGATGCATCGCGTGGTTCTTCAGGAGATCCATTCCGGAGACGTCGTAGCGCCCGAAATAGCTCAGGTGGCGATCGAGGTCGCAGGTGTCGAGCTGGGCGAGGCGTGCCCGATATCTCGTGCGCGCTTCCGCAAACCGGGCGGTCAACTCGGGAATCGTGCCTTCCAGATAGGCTGTTGGATCCCGATCGATGAGATACCGTCCCTCCGACCGCAGAGCGTCGTGGGCCCACTCCTCGAACCATGCGAGGTGGCCGAGCATCCAGCGCACGCTGTTCGCCGACGGGTGCGGGCGCCAATCGGCCTCGGCTTCGGTGAGCCCTGTGAGATTGCGCTGCAGCAGGGTCCACATCTGCTCGTCCATTTCGTCGACGAGTCGGACAGCGGCCAGCACGGGTTCGCCTCTCGGTGAGTTCTATTCGATTGCCTCATCCCTATACGCAATCGGTCCCGATCAAGGGGTCAGAGCGCTTGATCATCGGTTCCGGCGACCGGTCCACGACGACCTTCACCTGCGCCGTGTCGCCCCGGGCCGAGCGCTCGCGTGACCTCGTCCACCGCAGCTCGCTGTCCGGTGCCGTGCCCACTCCGCGTACTCGTCAGGCAGGGTGACGCGCCACTCGTCAGGCGCCACGTCCACGGACGCCATTCGCCGCCATTCGCCAGCGCGCGGTATCCGTTGGCGGGAGCTCGGTCGAACGACCGGAGGGGACTGACCTGACCCGCAGGCAGGGTCGTTTCGAGTGACCTCATGACCGCTAGTTGGTGGTCTGGGCTGAGACGCGTGTTCTGCGGGACCAGTCGGGCACATGCACGGTTGACACTTGTCCAGCGTTCCTCGCTATTAGCATGGCTGCCGATCCCTCTGTCGGCGGCAATCACTCAACCCGGAGGACCTCGTGCGCAAAGAACGTACGATTCTCGCCATCGCGTTCGCGTTGGGATTCCCCCAACTCGCGCGGGCACAGACACGCGAGATCACTGGCACCGTGACCGTCGCCGGCGGTGCAGTCCCGATCGCCGGTTCCATCATCTCGGCGGAAGGCTCCACCGCGGAGACGCGGTCGAGCAACGAAGGCCATTTCCGGATCACGGTTCCGGCCGGCCAGGTGACGCTCATCGCGCGCGCCATCGGATACAAGCGTGGGATGCAGGACGTCGGCGCGACGCAGACCACGGCGAACTTCGCCCTCGAGCGTGACGTCCTGCAGATCGAAGGCGTGGTGGTGACGGGCACGGCCACGACGATCGATCGCCGCAGCGCCACGACGGCGGTGGCCCAGGTGTCGGGAGACGCGATCACCAACGTGCCGGCCCCAACGATCCAGAACGCGCTGGTTGGGCGCGTAAGCGGCGTGAACCTGCAGTCGAACTCCGGGGCCCCGGGCGGCGGCATCCAGATGCAGGTGCGCGGGAACAACACGATCCTCGGCTCGTTCGACCCGCTCTACGTCGTCGACGGCGTCCTCTACTCGAACAGCCGGATTGCCAGCGGGCGCGGCACGATCTCGGACGCCGCGTTCGCCACGGCCGAGGACGATGCAGTGGATCGCGTGGCCGACATCAATCC